>JAAYJU010000013.1 GCA_012522735.1 Clostridiales bacterium | reverse complement strand
TTAATTTAAATAACATATAACGGAGGTTTTACCTCCTAGAAAATTTTAATTTAAATAACATATAACGGAGGTTTTACCTCCTAGAAAATTTTAATTTAAATAACATATAACGGAGGTTTTACCTCCTTACGGGCGACTTTTTATCTGTATTCCTACGATTAATTATAATCAGTAGAAGTAACACAGCAATGAACATCAGTGTTGACAAGGCATATATCTCAGGCTTAATCCCTTTTCTTACCTCTGTATATATCTTTGTGGAAAGGGTATTGATTTCAGGGCCCTTAGTAAAATGTGTAATAACAAAATCATCTAGGGACATGGTAAATGCCAAGAAAAATCCTGTTAGTACACCGGGGAATATATCAGGCATAATAACCTTAAAGAAGGCATATACCGGTGAAGCTCCCAAATCCAAAGCCGCCTCATAGGTATGAGGATTTAACTGTTTTAACTTTGGCATAACGCTTAATATAACGTAAGGAATATTAAAGGTTATATGTGAAATCAATACAGAGGTAAAGCCAAGCGTAAACTTAAGTGCTACGAATAAGAGCATTAGTGATATACCTGTTACAATATCCGCATTTAGCATGGGGATGTTGGTAATTGCAACCATAATAGTTCGTGGTGTCTTTTTCATGTTATTTATTGCAATAGCCGCAGCAGTACCTATAATAGTTGCTATCAGAGCTGATAGGAATGCAATTATTAGTGTGGTATAGAGAGCGTTCATAATACTCTGATTT
Organism: Clostridiales bacterium; assembly: GCA_012522735.1. GTDB lineage: Bacteria > Bacillota > Clostridia > Lachnospirales > Lachnospiraceae > Mobilitalea. The sequence continues at coordinate 27,948 of JAAYJU010000013.1, read as the reverse complement.
TTAAAAAGCTCCTTATACCAATGTAGAGTAAAGCCACCCCATTTGGATCTTGATTTTGAGCTATTAAAGGATAATATAATCAATATTATAATAGGTGCATATAGGAAGAAGAGTATAAGCCCTACATAAAATCGTTCTATAAATTTCTTTACCATAGGCCGCTTCCCTCGCTTTCCTTATCATATTTTGACAGGATAGCCATAGAAATCAATATAAATATCATTAGCACCAAGGATAGTCCTGATCCTGTATGCCAGTTCCCGATACGAAACTGTTGCTCGATTACATTGCCGATCAGAACAATCTTACTACCTCCTAAAATGTTAGAGATTACAAAGGTTGTAAGAGATGGAACGAATACCATGGTAATACCGCTTATGACACCGGGAAGACTTAGAGGCAGTATTATTTTTAGAAATGTCTGCCTGGAGTTTGCTCCAAGGTCCCTGGCGGCATTTATTATATCCTTATCAATTTTAATGAGGACATTATATATGGGCAGAACCATAAAGGGAAGGAAGTTATATACCATACCTAGAATAATTGCGCTTGGTGTATTAATGATATTTAGCATGGGAAGATTGAAAAACTTAAGTACAGTATTAATAATACCTGTTCTTTCAAGAATATTCTGCCACGCAATTGTCCTTAGTAAAAAATTCATCCACATGGGAAGTATTATAATCATTACTATGAAGCTGTTACTTTTCATTTTTGATTTATTAAGTATCATAGCCAATGGATAGGCAAGCAGAAGACATATCACCGTACTTATTATTGATAGCTCTAAAGCGAGTCTTAAAGCCCTAAGATTTATTGGGTTAAGTATGGCTCCTATATTGACTAATGTAAAGCGTTTATCGTTGGTTGTCATACCATAATACAAGATCACAATAAGAGGTATTATGATGAAACCGGCCATCCAGAGAATATATGGGAAGGATAGCCACTTTGTATTTCGAATACCAAGAGAGTTTGATCCATTTTTTTGTAAAGGGGATCTAGGAGTTATAGTATTTAATACATTTCTGATTTTCATAATAGCCTCCTATCTTTTCTAAATTTCTCTTCTACAACTCATCTGCATTTCTTTTCTACATTTCTCTTCTACATCTCATCTGCATTTCTTTTCTACATTTCCAGTTCCACTGCTTCTTCATCCTCGGATTCCGGCTTATTCATTATCTGGATATCAAAGGGATCCACTAAGATTCCTACTTCACTGCCTACCGGTGCTAAATCAGTGGAGTGCACCAGCCAGTCATGGCCATGAGCAGTAACCTCCATCTCATAATGAACACCCTTGAACAGGAGAGAGGTAACCACACCCTTTATGGTGCCTTCCTCAGGCTTAACCAAATCTATATCCTCCGGACGAATTACAACATCCACAGGCTTATTGCGTCCAAAGCCTGTATCAACACAGGCAAAATTAGTTCCTAGTATATTGACCAGCCTATCCTCTACCATAATTGACGGCAGTATATTACTTTCCCCAATGAAATCTGCCACAAATGCATTCTGAGGCTCGTTATAGATATCCTCAGGAGTACCGATTTGCTGGATATAGCCCTGATTCATAACAACGATGGTATCTGACATGGTAAGGGCTTCCTCCTGATCATGGGTAACATATACGAATGTAATTCCCAGCTCATTCTTAAGTCTTATAAGCTCATATTGCATGTCCTGGCGAAGCTTCAGGTCAAGGGCACCAAGGGGCTCATCAAGGAGCAGTACCTTTGGCTCGTTTACTATTGCACGGGCAATGGCAATTCTTTGCTGTTGGCCCCCGCTTAAGGAATCTGGCATTCTATTTTCAAAGCCATCTAGATTAACTAGCTTAAGAGCGTATTTTATCTTATCATCAATATAGGCTTTGCTTTTTTTCTTAATTTTAAGTCCAAAGGCTATATTTTCTGCAATAGTCAAATGATTAAAAAGTGCATATTTTTGAAAGACCGTATTTAGCTGTCTTTCATTAGGTGCCATCTTAGTTATGTCTCTACCCTCGAATATTACTTGTCCCTGATCCGGATGCTCGAATCCACCTATGATTCTTAGAGTAGTTGTCTTGCCACAGCCGGATGGTCCCAGCAGGGTCAAGAATTCATTTTCTCGGATATATAAGTTCAATTCATCCAGTACTATATTGTCTCCATAGGATTTACTTATGTTCACAAGATTTATTAATTTATTATCCGTCATGAATGCTTCCTCCTTCTTGTATATTAAAAGCTTGGTGGTGTGGATACCCATAGAAGGGTAGCACCGCTCTTGTCTGATGCAGTAATGTAATGCTGTTTATTTGCTGTAAAATAAAAGGATTCCCCTTTTTTAGCCTTAAAGGATCTGTTACCAATATTGAGTACGATACTACCGCTTATTACGTAACCAAATTCTTCGCCTTCATGGGGGTTATCAGGATAAGTAGAACCACCGGGGTCTAGGGTAAGAAGTATTGGCTCCATCATATTCTTCTGGGCATTGGGAATAATCCATTTTATTAGATTCTTAAGCTCTGAGTCATATTTTTCAAAATAATCGGTCTTTTTAAATACCACCTGTTCAGCAGTGCTGTCACTGAAAAACTCCTCTAGATTCGTTCCTAGACATTGGAGAATATCCATCAGGGTTGCAATCGAAGGAGAAGTGATATCCCTCTCCAGCTGAGATATAAAGCCCTTTGATAGCTCGGCTCTATCTGCCAGTTCCTCCTGTGTCAGACTTTTCTGAATACGTAATTCCTTTATCTTTTGACCGATATCCATAAGGATCTCCTCTTCTAAAATTCTTAATAAATATAAACTTAAAGTTTAGTAGGGCTAAACACAGTGCAACTTCCATTATACTAATAAATGAATATATGTCAATACTATTTTACAAAAAAAATCACTGAAAAAAACCTGACACAAGGTCCCGAATTATGCTCAATAATATTCTATTAAGATTACTTTACTTTAAAAAGTCAGACATAAAGACGGAGCTGTTTCTCCACTAATTAGCCAATGAATATTGAAACAGCTCCATTTATTATGTTTTTATTTAGTAAGTCTTGCATTATTCAAGATATGGGGAAGATGAATCTGATATGTCTATAAATTTGCCTGCATTACTATCCCAATAAAGTGTGTATTTATATTTATAAGACGCGCTCATATATTCATCATAATTTATCTCAATTATGTGCAATAGTGTATTGTCTGTTACAGCATAGACATTGTTATTATCTATGTCATAGTCTGAAATAGGGCTTGTAAGCCATTCATTATCTTGAATTTGGTATAATTCTATCCTATAAGAAGGAACCCCTTGATAAACTGTGTTACTTATATATAAGATATTATCTCTTCCATTTATATATGGCAAAACATATATACTTACACGATCAGAATATAAAGATTTCTGAGTTTTGATATTAAGAGTAGCCCTATCATATATAGCAGCGATGGTATGATCTCGCCCACCTAGATGTGGGGCTATATGAAAAAGCACCAATAACTCGTCTTTATCCATGGATGAAAAGTTCCCATAATGAATATTCTTAATTGTAATAATATCCTCTTGTCCTTCTTCTAGAGAGGATAGGTAATCATCAGACTTCCAATCAAGCTGTGACAACAGTAAATCTTCAATATATTCATAATTTTCCTCTTCAGCTTTACAAGCTGAAAAGTTTAAAAAGACGCATATTACCATTATAAGCATTATAATATGATTTATATATTTTGTTAATAGTATTAGCAATGTGAACATTGAAACAAGAAATTTACTTTTCTTCATTAATATATCCCTCCTCTTATTTTTTTTCGTTACACTAATATAGACGAACTTATGGACTTGTTTGCAACACTTACATCTGAGTTTTTCTGATTTTCAGGTTTTTTTATTTATGTTGGATAAAATCTATTAGAAATTTTGCTTAGGGATAAAAGTAATAATTTATTCGATGGTTCCTATTTTATTGCAGTATAATTAGAAGTCATAATATCTCACAATTTAACAAAGAATGGTTGAACAATGTAGAGCCTTATAGTACAATTACATTAAAAATATGTCAAATAATGACTAATAAAGTGTTTTTGTGTATATAAGGAGAATAAAGATGTTAACATTGTTCTTAACAATAGAAAATGAAAGTGACAAGGAATTTATATCAGGATTATACGAACAGAACTACCCTATCATGAAGAAAAAAGCATATGAAATAACTTGTGATATAAATGTTACTGATGATATTATTCATGATGCTTTCGTCAAATTAATAGATAAGATTCCAATATTACGCTCAATAAACTGTTACAAACAGACCTCATATATCGTCAATACTATTAAGAACACATCTATTGATCATGTAAGAAAACGTAACACTAAGGCTGACAAACAGTTCATGGGAGAAGATAATGATATAGCGGAATTAATTGTAGATACAGCAATGACAGTAGAAGAAGCCTATATCATAAGAGAGGATTCTGAAAATTTGGGAGAGCTTATGTGTAAATTATCTGAAAGGGATAGAGATCTTCTTTATAATAAATACATATTTGAACTAAGTAATAAAGAAATATCTGAGGTCATGGATATTCCGATTAATAATATTAGGCAATATCTTGTTCGCGCTAGAAAAAGAGCATTAAACCTATTGACTAGCGAAAATGGAGTTAATAAAAGTGAGGATTGATTATGGTAAACAAGCATTTTTTTGATAAGGATATTCTACATGAAAAGATGGATGATATAAGGATAAAAATAGCTATCTTAAGCTATATGGACATGGAAGGGAAATTACTGAATGAAGAAAATGAAGCTATACAAAATGATTACCTCTACAGTCTTGATGAAATTACAAGAAAGCGAAATCAAAGAAATATCAGTAGATTGTATAATGCAAGCAAAATAAAGAACACATTACATAAAACTTTTAAAGCTTTTAATAAGACAGCTGCTATACTTTTACTTGTTATAATTTTATTTTCTGTTCCGATGTTTTCTGTTGATGCCATAAGGAACAAGGTGTTTAACTTTATAATTGATATGCAGGAGGATTATACAAGTATTCGCTTGGATTCAAATGATGATGCTACTTCTAATAGTATTATCATCAATTGGGATGATGCATATGCTCCCACTATAATACCTGAAGGCTACGAGCTAAGCAGTATAACAAATAATGATCTTTTAAAGGCTCTTCAGTATATTGACACCAATAACAGTCTTATAATATTCCAGCAGTTTAGTGGTGGAGGTGTTGTAAATATCGATACTGAAAATGCAGAGAGTATTTCAAAAGTCATGATTCATGGCTCCGAAGGGATACTCGTAGAAAAAGAAGACCTTATTACTATATCTTGGAGTTATGGTGATTATATATTTCTTATAGATTTCTTTAAAAGCAACCTATCACATGATGAAGCTCAGATTATAGCGGAAAGTGTTAATCAGATTAAATAAAATAATCCAGTTATATTAAAAAGATACACTAATTAATTTGAAGTTGACTTTTTTAAAGATAATGAAGAAACGATTCTTGCTATATGCAAGTCAGTTAAAGATTTCTATATTGAATTATATTATATAATATAACCAGCCATAAATAAGATATTATGACTGGTTATTTGATCAATACTTACTATAAAATTCCTTGATCCTATCCAATCTGGAGGTCATGCCTTGGAAAAGGTAATCTACTAAGGTGATTGCCACCATGGATTCTACTACCACTACGGCTCTTGGAACAATTATTGGGTCATGTCTGCCGACAATCTGTATCTCGATATTCTCATTATTCTTATTTGCAGTTCTTTGGGGTCTTCCGATGGAAGCGGTAGGCTTTATGGCAGCCCTTAGGATGATTTCCGAACCATCGCTTATTCCGCCTAATATTCCTCCGGCATGGTTAGTTAGCTTAATCAACTGCTTATCCTTATCATATGCGAAGGGGTCATTATTCTCGGAGCCTGTATGAGTGGCAGCTAAAAAGCCATCACCGATTTCAACTCCCTTAACAGCTCCCACAGACATTACAGCCCTTGAAAGTGCAGCGTCCAGCTTGTCAAATACCGGTTGACCAATTCCAGCAGGCATTCCGGTTACGATACATTCTATAACTCCGCCTACAGAATCTTGTTCCTCATGCTTTTCTAGGATATATTGCTCAGCCTTCTTAGAAGCATCCGGATCTGGCATGGACAAAGGATTAGTTAATGAGTATTCCTTACGGCAATTCTGATAATCTATGGTTATAGGGCCAATAGACTTGGTATAAGCATATACAGAGATACCAAGCTCCTTAAGGATAGCAGATGCTATAGCCCCTGCGGCTACCCGGCTTATGGTTTCCCTTCCGGAGGAACGTCCTCCTCCGCGATAATCCCTAAATCCGTATTTCATATCATAGGTATAGTCAGCATGACCGGGACGATAATATGAAGCAATATCAGAATAGTCTGATGACCGTTGATTTTCATTAAATACTATTAATGAGATTGGAGTTCCCGTAGTCCTTCCTTCAAATAAGCCAGATAAAATCCTAACCTTATCCTCTTCCTTTCTTGTGGTGGAGAACTGGGTCTGACCTGGTTTTCTTCTTTTTAGATATTCCTGAATTTGACCTTCATCTATTGGTAGCCCTGCCGGACAACCGTCTATAACGACTCCGTAACCCTCACCGTGGGATTCTCCCCAGGTAGTGATTGTAAAACTTTTACCGTATACTGATCCTGACATTTTCTTCTCCCTTCCTCTATACAGAAGGATTTTCCTTCTCAAGTATTTTCTTTCCTAATAATGCTAGTCTCTTAAATTTATATTTTTATAATTATATATAAACATAATATTCTTCCTATTTGTATTCATAGTATATAGGAAAACAAAGTCACTTTCAATGACATTTAGAAAAAATTATCATATACTGAAACTGACAATAACTCTTTGAGGCTTAAATGAATAATCAATTTAATTTTCCAGGTAATGAACATAAATTTACGAAAGGAGAGAGTGAATTTAAAGATACAAGTCGTCCCAGTAAAAATGAGCCCCTTAATAATAAAAGAGACGAGGATCTAATCATAGAGGAGAATACAATTTATGAAATAGATAGAAATTGTGCGGAACGACTAAAAAGAAATAAAAGACGATAAACAATCATTATTTCTTTGCGAGCAATTGCATGCTTCCTAAAAAGAAAAAAGCTGCGTATTACGCAGCTTTTTTAAGAATGATATGTCATTTTGCCTTAGTTTAGATCCTAGAAGCCGAAACCGCCTCCGCCGCCACAGCAGCAGCATAAGATGAGGATAATGAAAATAAATCCACAGCCATCATTAGCTCCGCCAATACCGCCGCCACAGTCTCTTCCGCCTAAAAATCCACTATTGTTACCACCACAGCAGCATAAGATGAGGATAAGGAAAATTATCCATCCGCAATCATTAGCTCCACCAACACCACGGTCACAATGGGTTGCTGCTAAATCACTCATAGTAGTTCCTCCTAATATTAATTACACTGTATCATATGATTGATAGCTTGACAGATTTCCTCTTTTTTTAATAAATAATGTAATATTTGTAAAATTGGGTGACTAATCTGAATAAGATAATAGAAAACGGTTGGAGTAGATATGGAAGATAATGATAAGGTTCAAGTAATAGTGCATTGTAAGGATTATGAAAGTAGACGGGCAACCTTGGAGCAGTTGGGATATATTAAATACAAATTACCCATGATTGACGCCTATGTAATTGAGATTGATAGTGATAAGATAGATAGAATTAAGGAAATGGACGGATTGATTAACATTGAGATGGATACCCATATTACAGCTCAAATGAATAGAGTGAATGATATTATCGAAAGCAAATGGGCTCACAGTAATGGATATTTCGGCCACGATGTAGGAGTTGCCATCGTTGATACTGGGATTTGTCTGCATAAGGATTTTGCTGAGGGTGGTAATAGAGTCGTAGCCTTTAAGGATTTTGTCAATGGTAAGCAGGAGCCTTATGACGATAACGGGCATGGAACTCATGTGGCAGGGATTATCGGAGGCAACGGTTATTCCTCTAAAGGCAAATATATGGGGATTGCACCTGCCTGTAATTTTATAGTTATAAAAGTCCTTGATCATAGAGGAGACGGAAATATATCAGACGTTCTTGCAGGACTTCAATGGATAATTGATAATCGTAAAAGATATAATATTCGAATAGTAAATATTAGTGTTGGAACCTCTGCCAAGGATACTCTGGATGAAAATTCTCTACTTGTACAAGGAGTAAATGCTGTCTGGGACAGCGGGATAATAGTTGTTGTAGCAGCAGGAAATAACGGACCAGGCCCTATGTCAATATCTACACCTGGGATAAGTCGCAAGGTTATTACGGTGGGTTCATCCGATGACAATGTATCGGTAGAGGTGTTTGGTTCAAAATCAAAGGATTATTCAGGAAGAGGCCCCACACCATATTGTATAAAAAAGCCTGATATAGTAGCTCCAGGCTCCAATATTATTTCCTGTAATATTAATCGTTATGTGACCAAGGGAAGAGCAAATGCTAGATATCAAACAGCTGAATTCCCAATGATGTATACAATAAAAAGCGGAACCTCCATGGCTACTCCCGTGGTATCGGGAGCTATAGCCCTACTATTATCTGCATATCCGAATCTAAATAATAGGGAGGTTAAGCTTAAGCTAAGAGATAGCGCGGTTGATTTAGGTCAGAGATGGGAGAAACAGGGTTGGGGACTTTTGAATGTTAGAAGGCTTTTGGAATGAAATATGAGTAAAACCGAATTAGTTTAATTAATTTACAAATTAACTGTTGTCAAATTTTTGATAAGGTATTATAATATAAACAGGTATGATTTTTACCAAAAAACACAAACTGATAATAATCTAAAAATATAAGGAGGAACAAATAATGTCATATTTTAAAGTTGGTAAGATTAATTATGAAGGTCCACAAAGTAAAAACAATCTTTCATTTAAGTATTACAATCCCGACGAAGTAGTTATGGGTAAGACCATGAAAGAGCATCTGAAGTTTGCTATGTCATATTGGCATACATTCACTTACATGGGTGTTGATCCTTTTGGTGGTACAACAATGGCTCGTGACTGGGACAATACAGAAGATGTAATGAAGAAGGCAAAGGAAAGAGTTCATGCCGCATTCGAATTTATGGAGAAATTACAGATTGAGTATTTCTGTTTCCATGATGCTGATATAGCTCCAAGAGTTCCTGGTGATTTAGCAGAGACTAACAGAAGATTAGATGAAATCGTAGTTGTAATTAAAGAAGAGATGAAGCGTACTGGTATCAAGTGTCTCTGGGGAACAACCAATGCATTTGGCGATGACAAGTTCGTTCACGGTGCAGGAACCTCCTGTAATGCAACTGTATTCGCATATGCTGCAGCTCAAATTAAGAAGGCTATGGAAATCACCAAGGAATTAGGCGGTGAGAACTATGTATTCTGGGGCGGTCGTGAAGGTTATGAAACATTACTTAACACAGATCAGGCACTTGAGCTTGATAACCTTGCTAGATTACTTCAGATGGCTGTTGATTATGCTAAGGAAATCGGATTTACTGGTCAGTTCTTAATCGAGCCTAAGCCCAAGGAGCCTACTAAGCATCAGTATGATTTCGATACAGCGACAGTACTTGCCTTCCTAAGAAAGTACAATTTACAGGATTATTTCAAGATGAATATCGAGGCAAACCATGCAACCTTAGCTATGCATACCTTCCAGCATGAGCTTAACACCAGCAGAATCAATGGAGTTCTTGGTAGCGTAGATGCTAACACAGGTGATCCTAATCTTGGATGGGATACAGACCAGTTCCCTACCAATGTTTATGATACTACCCTTGCAATGTATGAAATTCTACTTAATGGTGGACTTGGTAAGGGTGGATTAAACTTTGACTCCAAGGTACGTCGTCCTTCATTTGAAGATGATGATTTATTCTATGCTTACATCGCAGGTATGGATACATTTGCAAAGGGCTTAAAGGTAGCTGCTAAGCTTTTAGAGGACAAGGTATTTGAGAACTTTAAGGCTGAGCGTTATGCAAGCTATACAGAGGGAATAGGTAAGGACATTGTTGATGGTAAGGTTGGCTTTAAGGAATTAGAGGCCTATGCTTTAAAGAACAATGTAACCCCTAACAAATCTGGCAGACAGGAAATGCTTGAAAGCATTCTAAATCAATACATTTTAGAGACAAAATAAATAATTAAAAATAAAGGAAAGGATACCTGTTATCCTTTCCTTTATACCCGTATATGCTTATTTTAGGGCTTTTTTTATAATATTGTATTACTCTACAGTAATAACAGCTGTAGGGCAATTGTCTGCTGCTTCCTGAGCGCTTTCTTCTGCATCAGCAGGAACGGGATCTGTATAAACCTCTGCAAGTCCATCGTCTGCCATGCGAAATACTTCAGGACATGTCTCAGTACATAGTTCGCAACTAATACATCCATCACGATCAATTGTAGCATTCATAGTAAAATCCTCCATTTAATTATTATAAATTTTGGGCATTAATAAAAACATGTAGTGTTTTTTAAGTTCAGCATAGCTGAATCAATATGCCTATCGTGGACAGTATAACACACAATGTTAAATTTGTAACCAGATATTTGTACTTTTTTATGTGTTGATTTTATTAAATTTTTATTAACTATGATTCTATTACGTTATTTTATTATAGATTTTTATTTTAGAACTCAATTTATAGAGACAAACGTTTTTGTTTGTCTTTTTTAACTATATATACTATAATATAAGTAGAAAATTGGCGATATATATATTGTTCGAATATGTACATAGCGGAGGAAGATAATGGAGAAGGAATTAATGCTTGCAGAGGAAAAAAGGGAAATTGAGATTTTAGAATTTCGAGCAGGGGGAAATGCATATGGAATTGATATTAATGATATCAGAGAAATACTACCATATGACAAAAAGTCAAGGAAAATACCAAATTCCCATCCATATATTGAAGGAGTAATTATGCCAAGGGATTTTGTTATTCCCATTATTGATCTTGTGGCAAGCCTAAAGCTTGAGGATGTGGATGATGAAAAACTAGAGATGCTGATTGTAACAAGTATAAAGGATATGAACATTGGATTTCATGTAGATCAGGTTGAAGGCATCTATAGAACAACGACAGCCAATATAAGTAAGCCGGGCAGAAAGCTTAGCACTTCTGTTAAGGGTGTAGTTTCAGGAATACTAACTATTGATGGTAAAAAGATTGAGATATTAGAGCTTAGGAATATAATAAATGATATAAACTCGGATATTGACTTAAGATAAAGATTAAGATTTACATACGATAGAGTAGAACCTGAATATTACGTAAGAAAACAGGCGGTGACCTATGGCGAAGTGTAAGCTATGCAAGAAACCTATATCTGATGGAACAGAATATTGTAATGAATGTGATGTAAAAAAGGACTTAGTATCTAATGAGTCCTATCTTGATGACCTTCTGAATTCTGTACAGAATAAGACGACTACTGCTGCTAGTCATATATATAAGAAAAAGAAGGAGGATCAAAGCGGTGATTCTCCTGATATTATTGTTCCGAAAGAAAAGCTTGAATCACCTTTTTTAGATCCGGATGATTTAGAGGGATTTGAAAAATATGATTTTATGAAAGAGTTCGATGATCCTATAGTAATAAGTGATGAGGAATTATATGGTGATAGTGTTACTATCTCTGAATCTTATGAAATAAGTAATGATGAAGAATCTGAAGATGTAATTAGTCAGCTTGAGCCCAATATTGATAATGAATTTCTTGAGATAAATAATTCTGATGATCAAAGTCTTATAGAAGATGAACATATCGAACCGGTATTAGACGATTTACTAAAGCATCTAGATATGGTCGATGATAATGACAGCCCAGAAGATATGGATGGTCCAGAAGATTCAGAGGATACGGATGATATATCTGATATTGGTGATTCGTTTGATTTTGTTAATTTAGATAATAGTTCAAATGAAGAAGAGATTTCAGCCGAAAATGAGCTTCTCGATCTTCTAAACCATTTCAATCCGGATAATCAAGGAGAGGATGATATACAGGCTATATCCGATTTGCTTGGAGGAATAGATGCTAGCAATCGTCTAGCCGAGGAATATCCTGAGGACGTAGGAGAGGTGTTTTCTGAGGCCTTGGAGGCAGTATCTGATTTAAGTGATTCCGACAAAGGCATTCAATATATTATTCCAGATTCTGATGTAGATGATAAGAAGGCTTCTAAGGGAAAGAAAGGTAAGAGGAAAAAGAAGGAAGAGAAAGAAAATAAAGAAAAGAAGCAGGGTTTATTTGATAAGCTATTTGCAAATCTAGATGATGACGATATAAGCCCAGAGAAGATAAAGGCTAAGGAAGAAGCAGCGGCGGCAAAGGAAGAAAAGAAAAAAAAGAGAAAGGGTAAGAAGGATCAGGTCACCGATACAGAAGAGGGCGATGAGCTACCTAGAAAAGGCAAGCAAGAAGCAGAGCCCACTGAGGATAAGAAGAAGGCTAAGAAGGAAAAAAAGAAAAAGATAGAGATTTTAGATGACTATGTGGATGATGGACACATAAATAAAACCGGAGCTTCTATTGTATTCTTGTTCTTTGGAGTATTAGTTATTCTGCTTCTAATTTCAACAAATATATTTTCTTATTCATTAAGTATAAAGAATGCAACTGATTACTTCGGAAGACAGAGATATACTCAAGCATATAATGAGGTATATGGTATAGAGCTTAAGGATGAGGATATCGAGCTATATGATAAGATTATGACTGTTATGTTCGTAAACAAACAGCTGAACTCATATAATAACTATTATCACATGAGAAAATTCCCTGAAGCCTTAGATTCCTTACTTAAAGGATTACAAAGATATGATAAGTATATCGAGCTGGCTACAATGCTTGGAATTAAGACAGATTTGGATTATGTTAGGGATCAAATTGTCGCTGAATTATACAGTGTATTCAACCTCACAGAGGAACAAGCATTAAGAATAATAAACAGTGAGAGTCAGGCAAAATATAGTATTGCAGTATACGATGTAATATTAGAGAATATATCGTTCTATAATTAATTTATAACTATATCGCAGGGGGGAGAGGATTTATGACTAAGATTAGAATTATACCGTGCCTTGATATTCATGATGGACGTGTAGTAAAGGGAGTCAAATTCGTGGATTTAAAGGACGCCGGTGATCCGGTGGAGATAGCAAAAGCCTATGCCAAATCAGGAGCAGATGAGCTAGTATTCCTTGATATCTCGGCTACAACCGACAAGAGAGATATTAATATGGATATTATGAGTAAGATTGCGAAAGCAGTAAGTATTCCCTTTGCCGTAGCAGGAGGAATCCGTACTCTAGACGACTTTAGAAGGGTCCTTGCAGTAGGAGCTAGCAAGGTTGGAATTAATAGTGCAGCCATAGCCAATCCGAGTATACTAAGAGAAGCGGCTAATGAATTTGGCAACAGTCGTGTAGTGCTTGCGCTTGATGCTAAGAAAAGAACAGACGGTAGCGGATGGAATGTACTAAAGCATGGTGGCAAGGTTGATACAGGTATTGATGCTGTGGAGTGGGCAACTCGCGCAACCCGTCTTGGTGCCGGAGAAATTATATTGACCAGCTTGGACCGTGATGGAACCAAGGGTGGATATGATCTAGAGCTTAATAAGATTATTTCTGAAAATGTATCCGTACCGGTTATTGCCTCAGGTGGTGCAGGGAAGCTGGAGCATTTCTATGATGCCGTTACCATAGGTAAGGCAGACGGTCTACTTGCCGCATCCTTATTCCACTTTAAGGAGTTGGAAATCATGGAGGTTAAGCGCTACCTTAAGGAGAGAGGAATTGATGTAAGGCTATGAGTGCCATTACTAATGATTGGCTTGATGCTATAGGAGACGAATTTCGTCAGCCTTATTATAGAGAGCTATATAATTTTATAATATCAGAGTATAAAAGTCGCCTTATATATCCTAAGGCTGATGATATATTTAATGCATTTCATCTTACTCCCTTAAGCAAGGTCAAGGCTGTTATCATCGGGCAGGACCCCTATCATAATGAAGGACAGGCTCATGGCTTGTGCTTTTCGGTAACACCTGGAACGCAGCTACCGCCATCTCTAGTTAATATCTATAAGGAGCTTAATGAGGATATAGGCTCTTATATTCCCAATAACGGATATCTGAAAAAATGGGCTGAGCAAGGAGTGCTTTTATTAAATACCGTCTTAACCGTAAGGGCACATCAAGCCTTATCTCATCAGGGAATGGGATGGGAGAGGTTCACAGATGCGGTGATTAGGGCTGTAAATGAGCAGGATAGGCCTATAGTATTTATCTTATGGGGAAAACCAGCTCAGGCAAAGAAAATCATGCTTAACAACAAGAAGCATCTGATACTTGAAGCACCTCATCCAAGTCCCTTATCTGCTTACAGAGGCTTCTTTGGAAGCAAGCCCTTTAGTAAAACCAATAATTTTCTGGTTAGTCATGGAGTAGAACCTATAGACTGGCAGATTGAGAACATATAAAACCTATAGGCAAAAGCCCTTATTAAATTTATAATAATTGATACGGGCTATTATAGCCCTGATGCTTCATTCATGTTCTTTACAGCCGTAGATAGCATTAGCTTGATACGGTTAAGCTGATTAACCTCACTGGCACCGGGGTCGTAGTCGATAGCTACGATATTTGCCTCAGGGTGCTGGCGTCTTAGCTCCTTGATTACACCCTTACCTACTATATGGTTGGGTAGACAGGCAAAGGGCTGGGTACATACTATATTATATACTCCACTATGCATAAGTTCCAACATCTCTCCTGTTAGAAACCATCCTTCACCGGTCTGGTTACCTATAGATACCACATCCTTGGCATACTCAGCCAGCTTCTTTATATGAACAGGAGGATGAAAACGCTTGCTTTTCTTAAATGATTTGACAGCCTCCTTACGAAGTGCCTCTAAAGCCCAGATGATTATATTAGATATAAGAGCACTCTTTTTACTCTTTCCTAGGTATTTAGCCTTGAAATTATTATTATAAGCACAGTAGTTAAGGAAATCCAGCAAATCGGGCATTACAGCTTCTGCGCCTTCTGCCTCCAGTAGCTCTACCAGATAATTATTAGCTGAGGGCAGGAATTTTACGAGTATCTCACCCACAACTCCCACCTTGGGCTTTTTCATATCTTCATGAATAGGAAGGTTATCAAAGTCCTTGATGATACCTCTTATATTCTTCTTATATTCTCTCCATTTCCCCTTTTTCAGAGATTTAATACACCTATCACGCCATTTTGTATGAAGTTCATTAGCTGAGCCAGGAATCTTCTCATATGGCCTTACTTTATAGAGAACACGCATGAAGATATCACCGTATACCAGCGCTTCCATAGCAGAAAGCAGAAGTCTAGGTGTAATCTTTAAGCCGGGGTTCTTCTCAAGACCGGATGCACTTAAGGAGATAACCGGTATCTGTGACATATCTGCCTTCTCTAAGGCCCTTCGAATAAATCCAATATAGTTTGTTGCACGACATCCCCCACCAGTCTGGGTAATCATGACAGCAACCTTGTTCAGGTCATATGTACCTGATAGAAGGGCGTCCATAACCTGACCTACTACCATCAGGGATGGATAGCAGGCATCGTTGTTAACATATTGTAAGCCTACATCCACTGAACGCCGATTGTCATTGGGAAGTACGACCACCTTATAGCCTCCGTATCTTAGAGCAGGTTCCAGGAGCTCAAAGTGTATAGGAGACATCTGAGGTGCCAGTATGGTATAGCTATCCTTCATATCCTCTGTAAATATAGCTCTATGATAGGCAGAGGATACTACCTTAGCCTTATATCCCTTGATTTCTCTTTCCTTAACTGCCGATAGCAGTGAACGGATACGAATTCTAGCCGCACCTAGATTGTTAACCTCGTCTATCTTTAACACAGTATATATTTTACCTGAGTCTGATAGAATATCATTTACCTGGTCAGTTGTTACCGCATCTAGGCCGCAGCCAAAGGAAAATAGCTGTATAAGCTCTAGGTTAGGCTGAGTGCGTACAAATGATGCTGCAGCATATAGCCTAGAATGATACATCCATTGGTCTACCACGATGGTAGGACGGTCGATTTCGCTTAGATGTGATATTGAATCCTCGGTTAATACGGCAACACCAAAGGAATTAATCATCTCAGGGATACCATGATTGATCTCAGGGTCTATATGGTAGGGTCTACCTGCAAGTACAATTCCCTTTCTACCGGAAACCCGAAGATATGCCAAGGTCTCTTCGCCTTTCTTTCTCATATCATCTCTGGCATTGGCTTGCTCATCCCATGCAGCTTTACAGGCATCCTTTATTTCATTTTTATCAATTCCTTTTTCAGTGAATATTTCAACCAGGCGATTGGATAGAATCTCCTCACTTTCAAAGGACAGAAAAGGATTGGCAAATTCAATAGAGGGATTTCTAAGCTCCTCCACATTATTCTTAATATTCTCGGGATAGGAGGTAACTATTGGGCAATTATAATGATTATTAGCACCAGGAACCTCATTTCTCTCGTATGGAATAGAGGGATAGAAGATATATTTAACTCCCTTATCAATCAAATATTTAACATGGCCATGAACCAGCTTAGCCGGATAGCATTCCGACTCGCTTGGAATTGATTCGATTCCAAGCTCATATATCTTTCTACTAGAGCTGGGAGATAACTCTATATGGTATCCAAGCTTGGTGAAGAAAGTATGCCAGAAAGGATAATTCTCATACATGTTTAGTACCCTAGGGATTCCTACAGTACCACGGGGAGCCTCATCCTCGGGGAGTATAGGATAGTTAAAATAACGATCCATCTTATAATCATACAGATTAGGAATATTTTCTACATTCTTTTCCTTGCCGACCCCTCGTTCACATCTGTTGCCGGATATGAAGCGTCTACCACCTGTAAACTTATTAATAGTAAGAGTACAGTTATTGGTACATTTTCCGCAGCGAGCAAGAGAGGTCTCGAATTTGAGCTCATTTATCTGGTCTATGGTAAGCATGGTGCTTTCTTCGCCCTCATAATGTTCTCTTGCAATCAGGGCTGCACCAAAGGCTCCCATAATTCCTGCGATGTCAGGGCGTACTGCCTCACAGCCAGATATTATCTCAAAGCTTCTAAGAACAGCATCATTATAAAATGTTCCGCCCTGAACCACCATTTTGTTACCCAAATCCTTGGGATTAGTAATCTTTATAACCTTGTATAAAGCGTTCTTAATAACGGAATAGGCAAGACCTGCTGAAATATCAGCAACGGTTGCACCCTCCTTCTGAGCCTGCTTAACCTTTGAATTCATGAATACGGTACATCTAGTACCCAAATCGATAGGATTTTCGGCATATAGGGCTACCTTGGCAAAATCCTCGACCTCATAATTTAAGGATTTGGCAAAGGTCTCTATAAAGGAGCCACAGCCTGAGGAGCATGCCTCATTAAGAAGAACATTGTCTACGGAATTATTCTTAATCTTTATACATTTCATGTCCTGACCGCCTATATCAAGGATACAGTCGACATCTGGCTCAAAGAAAGCGGCGGCGTGGTAATGGGCGACAGTCTCTACCTCACCCTCATCCAATACCAGAGCGGCCTTAATTAAGGCTTCGCCGTAACCGGTGGAGCAGGAGCGCACAATTTTTACCTTCTCAGGAAGGAGCTCGTATATTTCCTTTAGAGACTTGATGGTGGTCTTTAAGGGACTTCCGTTGTTATTGCTATAGAAGGAATATAGGAGGGAGCCGTCCTCACCAACTAAAGCGACCTTTGTAGTGGTTGAGCCCGCATCTATGCCTAGGAAGCAATTGCCTTCATATTCAGAAAGGTTTCCCTTTTTTACAGTATGTACAGAATGTTTTTTTATGAACTCATCGTACTGGGCTTCATCCTCGAATAAGGGCTTCATTCGATGAACCTCGAAATCCATCTTAATTCCCTCTGATAGCTTCTTATGAAGAGATGATAGCGTTCGAGAGTTTTCCTCCTTGGAATTCATGGCAGCGCCGATGGCGGCAAACAGATGAGAATTTTCAGGAGAAATAATTTGCTCGTCGGTAAGCTTAAGTGTTCTGATAAATGCATTCCTAAGCTCATTAAGGAAATGCAAAGGGCCACCTAAGAAGGCTATATTACCGCGAATTGGCTTTCCACATGCCAGTCCGCTTATGGTCTGGTTCACTACCGCTTGAAATATGGAAGCAGATAAATCAGGCTTAGTTGCCCCTTCATTTATAAGAGGCTGAACATCTGATTTTGCAAATACACCACAACGAGCTGCTATAGGATAGATTGCCTTATAATCCTTAGCATATTCGTTAAGTCCGGCCGCATCAGTCTTAAGTAAGCTTGCCATCTGATCGATAAAGGAGCCAGTACCTCCGGCACATATACCATTCATTCTCTGTTCTACACCGTTCGAGAAGTAAATGATTTTGGCATCCTCTCCGCCAAGTTCTATAGCTACATCAGTATGAGGAGCATAGTCCTGTAGGGAGGTGGCCACGGATATGACCTCTTGAACAAAAGGTATATCTAAATGCTTAGCTATAGTTAAACCTCCGGAACCGGTTATTACAGGCGCTATAATCAGATCACCAAGTGCTTCCTCAGCCTTCCTCATTAAGGAAGCCAAGGTTTCCTGAATATTGGCATAGTGCCTTTCATAATCAGAAAGTAGTATCTCCTTCTTATTATTCATAACAACGATCTTAACTGTCGTTGAACCGATATCAATACCTAAAGAAAAATTATTGTGAATCATGATGCACCCCTTTATCTAAAAAAAGCTTATATAAGCAGATTATATCATGGATAAGCAGATTAGAAGCTCGAAAGTCTTCGACTTTCTCGCTCACGTTGCACTTATCCATGTTAATCATCCCATTTTATTATGACATAAAAGACATGTCATATAAAATGTGATGTTTACCATGGCCTAATCTGCTTATCTTGAATATTATACGATACATAAATATTAAGTTCAACATCCTATTTATTATAAAAAATTTAGAACAGGTAAAGTTAATATTAAATATTTATTAAATTTTCTTATATTTAGTTTTACTTATATAATATACAAATGTCGAAATTTTGTTAATTATATTGTATTTTGTATTGTGATAAATTCAAGAGTTTATAGAGTCCCATTTGCATAATTATTGAATATAATAGAATTAATCAATGTAGTAATCTGTTCAAGAAGGAGAAGGAGACTAAATTGTTCTGTTTATCTTATGAAATAAAACAAGGAGATACATTGTATTCAATCAGCAGAAGGTATAATGTGGATATAAATACGATAATATTGGCAAATCCCTTTATCAATATATACAATCTCCAGATAGGTGATGTAATCTGTCTACCCTGTATTCCACATAATAGATTTGCTCATTTTACCACTTATTTAATAGAAGATGGTGACACCTTGGGGTCGGTGATTGATAAAAGCGACATTAATTTGGCTGATTTAATGGAGATGAATGATATATATTCTATAAGTCTTATGCCGGGTACGACACTTTCGGTACCTATCCTAGGAGAAGGAGAAGGCGGAATTATTCTTTAAGGATATAGATATTAGACAAAACTGTGAGGTGCTCTGTACATGCCTCACTTTTTGTTTTGTTTGACAAAGGATATATAAAAACATATAATTAATTTGAATTTTGGGAATTTAAAGGAAGGTGGTTTTTATGGATACTAGTCCTGGCAGTAGTAGCCGAAAGCAAAAATTCATAGCATGTACTGCAGTTAGCAGGAGGCTTACCATATTAATCCTTCCTATTTTTGCATTGTCATAAAAGGGGATTATAATGTAAAACCACTGCTATACTATAAGCAGTGGAAAGGAGCATTTATGATCGAAATTTTTAAGACAGTCGAAGGTGTATTACAAACTATGGATGAGATATCGGAGGGTTGCTGGATAGCAATGACTAATCCACTAGCTACAGAACTTTTAGACATCTCCGAAAGAACCAAAATTGATATTAATCACTTAAGAGCACCATTAGATGAAGAGGAGCGTGCTAGAATTGAAGTGGAGGATGAGTATACCATAATTGTAGTGGATATACCTACTCTGGAAAAAGGTCATGGGAAGGATCGCTATGTTACTATTCCCCTTGGAATAATTGTATCTAAAGATTATCTTATAACGGTCTGCCTAGAAGAAACCCCGATATTGAAATACTTTTTGGATGGAAGGGTAAGAGATTTTTATACCTATAAGAAAACAAGATTTATATTGCAGATACTATATCGGAATGCATCTACATTTCTTCAAAATCTTCGTACTATTGATCGTAAAAGTGATGAGATTGAAAGAAAGCTTCATATATCTACACAGAACAGCGAATTAATAGATTTATTGGAACTAGAGAAAAGTCTTGTTTATTTTACTACATCATTGAGATCTAACGAGGTTGTACTTGAGAAAATGCTAAAGATAGATAGTATCAAGAGATATCCTGAGGATGAGGACCTTCTTGAGGATGTAATTATCGAGAATAAGCAGGCTATAGAGATGGCTAATATCTATAGTGGAATATTATCGGGTACGATGGATGCCTTTGCATCGATTATTTCGAACAATCAAAACTTAGTTATGAAATTTCTTGCAGCCATAACCATAGTTCTTTCGATACCTACCATGATAGCCAGCTTTTATGGGATGAACTTTGTTAAGATTCCCGGTGGAGATACACCTTATGGCTTTATAATTGTGACAGTGGGAGCTCTAGTAATTACAGTTATTACAGTTTTAATATTTAGGAAGAAAAAGCTTTTTTAGCTTAATATGAAAGGCATAGGAGATTATATGAGATTTATTCAGCTATTGGAAAAGAAATTTGGCAGATATGCAATTAGAAACCTTATGAAATACATCATTTTGTTATATGGGGCAGGACTTTTGATATATACTTTTAGCCCTAATGCGGTTTTATATCTTGGCTTGGATATAGATAAGGTATTAAAAGGTCAGGTGTGGAGACTGGTTACCTTTTTGATTCCATATGTATCATTAGGAAATATCTTTTTTGTATTTATTAAGGCCTATCTATTTTATATGATAGGAAATGCTTTAGAGAATGCTTGGGGTTCTTTTAGGCTTAACCTCTACTTTTTTTCAGCAGTTATATTTAATATAATTGCAGCATTTATCGTATATGGAATATTTAGTGTCAATATATTGGGTGGATACATGATATTATTAACGTCACCCTTAGAAATTATATACAGCTCTATGTTCTTTGCATTTGCGGCTTTATATCCGAATACTCAATTCTTGATATATTTTATCATCCCGGTCAAGGTAAAATATCTAGCCTGGATTAGTGGAGCCATGTATATATATAATATTTATAATTTTATTGTTAATAAATTTTACTTAGGTATAATCCCAATCGTAGTGTCCTTAGCTAATTTCTTAATTTTCTATTTTGCAACCAGAGATTATCGAAGGGTTTCTCCAAGGGAATTCGAACGAAGAGTGAAATTCCGTAAACAGATGAATGAGGGAAGAAGACAGGGTAATGTAACAGAATTTAAAGGAAAAAATGTAATTACAAGGCATAAGTGTGCCGTTTGTGGTAGGTCAGAGTTGGATGATGATAATTTAGAATTCAGATTTTGTTCAAAATGTGACGGAAATTACGAATACTGTATGGAACATTTATTTACACATAACCATGTCCGCGAATAACCACGATAAGCAGTTAGTCCATGTTAACAGTTCATTTTATGTGACATGTGTTTAGAGCACTAACCTGCTTATAATTATAAAAACAACATAACAGAAAGGTTTCATATGAGCAAGAATTTAAAAAGCATTTATAAGGACATCATTAATAACCACAATCTACAAGAAAGCATACCAGAATTTTTTGAGATGGCAGCCGAAAAATATAATACCTATGCAACAGTTAGACTTGCTCTAAATTATTATACCGGATATGAAATGTACTGGGATGAGAATTGGACTGGTCAGACTCGTGATTATATCAAGCATATAAATGATATTATTTCAGATGCCCTACTAGAGGTAAGAGAAAAGGAAGATTTAGTTGAGTATGTTAGGCAGATAGATAATATTCGTAGTAACATCACAGAGAGAATGGAGATGCTAACCCTCTTTGTCGATTTATTCGAGATATATGAATATGCCCTAAATCGTGTGGAGTATAGATTTAAGGAAATGGACCAGATTAAAGAGGATGAAGAGCTTGCAAGGGAAGTCCTTCGTTATATCTTCGATTCTGAAGATAATGTAATGATAAATGAAAAAATAAAAGAAGTTATTGGTCAATTACCAGTCCGTATAACTAAACAAAAATATTTCGATTATATAAGTGACAGCTTCAATGAGCTTATCGGAGCCAGTGAAGGTGTATTGGAGACCTATATTTATATTATCAGGAGCTGTGCAATGCTTGATATTTCTTCAGATATGAAGGAAGCATATCCTGAGCTTTGGGATAAGAAAGACCAGCTAGAAATATTAGATTTTAAGGATATTAGTAATAAAGAATACGAAGAGGCAAGCCTGCTTGTGCAAGAAGCAGCAGCATTATTAGAGATAGAATCCTCAGCTTATTACAATCTAATTGAGATTGTAAATGAACTGTATACAATATTATTATGTGCTCCCTATATAGGACAAGCTTCAGAGAATAATAATGAGCATAGAAAGGCGGCTCTTCATATAATCGGAAGCATCAATAAGGCATTCACAAAGGATAAGCAGGAAGAGCCTACATCTGAGATACTTGAAAGTTTTGGGGTTATAGAAGGCTTACAAGAGGATATGGAATACGATATAATAAGTCTTGAAGACATTATCTACCAGATAGATAAGAACCATAGAATGATTGTGGACAGCCTTGGAAGAGAAGAACAATTACATTCGCTTCTTCATAGCAAGAATCTCCAAAGTGGATCTTTATTTGTAGACCTGGATGGTACAGATTCGGATGAGCCTATTGATAAGGATAGACTTTATAAAGAAAAAAATAAGCTTATAAATGAGCTTGAAGAAAGATTTCAAAGCCTAGACCGTATGATTGTCAGGGCAGTTATGGCAAATACCATGAATAAAATGCCCGTATTTTTTAATAGCCATACCGAGGTAATGGAATATGTTTTGTATTCACTGAACAAATGCACGGATATGGCTGAAAAATATGCCTCTATAGAGATTATCGTAAGTATGATGGAATAAATGAATTGATTACATGTGATAATTTGTGGAATACTTTTATTGAATACTTGTTATAAGTGGATTGGCTTGGAGGGCTAGGTATGATACAATGGACATCAAGAATATATGTGAGTAATAATCTTAAGAAAAAAAAGGACAAAACCATAGATTCTATAAACAACAGAAGACTTACTTCTAATATTTATTGTATTGCATTTGCCTCTTCACCTGAGAACCTCTTTGATATAATAAATGCAAATGAGCTATTGTCTCCACATTACCAGAAATCTAATATAAAAATTGTAGGACTGGCAAAAGGGGAAGAGGAGGCTACTAACCTTATAGAGGATTTGCTCATGGAGGTCTATAAACAAACAGGAGCTTTTGATGTTAGAGAGTTCTTTACATAGTCCGCAAATAAACGGGTTATCACCTAACCCGTTTAATAATAATATTAAAAAGGCGGTTAAGTATGCTATCCGTAATTTTATTAATATTAAAAATAATAGGAATTGTTTTACTGGTACTTTTAGGCATACTCCTCCTTATCATCTTTCTTGTATTATTCGTACCTATACGTTATAGGGTGAAGGTGGAGCATAGTGATTCCTTTGCTTTGGAGGGTGGTGTTAGCTGGCTTCTTCACTTTGTTCATGCACGAATTTCCCAATCTGGTAGTAATCGTAGAATATGGGTAAGGATTATGGGAATTTTAATATATGATAGCTTAAGGCCTCAAAAGGAAAAAAAGAATAAGAATGTCCGTCCGAAAGCAGGCAATATTAAAAAAGGCCATATACCGAAGTCAGAAGTAAAATCTGAGGATGTAATAATAAAATCTAAGAAAGAAAAAAACTCTAAGGATGAAACAAGAACGATATATGATGATATTAATAATGATGACATAAAAAACGATAGTGTAAAGAATGATAATATAAAGAATGATGAGCATGATGATATAAAATTCCTTGGAAAAATCAAGGAAGGCTACAGAAAAATAAAATCTAAAATAATAAGCTTTTTTGAAGGAATAAAGAGCAAGATAAAGGAGCTCATACAAAGGCTTATTAATATAAAGGATAAGGCAAGTCTAATACTTAATTTTATAAATGATGATATAAACAAAAAAGGCTTTCGTTTTACCTATGATACTCTTAAAAAAGTATTAAAGCATATTTTACCTAGGAAACTTAGGTCAAGGCTTATATTTGGCACTGGAGATCCTTGTAGCACAGGACAATTTCTTGGAGTATTTGGGATTTTGTATGGCTTCTATGGTGACAACCTTCAGATTACTCCTGATTTTGAGAACAAGGTTTTTAAAGGTAGTCATTATGTAAAAGGAAGAATAAGAATATGGACTCTACTAATAATATCTATTAGGCTATTATTGGATAAGAGATTTAAAGATTTAAGGATGAATTTTCAATTGTTAAAGGAGGCGTTATGATGTCTGAGAATAATTTTAATTCAACGGTAGAATCATTATTTAAAGGAATGGACAGCTTTATAACCACAAAGACAGTGGTTGGTGATGCAATTAAATTTGATGATGGAACAATTATTTTACCATTAGTCGAGGTTAGCTTCGGTGTGGGTGCAGGTGCATTTGCAGGAAACAATAAGAACAATGCAGGAGGAGGAATGGGCGGTAAGATTACTCCAAGCTCTGTACTAGTTATTCAAAACGGATCATCTAAGGTGGTAAATGTCAGAGAAAAGGATAGTATGAGTAAAATCCTGGATATGGTTCCTGACCTAATAAATAAGTTCTCTAAGAATCCTAAGAAGAAGCATGATAATGATTTCGATGAGAAAATACAGGAAGCTGTAAATCATGCTTCCGAGGATACTATTATTGAATAAGTTCAATTATAATGCTCTTAAGAGCTAGCAGAATAGGGTCAAAAAATAGCTTGCATTATAACTAATATTCTGATAGAATAAATGTGTTTGTTAGGCCAAATAGGTCTAAACTCTTACCTAAGGAGGTGCTCTTGATGGCAAAATGTTCAGTATGTGACAAAGGTGCTCACTTTGGAATTGCTGTGAGTCATTCTCATAGAAGATCAAATAAGATGTGGAAATCCAATATTAAGTCTGTAAAAGTTAAAGTTAACGGTGCAGCTAGAAAAATGTATGTTTGTACTTCCTGTCTTAGATCCGGAAAAGTAGAACGCGCATAAATACTTACAATGGGTGTCAGGGGATCTTGACACCCGATTTTTCATTTAATAGGAAGAATTGCCCTATTATAGGATAAAGATTCTATTTGATGAGAAAACTTACATGTAATTTCTAATTACAAAATAAGTTATAGCCAAGTAATAGGCATAGTATTATAATACATATAGCTAGTATTCCATTAGTGATGAACAGCATGATTGTCATGCCGATAGCAATCCAAAATAATATAAACCCTATCATTCTCTTCATATTAATCACTTCCATCTAATAATCATAATAATATATAATATGCAGGAAATCATTGGGTTATCTCATAAATATGGTCATAGACGTTTTGTCACAATTCGGCAAGTACCGACAATTAACTAGTGCCATAACATATTTAGATACAAAATGGCTATAATATGAATAATATGCATTGTAGAATGGAGGTATGGTATGAAAGGACATATGAATACAGACATCGGAGAAATTTTAATTGATAATGAAGTGTTGGCGCAGTATGCCGGAGCTTCTGCGGTAGAGTGCTTTGGTGTTGTAGGTATGGCTTCAGTTAATATGAAGGATGGCATTGTCAAGCTACTTAAGAGGGATAATTTAAGCCATGGAGTTAATGTTACTATTGAAGATAACAAAATCACGATTGACTTGCATATTATAGTCTCCTATGGAGTTAGTATTTCAGCAGTTGCTGATAATTTAATCAGTAATGTCAAATATAATGTGGAGGAATTCTCAGGAATTGAGGTCAAGAAGATCAATATATTCGTAGAAGGGGTCAGAGTTATAGACTGATGCTGAGAAGACTGCATTTAAGGAGGAAAAATCAGTGATTGTTAAAACTATAGATGCAAAAACATTTCAAAAGATGTTTATTGCAGGAGCAGCAAGCATAGAAGCAAAAAAAGAATATATTAATGAGCTGAATGTATTTCCTGTCCCCGATGGTGATACAGGAACTAATATGACTCTAACTATCATGTCCGCAGTAAAAGAAATTAGCAATCTGGATAATCCAACAATAGAGGAGTTGGCAAAGGCTATATCCAGTGGCTCACTTCGTGGAGCCAGAGGGAATTCAGGTGTAATTTTATCACAATTATTCCGTGGATTTACTAAGGAGATTAAGGATTACAAAGAGCTTAATGTTACAGTCATAACAAATGGGCTTATGAAGGCTGTTGAGACAGCTTATAGAGCGGTTATGAAGCCAAAGGAGGGTACAATCCTTACAGTTGCCAGAGGTGCCGCAGAAAAAGCAGCCCAGCTTGCTCTAGAAACTGATGATGTGATCTACTTTGGTGAGGAGATAATAGCCCATATGGAGACAGTACTTGAGATGACTCCTGAGCTGCTTCCTGTTTTGAAGGAAGCTGGTGTAGTTGACTCGGGAGGTCAAGGATTATTAGAAATTGTTAAGGGAGCTCATAATGCTCTTCTTGGTAAAGAAATAACCCCCATTAGTATTATAAAAGATGAGTCTATGTCAACCGGAATTAACGTAGAAAGGGTTGCCTTAGAGGATATTAAATTCGGTTATTGCACCGAGTTTATAATCATGGTTGAAAAAGAATATAACGATAGTAAAGAGATAGATTTCAAAAAATATCTTGAATCGATCGGCGATTCCATAGTAGTCGTATCGGATGATGGCATTGTAAAGGTACATGTACATACGAACGACCCCGGCCTTGCAATCCAAAGGGCATTATCGTATGGATCATTGACAAATATGAAGATTGATAATATGCGTGAAGAGCATAATGAAAAGGTAATAAAAGATGCTGCTAAGGCTGCAGCAGAAGCAAAAGAGAAGCCCATAGAACAAAAGCCCAGAAAAAAAGCCGGATTTATAGCTGTATCCATGGGTGAAGGCTTGGATGAGATATTCACCGGACTTGGTGTGGATTATCTGATTGAGGGCGGTCAGACCATGAACCCCAGTACTGAGGATATGCTTAATGCAATCAGTGAGGTAAATGCTGATACCATATTTATATTGCCTAATAACAGCAATATCATTCTTGCTGCCGAGCAGGCAAAGGAGTTAACCGAGGATAAAAACATTATTGTAATCCCATCAAAGAATGTACCGCAGGGAATCACAGCAGTTATTAATTATGTATACGACAAATCTCCTGAGGAAAATGCCGAGAGAATGGCTGCGGAAATGGTTAAGGTTAAATCCGGTCAGGTAACCTATGCTATTCGCGATACTATTATTGATGGTAAGGAAATTAAGCAGGGTAATATTATGGGACTGGGAGACAAGACCATTCTATCTGTGGGTGATAATGTAAGCAGCACTACCATATCATTGGTGGATAACCTTGTCGATGACGATGCTGAATTAATCAGTCTCTATTATGGAGAGGAAGTAACAGATGAAGAGGCTACTGAGATAGCAGATGAACTGATGAATTTATATCCAGATTT
>JAAYJU010000102.1 GCA_012522735.1 Clostridiales bacterium | reverse complement strand
GGTGTGAGACTATGTCAAATGTTGTTGTTAAAGAGAACGAAACATTAGATAGTGCTCTCCGCAGATTCAAAAGAAACTGCGCGAAAGCCGGTATCCAACAGGAAATCCGTAAGAGGGAGCATTATGAGAAGCCCAGCGTAAAGCGTAAGAAAAAGTCTGAGGCTGCTAGAAAGCGGAAATATTAATAATAATAAAAGGACTTCCAATGTTTATCATTGGAAGTTTTTTGCGTTTAAGAGCTAGTGTATATAGTCTAGATGAAGCATAAAAAACATATAATAATAACAGTATCTATCTTGTAATGCAAAAGCACCAAGATTTGTATTTTAGCAGATTGGAGAAGATATGAGTAAGATTCTTAAATCATCACATAAAAAATATAAAAAGGATGCCAAGGATACCTTATATAAAGGAATAGATACCAAAAAGAAAAAAATAGAGCCCAGATTATCGTGTCTAGAGGAGCTGTCATCACATATTAATCTTCCTGCAGATATACTTGCAGGTGCACCAATAATTACAGCAACCGGTAGGAATGAAATATGCCTTGAAAATTATAAAGGAATTATTGAATACAATAGTAGTTTAGTAAAGGTTCAAACTAAGGCATGTAAAATCTGTATTGAGGGAAAAGAGCTTAATATTCTTTATTTTACTGAGGATGAGATGAAAATCACTGGATTTATAAAATCAATTATTTACCAGTGATTACTAAAATATATTAAACAGAGCTTGGAGGGTAAAGCATGCTAAGAAAGCTGAAATACTGGCTTTTTGGATATCTGACTGTACATATAAGCGGTACTTCACCCGAACGATTTATTAATTTGTGTAGCAATAAAAGAATATATATATGGAATATAGTCAGAGAAAACGAAAATTATAGGTTTAGTCTTTCAATAAGAAACTATAAAAAGCTTAAGCCAATCTTCAGAAAGACCAGATTGGTTCCCAAAATAAATAAAAAACATGGACTGCCCTTTTTTCTACATCGTAACCGAAGAAGAAAGGTTTTTTTTATAGGCATTATAGTATGTATTTTACTCATATATATAATGTCACTTTATATTTGGGATATTAATATTTTGGGTGGTTCAAGGCATACACCAGAAGCAATGTTAAAATTCTTAGCCGAAAACGGTATTAATGCCGGTATAAAAAAGAAAAGGATTAGCGGCAGTCATATTGAAGAGGAAATAAGACTAGCTTTTGAAGATATAGGATGGGTATCGGCAGAAATAAAGGGAACAAGGCTAATAATTAAAATTACAGAAACTAATATGCCTGTGCCTATTGTGGAGGCCACAGCCCACAGCCATATAGTGGCAACTAAGGATGCTGTAATAAAAAAAATAGTAACTAGAACCGGGACACCCCTAGTAAAGCCCGGAGATGTTGTAAGAAAAGGGGATATATTGGTGTCGGGTGTCTTGGAGGTTATGGATGATTTTGGCGGTGTGCTTAATAAGAAGCCTGTTATTGCCAGCGCAGATATTGCGTGTAGCACTTATTATAACTATCATGATGCATTTTCCTTAACACATACTGTAAGGATATTCACGGATAAGCAGAAAACAGGCTATTACATAACGGTATTTGGAAGAAAATTATTTTTATATAATCCTAGATATTCCTATAGTATGTATGATATAATTGTAAACGAAAATACTACCCATATTACAGACTCATTTTATCTTCCTTTTCAATATGGAACTGTAACTACTAGAGAATATATCGAACAGAAGAATAAATACACTGAGGAAGAAGCTATTAGTCTCGCAAAAAGCAGATTAAGAGCATATTTTGATAAATTAGGTGAAAATGGAGTTTATATTTATAGAAACAATGTTACAATAGAAATTAATAATAGCACGTGTATTTCCCAGGGAACAATCCTTGTCGAAGAACCAGCCTGGGAATACAAATTAGTTGATGAGAGTGAGTGGAGGGTTAATCAGACGGATGAGTATAACTGAAACGATAATTGACATTCCCATAGAGCATGAGAAAAATGTATTTGGAAATTTTGACTCCTATATTAAAATCATTGAAAAGACTCTGAATGTCACAATAATTGAACGTAACGGCGAGATAAAGGTTGTTGGTAATGAAGCGGATGTATCAAAAGCAAAAAGTGTCTTACTACAGCTTATCGAGTTATCTAAAAGAGGTAATAATATTACGGAACAGCAGGTTAATTATGCATTATCACTCTCTTTTGAAGAGAAAGAGAAGGAGATTGTCGAGATTGATAAGGAGCTTATATGCCACACCATAAACGGCAAACCAATTAAGCCAAAGACAATCGGACAAAAATCCTATGTTGATCAGATTCGAAATAAAATGATTGTATTCGGAATAGGTCCTGCCGGAACAGGTAAGACCTATCTTGCTATGGCAATGGCTATAACGGCCTTCAAAAATGATGAAGTAAATAAGATTATTCTTACACGTCCAGCCATTGAAGCCGGAGAAAAGCTTGGTTTTCTACCTGGTGATCTTCAAAGTAAGGTAGACCCTTATCTTAGGCCTCTTTATGACGCCTTACACCAAATCATGGGACCTGAGGCTTATATAAAGAATTCTGAAAAAGGTCTTATAGAAGTTGCCCCCTTGGCTTATATGCGCGGACGAACCTTAGATAATGCATTTATAATTCTAGATGAAGCCCAGAACACTACGCCTGCACAGATGAAAATGTTCTTAACTAGAATAGGATATGGCTCTAAGGTTGTCATTACCGGCGATTTAACCCAGAAGGATCTTCCCAGAGGGGTTACATCCGGATTAGACATGGCTATAAAGGTATTAAGTAAAATCGATGACCTGGGATTTTCCTATTTAACAGGTCAGGATGTAGTTAGGCATCCCTTAGTTCAAAAAATAGTAAAAGCTTATGATTCATATGAGGAAAGACAGAAGCGATATGAGAAGACATCTCAGGGACAGAGGGGATATTCTAGAATAAAAAAGGGAATAAAAGCAGAAAAAATCAGGAGTAATCGTTATGAGAACAGATAAGGATTTATTAGAGGTAAATGAAAGTGATTCTACGGCTGTAGTAAATCAAAAAAGGTCAGCTAGTATAATTATATTTTTAAGTCTTTTACCTTT
This sequence comes from Clostridiales bacterium, assembly GCA_012522735.1. GTDB lineage: Bacteria > Bacillota > Clostridia > Lachnospirales > Lachnospiraceae > Mobilitalea. The sequence continues at coordinate 11,688 of JAAYJU010000102.1, read as the reverse complement.
TCTTTCAGTCCTAACCATCATACTTACAGGGTCAATACAAAATATAGATGTTTTAGATTTGATGAAGGTTGGTGTCTTAGCTTTTTTATTAACTACAGCACTGTGCTTCTTTGTTCGCATGCATGATAATATCTTTGAAATAAAATTTTCAAAAACCATAATTCTTATTTCTTATCTATTATCCATAGTATTGATTATGCTTCAGAAAAGCCCGGAGATCTATAGCTTCTGGATGATAGGCGCCTTACTTATTACTATGCTTATTGATAATAAGCTAGGACTCATGGTATATTTTAACCTTGCATTTGTATTAAGCATAACATCCTATCTTAATCTTGAAGCTACAATTCAATTGCTTATTATGGGTGTTTTGTTTGCTTTATTATCAGGCTCCTTAAGAAATAAAGCCACAGTAATATATGCAGCAATAATTTTATTATCAACTAATATTACTTTGTCATTTATAATGAATAATTTTATTTTTGAGACAAATAACAATATTAACTATTTGACCTCTTTTTTTAGTATCTTAGCGGTACTTGTTACCGCCTTTTTATTGTCTCTTCTATATGATTGGATTGTAAAAAAACTTGATTTAAATATCAGTGATGAATTAGCGATAAGTAGTATCGATATCGTAGATAATACCCCTGAAAGTACAGGTGATGAGCTAACTACTGATAGGAGTATTAGAACTAGCTATGATATATTGCTTTCGGATAATAATGAATTACTTCTAAAGATGAAGGAGCACTCGGAAGCTCTTTATAAACATTCCATTTTGATAGGTGATTTATCAGGCCGTGCGGCTAAGACTATTGATGCCAATGAAGAATTAGCAAGAGCAGGCGGATATTATCATGAGCTTGGCAAGATAAAGGGTAAGAATTATATAGAGGAAGGGTTGAAATTGGCCGATGAGTACGCTTTTCCAGAAGAATTAAAGTCAATACTAAGACAGCACAGCATTAAGCATGATAAACCCACCTTTGTCGAAGCTGCTATCGTTATGATGTCTGATAATGTGGCATCTACCATAGAATACATTAAAAAAACTGGTGATCAGAAGTTTACATCTGATAAGATTGTTGATAATATTTTCAGAATGAGAATGGAAAAAGGAACCTTTGATGATTCTGGATTATCCGTTAAGGACTTTAAGCTGCTAAAGGATTTCTATCAAAATGAGTATAAAAGGCAGGATGTAGAAAACTAAGATCAAGGAGGGTACTTATGACAATTCATTTGGATTATGAAGCCACAAAGCAGCTGGATATTGATTACAATGCATTGATTAATAGAGTAGTAGAGGGATGTCTTGATTATGAGGACTGTCCCTATGAGACAGAAATCAGTATACTGCTTACGGATGATAATGAAATAAGAGAAATAAATAGACAATTTAGAGGCTTTGATAAGCCAACCGATGTACTATCATTTCCTGCAATTGAATATAAGCGTGCAGGCGACTTTTCTGATTTAGAGGAAGACTCAGGGGAGAATTTTAATCCAGAAACCGGAGAATTAATATTAGGCGATATAGTCATATCGGTTGATAGAGCCATATTACAGTCGGAGGAATACGGACATTCGATAACAAGAGAAATAGCCTTTTTGACAGCACACAGTATGTTTCACCTTATGGGCTATGATCATATGTCCGATGAGCAAAGGGAAAGTTTAGAAGAAAAGCAGAAGCAAGTATTAGACCGATTAGAAATATTTAGATAAGGCATGAAAGGTAAGAAAGATGAGAAAAACTGCATTTATAATTCTTCTTATAGTATTGGCATTATATGCTCTGACAGGCTGTAAAAAGGATAAAGCACCTATAGATGAAGATATAATTCAGGAGCTGGAGATAACTAAAAAGCCTACTCCTACGATTGCACCTGAGCCCACTAAGGAGCCGGAAATAATAGAAGAGACCCATGAAGGAGAAATGAGAAGCAATCTTTCAGGTCTCTGGGTTCCTATTGAAACTGGTAATAAGCGTCCTTATGCTATTCAATTTTCCAATTTTAAGACTGTAAGAAATCAATGGGGAATAGGACAAGCCGATATTTTATATGAAGCCTTAGTTGAAGGTGGCATAACAAGATTTCTTGCCATAGGAGAGAATTTCACAGGAGACAGAATTGGTTCTGTAAGAAGCTCTAGGCATTATTTTGTCAGCTTTGCAGACGAGTATAATGCAATTTATGTCCACTTCGGGAAAACAAAATATGCTGTAACAAAGCTTAAGAACCTAGGTATAGATAATCTAGACGGTGAAACAGGTATAGGAAATACCGTGTTTTATCGTGATAAGAGTATGAAGGCTCCTCATAATGCCTTTACTAGTCTTGATAGAATCCTAGAAGGTATAAAACAGAAGAATTATGAGAGCGAGCTTAGTGATGACTTTGAGCCTCATTACAGCTTTTATGAGGAGGATACAAACCTTACTAGTGATTTGACTTGTATTAAGATATCAATTAAATATCCCTATAATAAGCCTTATTTTATGTATGATCAGGCGGACAAGCTATATAATAGGTACCAATTTGGTGAGGTTCATAGGGATTCCAATACAGGAGATCAATTGTCATTTAAGAATATAATTGTTCAATTCGTTAAGGAATGGAACATTGATAAGAATGGATATCAAACTATGGATATTGAGAATACCGAAGGAAAAGGTTATTATATAAGCAATGGTAAAGCTGTTAATATAACTTGGAAGAAAAACGAGAAAAATAAATGGATGAGATATTATGATATGGTAGGAGAAGAATTAACCATAAATCCCGGAAAAACATATATTGCTGTTTTTCCTGACAACAAAACCAAGGATGTTGTTATAGAGTAAAGATTGACATAGGATAAAAGGAGAGGAACATGGCTAAAGAAAGAAAAGAAAATCAATTCCTAATTCAGGGTAGTATATTGGCTATTGCTTCTCTGATTGTACGGGTTATCGGGCTTTTATATCGTATACCAATGACTCGTATCATTGGTGATGAGGGCATGGGACTATATTCAATAGCTTATGAATTATACGGATTAGCACTTATTCTATCATCATATAGCTTGCCGCTTGCGGTATCTAAGCTGGTGGCTGCAAAGGCAATAAATCGAGAATACAAGAATACCTATAGAATATTTATCTCTGCAATGGGCTTTGCTATTATTATTGGCTTAGCATCCTTTTTGATTTTATTTTTTGGCGCAGATTTTTTTGCTAATGTTGTGAACAATGATCCGAACCTTATTCTTCCGATAAGAATTTTAGCGCCTACATTATTTGTTTTTGCCATAATGGGAGTTTTGCGAGGCTTTTATCAGGGGAAGAACACCATGATTCCTACTGCTGTATCACAGGTTATTGAGCAGATAATTAATGCCTTAGTCAGTGTTGGTGCAGCATATTACTTAATGAAAAGCTACAGTGCCTCTATAAATGTGGAAGCATATGGAGCCGCAGGAGGAACTTTAGGTACTTTAGTCGGTGCTCTTGCGGGACTCTTATTTCTTATGTTTGACTATGCCGCTTACCGACCTGTATTACGAAGACAGATTAAAGCCGACAGAAATACATATCTTGACTCTTATAAAGATATATTTAAAATGTTGGTTATTACCATATCTCCGATTATCTTAAGTCAGACAGTTTATCATATAAGCGGAGTTATAGATAATGCTATGTTTAGTAATATAATGGCTACTAAGGAGGTTACATATTTTGATAATACAGTTTTTAAGAATACCGCTCTCGGCAGCCTATATTCTGTTGAAAATATCAGAGAACTAATTGGTATATATAATAATAAATATCGCAATCTCTCAAATGTTCCTGTCGCCATAGCATCTGCCATCGGTGCCGCCATAGTTACTAGCATTACAGCCGCAAAGGTTAGGGGAATGGACGGCCTAATTCGAAATAAAACCCATATGGCAATAAAGTTCAATATGATAATAGCAATTCCTTCAGCCGTAGGAATGGGAGTCTTGGCATATCCCATACTTGAGATGCTATTTCCTGGAGCAAATCAGCTGGATGCCAATTATCTGAGTCTTGGTGCAATAGCTATTGTATTTTACTCCCTGTCAACTGTAACAACAGCAATACTACAGGGAATTAACAAACTAAAAGTACCGGTAATAAACTCGGCAATTTCCTTAAGCTTTCATGTAGCCTTGGTATTCTTCTTACTGAAGTTTACTCCCCTTAGTGGATATTCACTTGTTATAGGTAATGTTACATTTGCACTAGTAGTATCCATACTTAACTGGATATCTATTGAGAAATATTTAGAATATAAGCAAGAGATTACGAAGACATTTATAATACCTACTGTTAGTGCAGGGCTAATGGGTATTGTAGTATACTTTATACATTTTGGGCTTCATAAATGGACGGGAAGCAATACATTTGCAACTATAGTGGCTATGCTAGCTGCTGTTATAGTATATTTTACTCTGCTTATATTAATGAAGGGGGCCACAGAGGAAGAGCTTGAGAACCTACCTAAGGGTGAAGTTATAATTCGTTTCTTAAAATGGGCCCATATTTTGAAAAGATAAGATAGGCAATGTATAAAAATGTAAATATTGGAGAAAATATATGCCAAAGGAGTGAGTTTTATGAAGCTCAAAAAGGCATATATTTATTTATTAAGCTTTTTAACTTTGTCCGTTTTTTTTAGCGGATGCTATTATTTAAGCTATCAGCATGCTTTAAGACAATTTAATAAAAGAGCAATAGAGCGGTCAGAGGAATTTGCGGCTCTTCATGAGAGTGCTCCCACACCTATTATTTCTGTAGATAATAATACGGAGACTGATGATATGGGCACAGATGAAATCGTATCTGCAGGTGTATTACCGGAACCTGTTATTTTGCCTTCTACAAGCTATGTGCTTGAGATTTATGATCGTAAGGAAGGTTCGCTTGTGGATACAGAACAAAACCCTCCTGGAGACATTGTAGGGCTTACCAGAGAAGAGGTAGAGAAATATTTAGATGAATATATGAGAGATTTGACCTTATCTGAATATAATAAGGGCTTACTATCCTATGAGCTTTTATCATTTTCAGACAAGTCAGTTAAATTTAGAAAAAGCTATGATGCAGATATGGTACCATATAGATTTTATGTTGTTGTAAAAAATGGCTATGTTGTTGTCTATAACAGTGACTTAAAATCAGTCTACGACTACACTCATATTGAAGCAAAGGATTTGCCCGAAGAGGACAGGATAGCCCTCAGTAACGGAATATATATCGATAATATCGATGATTTATATGCATTATTAGAAAGCTATACTAGCTAAACTAAAAGATAAAATATACGGAGGTATATAATGGAATATGTTGGTTTACAAGAAATAGTGGACCTTTTTCCAATTCCAATGGAGGTATTCTCTACAGATGGTGTGTGCATATATACTAACACCGCTTTATTTGATTTTTTTAATATAACTAATTCTTCTACTGTTATTGGTAATTATAATATCTTGCTAGACCCCTTTTTAAATAACAAGCTTGGTCTTTCGGATTATATAAAGCGGGTGTTTTCCGGTGAAATTATCTCAATTTATAATGTAAGAGTGCCATTCGAGGAAATATATAAGCGCTATAATTGTCAAGAGAGTAATGACAAGGAACAAGTTATGTATCAAGATATAACTAACTTTCCATTATTAAATGAAGACGGTACAGTTGCTTACATTATTTCAGTAATAATGATAAAACGTATTTATCAATTAAGATTAGATATTATAAAAGCCAGAGATTACATTGATAGAAATTGGCTTGATGAATATAATATAGAAAAAATTGCACAATATAGCGGTTTAGGGCGGCATCATCTTGTTAGGCTGTTTAAGAGCCTTATTGGTATGACACCGCTCAAATATTATCAAAATGTAAAAATCGAAAAGATAAAAGAAGCTCTTGAAAATACAGATATGAGTATCAGTGAGGTGTTTACGTCTTGTGGGGTGGATTACAGCGGTGTCTATGCAGATACATTTAAAAAACACACAGGTATGACTCCTATGAAATACAGGAAATCTTTTAAAATTGATGTCTATTGTAGAGATAAAAATACAGTACATATAAAATCCAAACAAGATGCTAATATCTTATCTGAAAATGAACTAGAAAAGAGGCTTTTTAATATAGCAGAGCTTTTTCCGATACCAATCCAAATATTCAGACGTAACGGAGATATAGTTTATATCAATGAGGCAGTGCTTAAAATGTGGAATGTCAAGGACACCTCCTTGATAATCGGAAAATACAATCTTATTCAAGACCCCTTCGCAAACAGCCAACCCGAGCTAAAGGAAGGTATAAAAAGAGTCTTTAGGGGTGAGGTTGTTCTTATTCCTGATGTTAAAATCCCATTAGAGACATTTTGGGAGTGGTACAAGACAAGAAGCACCGTATATGACATTGAGGCTGTCTACACAGACATATTAAACTTTCCTGTGATGGGAAATGATAATCAAATTGCATTCGTGGTAAGTGTTTTTTTTACTAGCAGAATTTATCAAGGTAACTCGGTTGTTGCAAAAACCAAGGAATACATAGATAGTAATTGGCGTGATGAATATAATATTGAGAGTATAGCGAGAGCTTCCGGCATAAGTCATTCTCATGTTGTTAGACAATTTAAAAAATATACCGGCATAACACCATATGAATATTATCACGAAATTAAAATTTCTAAGCTTAAGGAAGCACTTCAAAATTATAACTTAAGTATTGCTCAGGCGTTTCTGTCCTGCGGTTTTAGATATCCTGGCAATTATGCCAGATTTTTCAAAGATAAAGTAGGAATGACGCCCTCTCAATATAGGAATACTATTAATTCAGCTACAATAAAAGATAATGACAATATATGAATGAATTAGAGTTTAAAATTGATATAAAACACTCTCTTTCTTGTATATAATAAAGCTGAAAAGCAATATGCTTTACTGCATGACAGCTATTTATAAATAAGGAGGAGAGAGTATATGAGAAGAATAATAATATGTATTATAATGATTTCGGTTGTATTTTCTTTTATAGGGTGCAAAACTAAAGAAAAGCTTGAAGCAAATTTTACAGAAAAGATATTGGAGGAAGCATTTGACGGTAATATTAAAATTGATGGTGATAAGGTGACTGTTAAGGGAGAAAACGATGAAGAAATAACCTTTGGTGACTATAAGTGGCCATCATCTGAGCTTGCAAAAATAGTTCCCGAATTTAAAAATGGAAAAGTTAATTCGGTAATGGAAAGCTCCGAAGTAGTGGTTATAACATTAGATTCTGTTAAAGAAGAACATGCAGCTTCTTATATTGAAGAAGTAAAAGCCGATTTTGCTGGGGATGCTTATGAGGTGAGTGGTGAGGATTTTATTAGCTTCAACGGAGTAAATGCTTCAGGTATTAGGGCTTCTTTTACATATATGAATGGCATTTTATCAATTAGTATTGAGAATTCTGGTGAATAATTTTATGACAAGAAATTTTAAATATAATAATACTCGGGGGCTGTCAGCCCCTTTTTCTTGTGAGCAAATATTAGAATTTAGTTAAAAATTGGCGAACATTATATTAAATATTATAAGAAAGTCTTGAATTAATAGTTCCTTTAAAATATAATGGAACAAATGTTAAGTGTGGACGGTAGACTTCACACGACTAAATCTAGTGAGGCCAGTAAAATGGATTATGATGTAATAGTTGTCGGTGCCGGTGCATCCGGACTTATTGCCGCAATTGCTGCCGCCGAAAAAGGTGGCTCAGTTCTTATTATAGAGCAGAAAGAAAAGGCTGGAAAAAAAATATTAGCAACCGGTAATGGTAAGTGTAATTTTACGAATATGCATCAAACACCGGATTGCTACCGATCGGATGACAGTACATTTGCAATGAAGGTGCTGTCTAATTTTGATAATAAACGTACATTAGAGTTTTTTGAGAGACTTGGAATTGTACCCATGAATAGAAATGGATATATATATCCCAACTCCGAACAGGCTGTCTCTATAGTCTCAGTTCTTTTAATGAAATGTGAGGCGTTAAATATAGATATTGTATATATGGAGAAGGTTATAGAAACTTCCGAACCGGATTTTACTGTTACAACGGTAAAAGCTGATAAGGGCAAGGCAGTTTATTACGGAAAGAAATTAATATTAGCAACAGGGGGTAGCGCGACTCCCAAGCTCGGTTCTGACGGAAGTGGATATTTACTAGCAAAAGACTTTGGACATAAAATAGTAAAACCATTACCGGCCCTGGTATCTCTAAAATCTCCGGATAAATTTTGTAAGACTGTATCCGGTGTGCGAACACGGGCTAAGGCTTCAATCTATGTAGACAAAGAGCTTCTAATAGAGGAAGAAGGAGAGATAATATTTACCGATTATGGTATATCTGGTATTCCTATAATGCAGATAAGCAGATATGCTTCGAGGGCTCTTGATGAAGGAAAATCAGTCTATCTTATCCTGGATTTGCTTCTAAATTATACACTTGATGAGCTTATAGGGCTGTTAATAAATAGATGCAACAATAATCCTGACAAGACAACAGAGCAGATGCTTGTTGGAATGCTTAATCAAAAGTTAAATTATATAATTATTAAGGAAGCTAAGCTTAATCATGAAAGTCCATGTCATATTTTAAGCAAATCAGATATAATTAAACTGGCTAAGGTAATTAAAAGCCTTAAGGTAAGAATTAATGAAACTAACACCTTTGATTTTGCTCAGGTTACATCAGGTGGTGTTAAAACATCAGAAATAGATTCGAATACTTTAGAATCTAAATTAAAAAAAGGCCTGTATCTAACAGGTGAACTTATTGATGTGGATGGTACCTGTGGGGGATATAATCTACAGTGGGCGTGGAGTACAGGATATATAGCAGGCAAATCTACACGAATAAGCGGATGAAGTGCATCGGTTCAGCAAGCTGAACCTTTACGTGAATCGGTTCAGTAAAAGCTCCTGAACCTTTGGAAAGGACGAAGTCCTTGAGCTACTAATCCGCTAAATATTAAATTACTTTTGGAGGAATATACGGTGAAGAGAAAAGTATTGACAGATAAGAAGAGGATTATTGTAAAAATAGGTTCTTCCTCGCTAACGCATCCTGAAACAGGCCATCTTAATCTGGATAAGATGGAAAGATTGGTTAGAATCCTAGCAAATCTACGTAATCAGGACAAAGATGTTATTCTGGTATCATCAGGAGCCATTGCTGTAGGAAGAAATGCACTGGGATTTACTGAAAAACCAAAGGAATTATCCGTAAAACAGGCATGCGCAGCTGTCGGTCAAGCAAGACTAATGATGGTATATCAGAAATTATTTGCAGAATATAATCAGGTGGCTGCTCAGATACTCATGACAAAGCATACCATGATAAATGATATAAGCAGAGCAAATGCGTTAAATACATTTAATGAATTATTGAAGATGGGAGTAATTCCAATCGTAAACGAAAATGATACAGTATCAACCGATGAGATTGATTTTGGTGATAATGATACTCTATCGGCAATCGTAACTGCTCTTGTTGGAGGAGACCTTCTGATTTTACTGTCCGACATAGACGGATTTTATACCGATGACCCTCATAAGAATAAGAAGGCAACACTTATATCTTGTGTGGATGAGATAAATGATGAAATTCTAAAGATGGCAAAATCATCTACAGGCTGTAACCTCGGTACAGGTGGTATGGCCACTAAGCTTTCAGCAGCAAAGATAGCTAACGCATCGGGAGCAGATATGGCTATAACCAGTGGAGATGATGTACGTAATATTAACCGTATAATGGACGGTAAGGTGATAGGGACACTATTCTTAGCTCACAAGGCAAAGAATTTTAATCTTATGGATTACATTAAGACAAAGCAATATTCTTAGTTTGCAGATTATTAGAAAGGCATGGTTACTAATATGGATTTAAACATAGACAGAATTAACGAGCTCTACCATAAGTCCCAAGCAGAAGGATTAACAGAGGAAGAAAAAACCGAGCAGAGGGTGCTTCGTGAAAAATATATAGAAGCAATAAGAAAGAACATGCGGGGAACACTAGATAGGGTATCATTTGTTAACCCTGATGGCTCAATAACAAAGGCTGGAGATAAAAATAACAAAAGCTGTTAACAATTTCGTAATGATAATGTAATGATTACGTAATGGTGACAGGCACCAATGTAAACCATAACAGGTAAATTGGTTGACAATTGTAGAAACAAAGGAATGGTGTATGTGACGAAGAATGAGATTAGAAGACATAATAAGGAGCTTAGAAATGGGCTACCTAAGGAGCTTATGTATGAATATAATAAGAGAATTCGCGAAAGGCTATTTGCTTTAGATGAATTTATTAGATGCAATATGTTATTTACCTACATTTCATTTGGCAAAGAAGTCGATACCCATGAGATTATTAATAAAGCTTTTCAAATGAACAAACAAGTATTTGTCCCAAGGGTTGAATACAACGAGTGTCACGCTTCGCAGGACACTCTTATGTTAAAAGAAATGAATTTCTATCAGATTCGAAGCCTTGATAATCTTGTTAGAAGTGATTTTGGAATATTGGAGCCGGATAGGAACAATCACCATAAATATATATCTTCACTATCAGATAAGAATAGGAAGCTCATGCTTCTTCCGGGGCTTGCATTTGATATAAAAGGCAACAGGATAGGCTATGGAGCCGGACATTATGACCGTTATCTTAGCAAATTTTCTCATAATGAATGGGAAAAGATTGCTTTAGCATATAATTTTCAAATCACAGATAAGTTAACTGTAGGTATATATGATGTTCCAGCAGATTATATCGTAACACCCGAAAGATTAATAATCTGTAAGGAATGACATTATCAGAAAGGAGGAACACATGGATTATTTAGAGAATATTGGTAGCCGAGCCAAGTCGGCTTCGGTGAAGCTAGCACTGATACTTCAAGAGGAAAAAAATAATGCACTTAGGTCTTGTGCCAAGGCTCTTATAAATAAGCAGGAGAGTATTCTTAAGGCTAATAGTGAGGATGTTATTCGTTCCAGAGAAAGTGGTGTTAAGGAATCCTTGGTAGATAGGCTGATGCTTTCACCCGAAAGAATCAAAGCTATGTCCGATGGATTGATTGAGGTAGCAAGCCTTCCTGATCCTATCGGTGAGATTCTTTCTATGAAGACTCGTCCTAACGGACTTATTATTGGTGAAAAGAGAGTACCCTTAGGTGTAATCGGAATGATTTATGAATCTCGTCCAAATGTTACCGTAGATGCCTTCGGTTTATGCTTTAAGACTGGCAATGCAGTAATTCTGCGTGGTGGTAGCGATGCAATTAATTCAAATATAGCTATTGTAGAAGCCTTACACCAAGGCTTAAAGGAAGTCGGTTTACCTGAAGATTTGGTATTATTGATAGAGGACACTTCTAGAGATATAGTTAATCAAATGATGAAGCTTGATAAATACATAGATATACTGATACCTAGAGGAGGGGCAGGCCTTATTCGTTCGATAAAGGAAAATAGCTATATTCCTGTTATTGAGACAGGTACGGGAAATTGTCATATTTATGTAGATGAGTTTGCTGATTTTGATATGGCTCTTGATATAATCGATAATGCAAAGACTCAGAGGTTAGGCGTCTGTAATACCTGTGAATC
>JAAYJU010000101.1 GCA_012522735.1 Clostridiales bacterium | reverse complement strand
TTCAGCGGGGCTTATTAAAGTGCCTCTACTTCAAAAACTGCTCATATAAATCTTACAAAAAGCAGCACACAGGCATTTTAGTTAGGTTTATTCGTTTTCAAAGTGCAATTTACGGAAACTCAAGTTAGCGATAATTACAATAATTAAATTTAAGTAAATTTAAGTAAAGGATTGATTAATTTGGTGTTATTTCTTTATTCTTATGCTATACTACTTTTACATGAATAAAGAATTTTTATTTTGGAGGAAAGAAAATGGAAGATGACCCTAGCGCCAATCATATAGGTATTCAGATTATGATCTTGGTGGCTCTTACACTTATTAATGCTTTTTTTGCTTGTGCAGAAATGGCCATGGTATCTGTTAACAAAGCAAAAATTCGCAGACATGCTGAGAAGGGGAAAAAGAGTGCAAAGCTGGTTCTAAAGTTCCTAGACGAGCCAACTAGATTCCTATCAACAATTCAGGTTGCGATAACATTAGCAGGATTCTTTTCCAGTGCTTCTGCTGCTACAGGACTTTCAAAGCCTGTAGGACAATGGCTTACGGGGTTAGGATTATCATATGGCGATAAGGTATCATTTGTTGGTGTGACACTTATATTGTCCTATTTCACATTAGTTTTCGGAGAGCTAGTTCCTAAAAGAATAGCATTGCATAAACCGGAGGCAATCAGTATGTTTTGTGTAAAGCCTATAAGGCTAGTATCTAAAATAGCTTCACCCTTTATACGACTACTTACATTTTCAACTAATTTGGTAACGAAGCCTTTTGGCCTGAATGAAGGCGATACCGAGGAAATGCTTTCAAGAGAAGAGATAAAGTCATTAGTCAAGGAGGGACAGGCCCACGGTGTATTAAATCGTCAAGAAAAAGAAATGATAGATTCCATTATGGAATTTGATGATAAGATGGCCAAGGAAGTAATGACTCCTAGAATAAATGTATTTGCCATAGACATATCCGATCCGGTCGAAGAATATCTGGACGAGCTCATGAAGGCGAAATACTCTAGAATTCCTGTATATAACGAGGATATTGACAATATTATTGGTATTCTCTTCATTAAGGACTTCCTCAGAGAAGCAGTTAAGTATGGTCCTGAAAATGTTAAGCTTAAGTCAATTCTTCGTAAGCCTTATTTTGTTCCTGATAGTAAATTTATCAGAGATTTGGTCAAGGAGCTACAGCAATCCAAAAAGCAGATAGCTATATTGATAAATGAATATGGCGGATTTGAAGGTATAGTTACCATGGAGGACCTGGTAGAGGAAGTAATGGGTGAAATAGAGGATGAATATGATCCCGGTCTTGCGAGAATAATAAAAATCGATGAAAATACCTATATAATTGATGGGATGTTAACCATAGGAGAATTAAATAATAAATTGGATCTAAATCTATATTCCGAAAATTACGATACTATATCAGGATATCTTATAGACCAGATAGGATCAATACCTAAGGAAGAAGATGATAGAACCATAGAAATAGATAATCTGGTATTTAAGCTTGAGAGTGTTAAACATAAAAGAATCGATAAAGTAAAGCTTTATATTGGAGTTAAAGAGGATGAGATTCAGCAAGAAGAGGAAGATTAAAAGATAAATTTATAATAAAGGTCTGTCTCATTGATAATATTGGGACAGACCTTCAAAATTAATAATAAATCTATTGATAATTTACTTCCATAGTGCTAAAATTAGCAATCAAAATATTGTATTAATCAGGTGAGAGGATGAGTATATTAAGGAAAATGAGTCCACTTAGGCTTATCGTTCTTGGCTTTGCGACAGTAATTACTTTAGGAGCTATTATCCTGTTGTTACCTATATCAGCCAATGAAGGGGTTAAGGTAGAGATAATAGATGCCTTTTTCACATCAACTAGTGCTGTATGTGTGACAGGTCTGATTGCCGTTGATTCCTATGATACCTTTAATGCCTTTGGTCAAACTGTGATAGCACTGCTTATTCAGATAGGTGGCTTAGGTGTTACCTCGATTGGTGTGGGGCTTATACTCTTAGCAGGAAAAAAAGTTTCTTTTAGGGATCGGATTATGGTTAAAGAGGCCATGGGACTTAATTCTATGAAGGGTACTGTTAGAATTGTGAAATCAGTCCTCTTTCTGACACTTACATTTGAAATTATCGGAGCGTTCTTAAGTTTTATCGTATTTTCACAGGATTATCCTATTAAAAGAGCTATTGGCATAAGTCTTTTCCATTCAGTTGCAGCATTTAACAACTCGGGATTTGACATATTAGGAGGTATGCAAAACCTAATACCATATCAGGACAATGTACTTTTAAATATTACTACCTGTGGTCTCATCATTTTTGGAGGGTTGGGATTCCTTGTGATTAAGGAAATATTAACTAAGCGTTCCTTTAAGAAACTGACACTTCATTCTAAGATTGTTCTGACCATGACCGGATTCTTATTGTTAATCGGAACCATACTTATTAAGTTTACAGATGATGTTACCTGGCTTGGAGCTTTCTTCTTTAGTACATCAGCAAGGACCGCTGGGTTTTCTACCTATCATTTATCTACCTTTACGAATACCGGATTATTTGTTCTTATTATATTAATGTTTATAGGAGCTTCCCCAGGATCTACTGGTGGTGGTATAAAGACTACAACTACATTTGTAATATTTAAGAGTGCATACAGCATGTCAACTAATAAGAATTGCTTTGCATTTAAAAGAAAAATCGGAAACACAATATTAGCTAAGGCATATCTTTTAACACTACTTTCAGCTACATTGGTTATTATTGATACATTACTACTTAGCATACTTGAACAGGGCTATACATTTATTCAATTATTATTTGAAACCGTCTCTGCCTTTGGAACAGTAGGTCTATCGACAGGAATTACACCGGATTTGAGTGTTGCAAGTAAGGTGATAATTATGTTGACCATGTTTATAGGACGTTTGGGACCCTTGACCATGGCCTCCATATGGATATTTAAGCCTACATCAAGTATTTCTTATTCTGAAGAAAATATAACTATCGGTTAGGAGAATGGAAAAATGGCAAAACATAAAGCAATTATTGAATTTGGTGTTATTGGACTGGGGCGATTTGGATTTGCTCTTGCTTCAACCCTTGCCCAAGCAGGCAGGGAGGTATTGGTTCTTGACAATAATGAAAATAAAATACGTCAAATTAGAAGCTATACTGAAAATGCATTTGTAGTAGGAGAGTTAACTAAGGAAGCCCTAGAAGAGGCTGGAGTAGGCAACTGCGATACTGTAATAGTATGTATCGGTGAAAAAGTGGACACCAGTATTTTAACAACATTAAACGTCATAAGCATGGGGGTTCCCAGAGTTATTGCTAAAGCATTCAGTCCGGAGCAAGGTCTTATACTTGAGAAGATTGGGGCTGAAGTAATTTACCCTGAGCATGATATGGCTATTCGCCTAGGAAATCGACTCCTTTCTTCCAGAGTTATGGATTATATTGCACTAAACGATAATATTACGATTTCTGAATTAAAGCTTACATCTATACTTGATGGACAATCTGTCTTGCAGGCTGATTTACGTAAAAGGTTTAAGCTTAATATTATTGCCTTGGTACATGATAATAAGACGACAACCGATATTACACCAGAGCTTTTACTGTATGAAAATGATGTAATTGTAGTTGTCGGAGATGAGGAAGACATCAAGGCATTTGAACGATATATCTTCAGATAAAGGAATTTCAAATTAGTGATGGCTTATAAATAAGAGTCGCCATATATTTAAGAATATATGGCGACTCTTCTTGTGTGGGGGATTTCCTTCCAAAGGAAATATATATACGAATATGTTAGTAGATAGCATTATTTACGGGGATTTTTATTATTACCTGACTTATTCCCCTTGTTATTACCTTTATTATTATTGCCTCTATTCTTATCCTTGCTCTTGTCCTTGTTGCTATTCTTGTCTTTACTTTTATCCTTATTATTACCGTTATTATTATGCTCTAAAGCATCAAGAGCTTCCTTTGCTGCTTTCTCAGCTTCCTTTGCTGCTTCTTTAGCTTCCTTTTCAGCTTCCTTTTTGGATTTGTCATCCTTTTCTTTTTTAGCTTCCTTAGCTCTTCTTTCGGCTTTTTCAGCTTCTTTGGCAGCATTCTTGGCATTATCAGCAGCTTCTCTAGCTCTTCTTGCGGCATCTTCAGTGGCGGCTACCTCGCTGGTTTCCTTTTCAATCTCTCTTGCCGTCTTTTTAGCCTCCTGCTCCGCCTTCTTTGCGGCTTTTTCAGCCTCCTTGGCTGCTTTTCTAGCATCCTTTACAGCTTCCTTAACGGTTTTCTTGTCATCATTATCAGTCACCACATTATCTTGGCTATCATCATCGTCAAGTGTGGAGGAGCTTGATGCTTCTTCGTCCGACTTATTATCCTTGGTTGCTTTCATAATATCCTTAACTGGCTTATCCAACCATTCCTCAAGCTGGATATTTTCTGAATCATCTGAGCTTTCAATCAATTTCTCGACAAGATTTAGTTTGCCGGGTGTGACACCAAGTTCCTTGGCGACTTCCACTTGCTCCATATCCACAGAAAATACTTCGACTGAGACGCTATTATGGGATTCAATAATTTCATCTTCAACCTCATTTTTTATTTCGTCTACTAATTGGTCAGCCTTTTTATGATTTTTATTTGATGCGGCTATGACTATACCGCTGATTGTATTATTTGGCAGATATCCCTGCTCGGATATTTGATTTAGTGTCTGGTTAATAGCACGAGATATGGTTTTATTTTTTAAATTTCCTGTATCGATTTCTTGCAGTATTCCCTCACCATCTTCATTACCTGCTTTTACTTCAAGTACCCTGTCAAATCGGTTTAATACAAATTCTATAGAAGGGTTTACATCAAGACTGACATAGGAATATGGACTAGCATATGCCCAGGAGCCTACACCTAATACCAATATAGCAGCAGCAGAAGCGGCAAATATTGATATTTTCTTTCTCAAGCTATTTCCTACTATATCAATATTAATAACCTGTCCTAGCTCATAGTTTTTATTTCTGATTTTTCTGATACATCCATCATCAGATAGAACGGAGGCATAACCGTCTCTTAATTCTACTATTACTGATTTCATTTTCCGTTCTCCTTTCTGATATAGAGCAAATATTCTGCAAGAAGAGGATATTCTCCTGATAGTAATTCAATTGCTGCTATTATATATTTTCGGTGGCGCTCCAAAATTTTTCGGGGTACCTTGGTATTTTTCTCAATTATTTTTAAAGGAAGCTGCTTTGTACTATGTAATTCACTCTTTAATATAGAATTTTCAAGCATATAGTTTATGGCCTTTGCGCAGCTTGATTTTGTTTTACCGGCACGGGGTGAGCAGGTTGTCAGGTCATAAAAGGTAAATCCATATTCTGAAAACACCTGATTTGCAGCTTTAATCTCAAGCCTTAAATCATTTTCTTCCCGATAAGAAACCTTATCGGCGACAGCTATACGAATAGATAGATTGTCTTCGAATTCTTCGGGTTCGGTATCAAAAAGAATAGGGTCTACAGACATCTCGGAATTATACTTTACCTGGCTTCTGAAATAATCAATCAGTCGGCGCTTAATAAGTAATCTGTAGAAGCTAATAAAGGCACCCTTATCTAAATCATAGCTTTCGATTGCTTGTGTAAAAGCTAGTAGAGCAATAGACCATTCATCATCGCTTTTGGATATGTATCTGCCGGTAACCTTGGAGGCGTACGCTAATATGGCATTTTCCTGCTCCTTTATTATCATTTCATATATGGACGGGTCATTTTTTGATGACATGGCTAGGGAATCTAACTCCCTCATATGCACACCTCCTTCGATATACTCATTCTATCATGGGATGTAATGTTTTAAAATAGTTTTTCTTATCTATGCTAATTAAGAAATAGGTGAAATCCTGCACGATTATTATTATTATGAATAAACTGAATTGAGAATATTTGGGTACAGGAGCTTTCAATGCTTAACAATCAAAGAAACGGAAGTTTTTCATATGCCGGAATACCTTATGAGGATATAAATTGGTATGATATAGCGGGTCAGCCCTTTGGAATTGCTTCTTATTTTAATGCTATAGTTTTTGGAGATGCCAATAATATTGTAGATACAAAAGGTGCTTTTGCAGTAGGGCGTGACTTTGTCAGTCCCAGAGGATTAACTCTTGCTTACGGTAATGATGTAAATCTTGTTGGAACTGGATATAGCCCTGATTTTGTAAGATTTCTAGTTGGAAGAAATGTAGCCATGCAGGGTCCCTTAGTCGTAATCGGTCATGTAGTAGCAGGCGGAAATTTTAGAGCTGCAAGCGGAAGCACATATTTGATAGGTAAGGATGGCAGAGAAGATCAGGTAGATGAGCTAAAAGCACTATATCAAGCACCGGGAGGAAGTCAATACTGGACCCCGGGTGATAGAGGCACACATTATATTATATCAAGCTATGATGTACCACGTTATATACCGGCGCAAAGAATCGGTGCGGATGTGGCAGGATTCTTTAGTGATGCCAGAGAGAGTATTGGATATTATCATGATTGCATTACAAGCCTTAGTGCTAATGGTACCGTAACTGATAATTTCCATGAGAAAATACTTCGGGGAAATGACCCGGTACAGAATGTATTTATAATTGACGCAAGACCTAACGGAATATTGAATAAGGAAATAAGGTTCGAAATACCTGACGGAAGCATCGCAATTGTTATTTTTAGGACCGGAAGTAACGCACATCTTCAATATGGACTTTGGGGAACAGAGCGTCTGGCTAATCGTACCTTGTATGTATTTGAAGATGCTACAAATATCTATATGGAGGTACCGGCAGCCATCTGGGGAAGCATACTTGCACCTAATGCTATGTTCCATGGACATCAAACTGGTGGTCATGTAAGTGGTAATGCAGCCTTGGGATCCTTTGCGGTAAATGCAAGGAGTGGATTTGAGTTCCATCTATATCCTTTTGTGGGTGGTGTTTTATGCGAAGAGGTAGCCCCGGCTCCTCCGGAAATCCCAGCCCCTAGGCCAATACCTTCCCCTCCAAGAATACCTATACCGGCTCCGGCTGAAGTGCAGCCGATTGTAGAATGTCCACCATGTCCTCAGCCTGAGCCATGTCCGGCACCGGAGCCATGCCCGACACCCGAGCCATGTCCAACCTGTCCGCCATGCCCGACACCTGAGCCATGTCCAACCTGTCCACCATGCCCGACACCTAGGCCCTGTCCTCCGGCTGAAGCACAGATAGAATATAGACCATATCTGGTAAGGGTACCGGTTCCTTACTATAGCACCAGAACAAGAGTGGTTTATCGTAAGGTTGTATTAAAGGAAAAGGCTAAGGATTGCAGGATTGTCCCCGGCAAGATTGTTGGTTGTATTTGGGGATGCGCTTGCTGTCATAATCATGAATATATCATAAAGCTTTATAAGGTTTGTGATGAGGAAAAAACCCAGCTTTATTGTGAGAAGGTTGGTCCTTGCGGATGCTTTGAATTTGAGGTGCCATACGATGATTGCTATATTCTGGAGGTTTGTCCCGAAGTAAATACAAGAAGAAATATAAAGTGTAAGCCGATGCTTACCCTTAAGAATGTAGGAGTATCTAGCTTAATGGTATTGAATTAGAAGTTTGGAAGGGGCTAGATGTTACTTGCCTATAAAAGCCTCTTCCATTATAATAGGTTTAGAATATGGACAAGTAATCTATACTTTAAATATGGTATGATCTATTAACAATTGCAGTATATAAAAGGAGGAAGCATTATGGCTAAGGTATATATTTTTCTTGCAGACGGCTTTGAAGAGATAGAGGCATTAACCGTTGTTGATTTACTTAGAAGAGCTGCTATTGATATATCCATGGTATCCATTACAGGCAGATTAGAGGTAAAAGGAGCCCACCGAATAAATGTATTAGCAGACGTCTTATTTGAGGAAGCGGATTTTGATGATGGAGAGCTTCTGGTTCTTCCTGGTGGAATGCCAGGAACTGCTCATTTGATGGACCACGAGGGCTTGGATAAATTATTAAGGGACTTTCATAAGAAGAAAAAGAATTTAGCAGCAATATGCGCTGCCCCAAGTGTACTGGGAAGTAAGGGTATTTTGGCTGGTAAAAGAGCCACCTCTTATCCTGGGTTTGAAAGCAAATTAACGGACAGTATTGTTGTAAATCAGGATGTGGTTGAGGATGGTAATGTGACAACCTCAAGAGGATTGGGTACTGCTATCGATTTTTCTCTTTCACTTATTAGCAGGCTAATTGATAAGGATACCGCAAATAGAATTGCAGACGGTATCGTGTACAAGCATTATCTTTGAATCTCTCATGACTAAAGTCACGAGTATTCTTCATGTGTTAATAAACATTATTTATAAGGTATAATTTTATTACGTAAGGCAAGTAGACATATAAGATTCGGAAGAGCCATAAAAGCATTAACAAAGTCAGTAAGCTCCCAAACAAGTTTCAAGGACATGACTGAGCCTACGAAAATCATAACAATATAGCATAGACGATATGTATTAATACCGGATTTTCCAAATAGGTATTCTACAGCCTTTTCACCAAAATATGACCAGCCTATTAGTGTTGCGATAGCAAATGCTATCAGTGATATACCTAGTATAGTTCTTCCGAAGGGAATAGGTGCAAAGGCAGCAGTAGTCAGTTCGGCAAAGGAGTATCCCTCTACTGAGGAAGGATTCTTAAGCAGATTTGTGACAATAACCAGTCCGGTTATAGCACACATAACAACAGTATCCCAAAAGGTTGCGCTCATAGAAATTAGAGCCTGTCTAGATGGGTGTGAGGTCTTGGCTCCTGCAGCGGCAATGGCTGCTGAGCCAAGGCCTGCTTCGTTTGTGAACAATCCGCGGGCTATTCCATATCTGGCTGCTATTTTAAGACCTCCACCGATGAATCCTCCTGCTACAGCCGCAGGTAGCTTTGATGGAAGGAAGGCAGACTTCAGTATTGTACGGAAGGCAAGAAGAAGATAATCGTGGTTTAGTATTAATATTACAATACACGCAAATAGGTAGAAAAAACCCATAGCAGGAACCAGCCTAGTGCAGATACTTCCAATAGATTTTATACCACCTACGATAACTAAGCCTACAACAATCGCTATAAGAATACCAACTATGTATTCGGGTAATCCCCATAGAGTCTTGGCAGTTTCTGTTATTGCTCTTGCTTGTGTCGAACAACCCACACCATACGATGCAATTAATGTAAAAAAACAAAAAAGAACAGCCAACCATTTTTTATCCATACCATATTCAATAGCATACATAGGCCCGCCTATATAGGTGCCATCCTCAGTTTTTCTTCTATAAAGGACACCTAAGAAACATTCTGCATATGAGGTAGCCATTCCAAGAAGACCTGTAAGCCAACACCAAAATATTGCACCGGGACCACCAAGAGCTACCGCAGTTGAGATGCCAACTATATTTCCGGTTCCTATAGTAGCAGCAAGTGTGGCGGCTAGGGTGGCAAATCCGCTGATATCACCTTCACCAGAAGTATCAGGCTTTAATGATAAGCCTATAGCCTTCCCTATATGCTTTTGAACACCCTTTAGATGTAAGGTAAAGTATATATGAACTCCAAAAAGCAGTATAGGCATGGGAATCCCCCATATGAAGTGGTTGAGAGAAGATAATATAGAAAGCATATACTTACACTCCGTGATATAGCTTTTCTATATTTATATGATTAGAATCCTAGGTATATCCAATAAAATTCGCTATATTGTCCATATTAATTTTGATTATCTATATTCCTTTTTTCATTATTATATGGTAAAATATATCTATCTAGAAAAGGAGGTATTTTATGAAAAGTAATTGGAAAAAGATATTTAGCCTAATTCTGATTTCTACTATGTTAATATTTGCACTTACTGCATGTAGTAATGGGGGCGATGATGCAGGTGCACCGGATCCTACAAAGGCACCAACTGCACCTGCGGAGGATGAGGCAGATAAAGAAGATGAGGTGCCTGCGACACCTACACCTACGCCTGAACCTAAGGATCTTAAAGGAACAACTATAGTTATTGCTGACTGGTGGACAACAGATCCTAATCCCGAGCCTAAAAACCAAAGAGAAGAAGATACCCTTAGGTATAGGGAAGAATTTATGGATGAGTACAATTTCACTATAACCCGTGAAAATATCGGTACCTTTGGAGATTATACTGAAATTATGGTTGCTTCCATAATGGCTGGTGACCCTGCAGCGGACATATTTACTATGCACGCAGAGCACGTAGCAGCTCCATTAACACAGGGTCTCTTATATCCCCTTGATACTCTGGAGAATTTTGATTTCACTGAAGAAAAATGGAATCCTCAGATTAGGGACATGTTAACAATGGATGGAAATGTATACGGCATGGCTACCGGAAGAATGGAGCCTAGACTAGGTATATTCTGGAACAAGAGACTATTTGAGGAAGCCGGTATTGATCCTGATCTTCCTTACGAACTTCAAGCTAAGGATGAATGGACATGGGAGGCTCTTGAGGATTTGGCAAAGCGTAATACCCGCGATACCGATAATGACACAATACCCGATGTATATGGAATTGCTAGTTTCTCAAAGGATTGGTTTAGAGGCTGTGTATTCTCAAATGATGCTAAATTTATAGGACTTAAGGATGGTAAGTTCTATAATGCAACCAGTGAGCCTAATTTCCTGGAAGCTCTAGAATGGGGCTATAGCATATATGAGAAAGGCTATTATCATCCATTACCTGAAGATTATGCAACAAGATGGGATTGGTTCATTGAAGAATTTAAGAGCGGATCTGTTGCAATGCAATGTGCAGAGCAATATAAGGTTAATACCTGGGCTGACATGGAGGACGACTGGGGCTTTGTTATATTCCCTAAGGGACCAAAGGGAGAAATGATGACAGCATTTACAGAGAACTCAATTGTTATGCCAGTTACCTTAGATAAGGATAGAGCAGAGGATGTGGCATTTGCATATAATCTTTACACTGAAATAACCCCTGGATATGAGGATGAAGACTGGAAGCTCCAGTACTATCCATTATTCCGTGATATCAGAGCGGTAGAAGAGACTTTACCCTTATTCTATGAGGCTAAGCATGGTATGGTTTCATTATTAGCTATGATCCCTGGTATAGACTATGGTAATGTTACATATGATCTGGATGCAGGTACACTAACTGCTGCTGAATCTGTAGAAAAGGTTGTAGCACAATGGCAGGTTCACATTGATAAGGCAAACGGTCTAGGCGATTAAATATGATCTTTTATATTTGACATTAATTATGTATATATTTTAAATATTTTATTGAAAACGGAGTATTCTATAAACAAGTAGACTATCTGCTTGTTGTGTGGGAATACTCCGTTTTTTGTTGTTTTTCATCTATATTCAATAAAACTCCTTCTTTACTACGAATATAAGCGCAAATATGATGAAATATGGTACTAATATAGTAAAAAAGGTTGACAAATGTAAGAATATGGAATATATTTACAATAGCTATTAATCTAGTGAGGAGGGGATACTCATTAAAGTGAATAAAGTTGAAACAATATATAAAAAGAAAACTATAGAGGATACAATCGAATATGGATATTACTATTTGCCAAGTGAGGTTTGTAAAAACATAATAATTACAGCAGGGTTAAGTGGTGTTCAATATGCACAGGCGGTTAAAAGGATAAGATCCCGTATTAGGTATGAGAAGGGAACAGTTGGGGATATAATACCGGCCTTAGGAAGCATGGATCAAGATATTATTTCTTATTATGCTGGAGAATTAGCAGAAGGCTTAGTAAATGCAGCTGGAAACGGGAAATGCCTTGAGATTGCAATTGGATATCCAAAAATTCTTGTTATTTCAGTTAGTTAAATCGATTGAAAATTTTATTAATTTATATAACCATTGGTTATAGGAACAATAATTACCATCATAATATTTACCTTCTCCGTACACAATATGATTACAGGCAATACAGAAACAAATATCTCAAGCGTTTTTATAACACCGAACCTACAAGATGATTTTGTTAATGGGTTGCTTTGATAATCATAACGGAGGTGAAATATAATGGCAAGTAACAATAGTGGTTCTAACAGAGCAGAAGTTCCTCAGGCAAGAGAAGCTCTCAATCGTTTTAAGATGGAGGTTGCTAACGAGCTAGGTGTTCCTTTAAAGCAGGGTTACAATGGCGACTTAACCAGTAAACAGAATGGTTCTGTTGGTGGAGAAATGGTTAAACGTATGATTCGTAGCCAGGAGCAAGCTATGTCAGGTCAGTCTGGACAATAATTATATATTCCGGCTTAGCCGACATAAACAACGAGTGCCACGCTTCGCGAGTCACTCTTATGTTAAGAAATTGATGTCAGGCACCAGATGGTGCCTGACATCCTTTTATTTTTTACTTTTCAAATATTATAGGTATATGTTAGAATAAATAGCAAAGTATATAATGTGATGCAAAGAGAGTATTTTATAAGCATATATTTACATATAAATAATACTGTGTCATAATTAAAAGAGCAAGAAGAGAGGATTATAAATATGGGTAAATATTTTGGAACAGACGGATTCAGAGGAGAAGCAAATGTAAATCTGACTGTAGAGCACGCTTTTAAGGTAGGAAGATTTTTAGGATATTACTTTGGGAAAGACCATAAGGCCAATATAGTAATAGGAAAGGATACGAGAAGATCAAGCTATATGTTTGAGTATTCACTCGTGGCAGGTTTAACAGCTTCTGGGGCTGATGTATATCTTTTGCATGTTACCTCTACACCTAGTGTATCTTATGTTATAAGGACAGAAGGATTCGATTGTGGAATTATGATATCAGCAAGTCACAATCCATTTTATGATAACGGGATAAAGGTATTTAACGGTAATGGATGTAAGCTTGAAGCCGATGTAGAGGAATTAATCGAAGCTTACATAGATAGCAATGAAGATACTATACCGCTTATGACACGTGAGAAGATTGGAAAGACAGTAGATTATGCTATTGGTAGAAATCGATATATCGGTTATCTAATTTCATTGGCTACTCGTTCCTTCCAAGGAAAAAAGGTTGGTCTTGATCTGGCTAACGGTTCGGCAACCTCTATAGCAAAGGGTGTGTTTGATGCTATCGGTGCAAAGACCTATGTTATAGGCGGTGAACCAGATGGAACAAATATTAATAGAAATTGTGGCTCAACCCATATGAAGGATTTACAGAAATTTGTCCTTGATAATAAGCTAGATGTAGGCTTTGCATATGACGGTGATGCAGATAGATGTTTGGCCGTTGATGAAAATGGCAATATTATTGATGGTGACCTAATCATGTATATATGTAGTGTGTATATGAAGGAAAGAAACGACCTAGCCAACAATACTGTAGTCACAACGATTATGTCCAATATGGGGCTTTATCAGGCCTTTGACCGTAAGGGAATTAACTATGTGCAGACTACGGTAGGTGATAAGTATGTATACGAGAATATGCAAGCTAACGGACATTCCCTAGGCGGAGAGCAGTCTGGTCATATTATATTTAGTAAGCACGCTACAACAGGAGATGGAATATTGACATCCTTAAAGATTATGGAGGTGATGCTTGAAAGTAAGGCAACACTATCAGAATTATGCAAAGATGTTCGTATATTTCCTCAGCTTTTGGTAAGTGTCAAGGTTAAGGATAAGAAGGCAGTAAATGATGATGCTATGATAACTGAACATATTGCTAAGCTAAGTGAGAAGCTTGGTAAGGATGGCAGAATTCTTGTAAGGGAAAGTGGAACCGAGCCTGTAATACGGGTAATGGCAGAGGCTAGAACTGACGAGCTCTGTAAAGAGACGGTAGATAGTATTGTCGATAAGATTAGAGAGCGGGGCCATTTTTTAAATGAGTAATTGCAAATTTAAAGTAAATCTGATACAATTTAAGGCTGAAAACAAATCATAGCATTTGACTTGCTTATCTGCTATACTTAGAAAGATTAAGAAGTAGAATTATAGATACAAATGCATAATTAGGAGGAAACTAATATGAGTTTACAGGTTGAAAAACTAGAAAAAAACATGGCAAAGCTTACGATAGAGGCTTCAGCAGAAGAGTTTGATAAGGCAATACAGAAAGCATTTCAAAAAAACAAGAATAAATTTAACGTTCAGGGCTTTCGTAAGGGGAAGGCACCTCAGGCTATTATAGAGAAGATGTATGGTGTCGAGGTTCTTTATGAGGATGCAGCTAATGAGATTATTCCCGAGGCATATGAAAAGGCTGCTCTCGATAGTGAGCTTGAGATTGTATCAAGACCTGAAATTGATGTAGTTCAGATTGAGAAGGGAAAACCCTTTATTTTTACAGCAGAAGTTGCAGTCAAGCCTGAGGTTACATTAGGCAAGTACAAGGGCATCAAGGTAGAAAAGAAAGAAGCAAACGTAACAGACGAAGAAGTAATGGCAAGTATTGAAAAGGAATTAGAGCAAAACTCCAGGATGCTGACCATTGATGACAGGCCAGTTCAAATGGATGATATTGCAATAATAGATTTTGAAGGCTTTGTAGATGACGTGCCTTTTGAAGGCGGTAAGGGTGAAAATTATTCTCTGACCATAGGTTCTCATTCATTTATTGATAATTTTGAGGAACAGCTTATCGGAAAGTCCATAGGGGAAGAGGTTGATGTAAATGTCACATTTCCTGAGGAATACCAGGCCGAGGAATTAGCCGGAAAGCCTGCTCTTTTTAAGGTTAAAATTAATGAGATTAAGGTTAAGGAGCTTCCCAAGCTTGATGATGATTTCGCACAGGATGTATCGGAATTTGATACTCTGGATGAATACAAGGAGAGTATTAAGGCTAAAATCAAGGAAGGCAAAGAGAAGGAATTAAAGACTGAGAAGGAAAATGAGATTGTTGACAAGATTATAGAAAATGCTACAATGGATATTCCAGAGCCGATGATTGAAACACAGGTTAGACAGATGGCTGATGATTTTGCACAGAGAATGCAGTATCAGGGTCTCTCATTGGAGCAATATTTCCAATTTACAGGCATGGACGCACAGAAATTTATTGAAAGCTTAAGACCACAGGCTCTTAAGAGAATTCAGAGCCGACTTGTTCTGGAAGCCATAGTTAAGGCTGAGAATATTGAGGTTTCAGAGGAAGAGCTTGAGAAAGAGCTTTCAGAAATGGCTACCATGTACAAGATGGAGATAGAAAAGGTTAAGGAAATGATCGGTGATAAGGAAACAGAGCAGATCAAGACAGACATCGCAGTTCAGAAGGCGGTTGACTTTATCGTTGAATCAGCTAAGGAAGCATAATCTTATATAAAAGGAGGATATCAGGATGAGTTTAGTACCTTATGTTATAGAACAAACAAGCCGTGGCGAGAGAAGCTACGATATATTTTCAAGATTATTAAAGGAAAGAATAATATTCTTAGGTGAGGAAGTTACTGATACCGCAGCCAGTATTATAGTAGCGCAGCTGCTTTTCTTGGAATCCGAGGATCCGGGAAAGGACATTAACTTCTATATCAACAGTCCGGGCGGATCTGTAACCGCTGGAATGGCTATTTATGACACTATGAGCTATATAAAATGTGATGTTTCAACTATATGTATTGGTATGGCGGCAAGCATGGGAGCATTCCTACTGGCTGGTGGTACAAAAGGAAAGCGTTTTGCACTACCTAATGCCGAGGTTATGATTCACCAGCCATCAGGCGGAGCCAGAGGACAAGCGACAGACATCAAGATTGTTGCTGATAACATTATGAGAACCAAGAAAAAGATTAACGAGATACTATCTAAGAATACAGGCAAGCCAATAGAAGTAATTGAAGTGGATACTGAAAGAGACTTTTATATGAGTGCTGAAGAAGCCCAAAAGTACGGTATTATTGATGGTATTTTGGCCAATAGATAAGACCGATGCATTTGTAGAGGCAGAGAGAATGAGGTGAGGTGGCAATGGCAGGAAAGGTAGATGACAGAAAGCAACTAAGATGTTCTTTTTGTAATAAGACACAGGATCAAGTCAGAAAACTAATTGCCGGACCGGGAGTATATATCTGTGATGAATGCATAGAAATATGTAGTGAGATCATTGAAGAGGAGTTTGACCAAGATCCGGTTTTGGATACGGATATTAATTTGCTTAAGCCGGCTGAGATCAAGAGCTTTTTAGATCAACATGTAATTGGACAGGATGAGGCAAAAAAAGTATTATCAGTGGCAGTATATAATCATTACAAAAGAGTATTGGTAGATAAAGATCTAGATGTGGAGCTTCAAAAGAGTAATATTCTGATGATGGGTCCCACAGGCTCGGGAAAGACTTATCTTGCTCAGACATTGGCAAAGCTTCTTAACGTTCCCTTTGCTATTGCAGATGCAACAGCTCTTACGGAGGCGGGCTATGTCGGTGAGGATGTAGAGAATATTCTACTTAAAATTATCCAAGCTGCTGATTTTGATATTGATCGCGCCCAGTATGGCATAATATATATTGATGAGATTGATAAGATAACTAGAAAATCCGAGAACACTTCAATTACCAGGGATGTATCGGGTGAGGGTGTTCAACAGGCACTCCTAAAGATTCTTGAGGGTACGGTTGCATCTGTTCCGCCTCAGGGTGGTAGGAAGCACCCTCATCAGGAATTCATACAGATAGATACAACTAATATTCTATTTATCTGTGGTGGAGCATTTGATGGACTTGAGAAGATAATTGAATCCAGAATCGGACAAAAATCCATAGGCTTCAATGCCCTGATTTCCGACAAGAATAAGAGAAATGTAGGCGAACTCTTTAGGCAGGTAATGCCTCAGGATTTGATTAAATTTGGTTTAATTCCTGAGTTTGTCGGACGTGTTCCTGTATGTGTAGCACTGGATGCACTTGATGAGGCTGCATTAATCAAGATTCTTTTAGAACCGAAAAATGCCATAACAAAACAGTATAAGAAGCTGTTTGAGATAGATGGCGTTGAGCTGGAATTTGATGAAGGTGCCATAGAGGAGATAGCCAAGAAGAGCTTTAGCAGAAAGATAGGAGCCAGAGGTCTACGTGCAATCATGGAATCATCCATGATGGATACCATGTTTGAGATACCGTCTGATGCTAGTATTGTTAAATGCATCATTACTAGAGAAGTGATTCAAGGTAAAGAGAAGCCCAAGCTAATTATGGCAGAAGAAGGCGTCGTAAGAAAACCGCAGGTAAAACGTTCTTCTAAGAAGAGTAAGGGCGAAATAGCTTAGAAGAAAATAGTGAATCTATATATATGGGTAACCGGACTCTAATCATCAGTGCTATTGCATATGAATGGGAAACGGTTACTCATATTTATTAAATTTTTGTTACTTATAGGTTATGTAGGAGGCAATAATTATGGTAATAAGGAATGTAAATCTTGAGACGGTGTGTGGGATTACCAGTGATCTTCCTGTGAATGATAAGCCTGAAATTGCTTTTGCGGGTAAATCCAATGTGGGAAAGTCTTCGCTAATTAATTCTCTTATAAACCGT
>JAAYJU010000100.1 GCA_012522735.1 Clostridiales bacterium | reverse complement strand
CGGCTGGAAGAGTAATAATAGAACCTAGTTCAGAAAAAGGAAGGATAAAGCTTCTTTCAATAGAACGATCTACGGGAGTTCCTAGATATCGGGGAAGGATTGAAATAGCACAGGGGGATAAGGGCCTGATAATTGTAAATGAGCTTCCTCTGGAGGAATATCTATATGCGGTTATCCCAAGTGAAATGCCTACCTATTATGGCTTAGAGCCTCTGAAAGTCCAGGCGGTATGTGCGAGAAGCTATGCATATCGTCATCTTATGGCGAACAGCCTAAGTGGTTACGGAGCTCATGTAGATGATAGTGTATCCTATCAGGTTTACAATAATATTGAAGAAAATGAAGATTCTATACTTGCAGTTAAGGACACCTACGGAAAGGTTGTAGAATTCGATGGCGAAATTATTACAGCCTATTATTTCTCTACTTCCTGCGGACATACAACCTCGGTTGAGTATGTTTGGGCAAATGGTGTAGCTACACCTTATCTTAGCGGAAGGCTCCTAAGTGTAGAAGAAGTTGATAGCCAAGATGCGATGTCAGAACGAAACAGTATCTATAGTGATTTAACAAAGGAAGAGAATTTTAGAAGCTTTATTTTAGATCAAAATTACGACACCTATGATAGTGCATTTTCTTGGTATCGCTGGTATGTTACCATAGAAACCTCTGATATAAAAAATATTATAAACGAAAAGCTTGCAGGGAGATATCGTGCAAATCCTGAGCTTATAAAGACTCTGGTAAGCGGTGGCCCACTTGATCAGGATGCTCTATATGAGAGCCAGCCTGTGGAGACAGTCGGAGACATAGTGAATATATTCGTAGGAACCCGTGGGATTGGTGGAATTATATATGAACTAATTATAGAGGGAAGTGAAAGAACCATTAAGGTTCAGACAGAGTATAATATCCGAGCGCTCTTATCACCATCTAAGGACACGGTATATCGCCAAGATGAAGATGGAGTAGATAGCTTGAGCTTGTTGCCCAGTGCATTTTTCTTTATAGATAATAATATGGAGGATGGCAAGCTAGAAAGCATCTCAATCACCGGAGGTGGCTATGGACACGGTGTGGGAATGAGCCAGAACGGAGTTAAGTCACTGTCGGATGCAGGCAAGAAATATGAAGAGATAATAAAGTATTTTTACAAAGGAACGGATATAGGGTTCATATATGAGTAACATCGGTAACGTTTTAATCAGGTATGTTGCTATATAGCTGTTTGATTTTATCGGTTAAGGCTTTGTTCTGGAATAGTAGGTTAATCTCAGCCCCGATAAATAAGATATACATGCAAAAATACATCCAGAGCATGAATAGTACAATTGTTGTGAGGCTTCCATACATGGATGCATAATTGGAATAATGGTCAATATAATAGGAGAAGGCATAGGAAAAGCCCATCCAACCAGCTGCACACACCAAGGCACCGGGAAGCTCCCTGGAAATCTTAGTCCTTCTGTTGGGGATAGCAATATATATAAGTAAGAAGAATATCAATAATATAACAAGACCCACGATGGTACGTAGACTGATAATCAATAAAGCTAAATCCTGCAATACAGGAAAGCGCATTTCTATCCACAGGTAGAGCTTATTGCCAAAGATAAAGAGTATAATGGTACCAATAATCATTATGGCAAATACCAAAGTATATAAGGTTGAAATGATTCTTAGGATAATTGACTTTCTGGTTTCCTGTATTTCATATACAGAATTTAAGCCCTTCATGATAGCAAGGAAACCTTTGCCTGCTGACCATAAGGCCGTAATAGCTGTGATAGAAACTAATGTTCCTGAGCCTGTTCTATGATAAACTTCCGTAACGACAAGAACAATTAATGAGTTAAAGGCCTTGGGAAAAATCTGTGTAACAAGATTCAGTATTGTACTTTCTTCTAATTTAAAAAAGGGAACTATACTTAATAGAAACATTATAAAAGGAAAAAAAGAGATGATGATAAAGAAGGCGGCCTGTGCCGAAAAGGCTGACACGTGATCATCTCTTATTTTTTTAAAAAATAAATTTATTAATTTTATAGTTGGTTTAATCATACCATGCCCCTATTCAAAAATTAAAAGGTGTTTCATTATATTGTATGTGAGAATAAAATATACTATTCTTATCGTCGGTACCTATTGCCGGTACCAGGTACCAACCCAAGGTATGCTCCTCAGTTGGTACCTGGTACCGAGTTGGTTATAGAGCCCAAGTCCAGTGAATCCCAGTACTCTGTATTGATAGTGACATCATAATCCTCTAATATTTCATCATAATGTATCCTAAACCTAGCTGTCTTTTCGCCCTGGATGGCATCTTGGATGGCTTTCTCATAACGTGTTATTGAGTTGTTATTAATCATATGAATAATGTAGTGGCCAAATTGCGATGTAATAACATCACTATAATCTCCGTTATCAAGCTCTTTAGAGGCTTCCTTATACTCATCCTCCGCAGTAATATCACTTAGAATAAAGCTACGATTATAATGAATTGTACCCTCAACTTGCTCTAGTACTTCATCAAAATCAGCTCCCTTAAGAATCAATTCCCTAACATTTTCTATCTTTTCATAGGCTTTATCAAGTTCGTCTTCATCGTAAGGAGTAATCTTTTGATAGCTGACCTCTGCCGTAGGAACATAGATACATTCGGTTTGAAATTCCCTATATTCATCT
>JAAYJU010000099.1 GCA_012522735.1 Clostridiales bacterium | reverse complement strand
TACCATCTTGATTGGTCGCATCAATTTCTGCAAAAACATAAGTCATACCAGCTTTTCTGGCTGTAACGCGGCCTCCAGAACTAACGGAAGCAATATTCGGGTCGAAGCTTGAATACTTTACAAGCTCTGCAGTATTAGTTGGTTTCATAACGGCCTCAAGTTGAAAAACTTGATCCAGTTCCATTATAATCATGGGACGTGTCAACTTTACGCTAAAAGCAGGAGGGCCGATAGTTACCTCACAGGCTAGTGGAGTAGTATTAAGGCCTCGTCTTACTGTAGCAGTAATTGTTGTTGAGCCTACCTTATTTGCAGTAAATGTACCATCCTCATTAACAGAAGCAATCTCAGGATCGGCGGACTTAAAGCTAACCTTAGCATCTTTTTCAAGATTATAAACTCTCAGCGTAAATGATTTACCATTTACGAGAGTAATGGTTCTAAGGTTAAGTCTATATTCGTTATTTTTCTCCTTTTCGATTTCTGATGCCCGCGCTATACTAACTTGGGTCGGCATAATTTGTGGCAAAAAAGTAATGAAAAGAAGTAAGCCAAGGGAAATTAAGCATTTAGTTAGTCTTTCTTTCATTTTCATGGCACTTCCTCCAGGTTATGGAAATACTATGTCACATCCTATTTATTCTATATCATACTATATCATCTGATTTTGTCAGAAAGGTGTCACAATCGGCTTAAAATTTGAATAAATTGTTACATTAATTTTAAATTGGAAGTAAGTGTAAAGATAATAAAGTTTTACTACTTGTTTTCTCATACATGGTTAATATATAATATACGTGAATAAGCGGATTAGTCCATAGATAGCGGTTGGTATTGTAACTAAAGAAAATGTAGAGCAATAAGAGGAGGTAATTATTATGCAGCATATCCTAATCGCAGACGATAATCGCGATATTACTGATATTTTATCGACTTATTCTAAAATGGAAGGTTTTGAACCTTTAGTAGCCTCAGACGGTGAGGAAGCCATCCGATTATTTAACGAATATAACCCTGATGTGGTATTGTTGGATGTCATGATGCCTAAGGAAGATGGTTATGAGGTATGTAGAAAGATAAGAAGTGAATCAAATGTACCTGTAATCCTAATAACAGCCAGAGGCGAAGACTTTGATAAAATAATGGGACTTGATATAGGGGCAGACGATTACATAGTAAAGCCTTTCAGCCCCAGGGAGGTTATGGCAAGAGTAAGGGCAGTGCTTCGGAGGATGACGAAGACAACTAAAGAGAATTCTTCAGACAATGTTATTACTATAAGTAATTTGGAAATTAATTTAGAGGAATATACCTTACATATCGGTGAGAAGAAGATAGCTCTTACCAAAAAAGAAATCGAAACCATGTGGACATTGGCATCAAATCCCAACAAGGTGTTTACCAGAGATAATCTGTTGGATAGCCTTTGGGGCTTTGATTATTTTGGCGATTCCAGAACGGTGGATTCCCATATTAAAAGACTTCGTGCTAAGATAGATACTGTAGATCATCCCGACTGGACCATCAAGACTATCTGGGGTGTCGGATACAAATTTGAAATGCTTGAAGATTGAAATCCAGCCCACAAGGTGAAGGAGTTTATTAACTATGGCAAAAGAAAACAAGGTTCGTGTATATAACCGCTTGTTTTTCAAGCTTTATTTGAATTATGCAGTTATGCTACTAATGACTGCGGTCTTGATTTGTATGATTTTTATTCAGCTATACAAGAGTACAACTATGAAAAACGAACAAGATAAGTTAGAGGAGCAGGCAGAAAACAGCTCTGATTTGATAACGACTAAATTTATAAATACGCAAAATTACAGTGATTTTTTAGATTATATTAATACTCAACAAAAGATAATGGATTCGGATATATGGACCATATCAAATCCTTATGCAATTAGGCCCATGGACCTTAGATTAGAAACAAACTCCTTTGAAGAATTCTCTGTCGAATATAAGGAGTATGTGGATTTACTAGAAAGCGCTTTTCAAAACAAAACAGAATTCTCTATTGCCGATGATGAGATCTATCAGACACAGACCATAACCGTGGCTGTACCCATATATGGGACAAATCGAGAGGTGGTTGGAGCCTTGCTGTCAAAAGCGCCTGTTAAAGGTCTTACGGATATAATTAATGACAGCTTGTCACTGATTGTAATCAGCAGTGTTGTTGCCTTGGCAATTTCATTTATTGTAATAATAATATTTGCGACAGAGCTTTCACTTCCTATATCTAGAATGCGCCACACAGCCTTATCACTGGCGGCGGGAAATTATCACTCAAAGACAGGAATCAAGCGTAACGATGAAATTGGTGACTTGGCAAAGACTGTAGATATTTTATCTGAGAAGCTTTTAGAGAATGATATTCAAAGAAAAAATCTTGATCAAATGAGACTGGATTTCTTTGCAAATGTATCCCATGAGCTAAGAACTCCGATTACGGTACTAAGAGCATATACAGAATCTTTGATTGACGGGGTAGTATCAGACGAGGATAAGGTTAATCAATATTATGATAGAATGCTTTTAGAATGCAAAAGTATGGAACGCTTGGTAGGAGATCTGATGCTTTTATCAAAGATGCAGAATCCGGATTTTGCAATTGATGTTGAGCCTGTAAATCTAGTACAGATATTTGATGATATAATTCGAAGCGCAGATACAATAGCAGAGAAGAGAAATATTAAAATAGAGATTGTTAAGAATGAGCCTGTAATTATGATCTTAGGTGATTATGACCGTCTAAGACAGATGTTTATGATTATTTTAGATAATGCCATAAAATTCTCTGATGAATACAAAACAGTTCACATAAATTTATCAAAGACGGACAAAATAAGAGTAGCGATAAAAGACGAAGGAATCGGAATGGATTCCTGTGATCTGGATAATATTTTTGAAAAGTTTTATAAATCAAATTTAAGTCAGAATGCTTCAGGCACAGGGCTTGGGTTATCTATAGCCAAACAGATTGCAATTAAGCATGAGGGGCATATAGAAGTGGAATCCTCACTAGGAGTCGGAAGTACATTTACATTTACCTTTCCTCCCTTTAATATGGATGAAGCATCCCTATAAATACCATTAAAAGATTCAATAAAAGCCTTGAAATACAAGAAATAATACTTTATAATATAGCTATAGATGTTCCTGAGATGTACGACACTCCTGTTATTTTGAACCTACATGATATAATAAGGGATTCCTACATTTGTGAGTAGATGTCAAGCCGCCGTCAGCAGCGGAAGACAGAAGCTTATATGCGGTTACCCACCTAGCTTAGCTAGGAGTCAAAATGCAGGAAACGGCATTTCGGGTATTTACTAAAGATAAGAGCGGCCTCGGCCGCTTTTTTACTTTATTGGAAAGTTCATCCTATTCAATAAAAAATGCTCCTTTCAAAATTACAACAAAAGCATATGCCATGATTTTCTTTTTAATTATCATGGTTATTGTGCTATTTTTTTATGGAAAAATAGACAGACTATCTTTTATAAGAATCTATCATGTCTATAGATTTCTAAAATAAGGAGGAGCATCAATTGCTGATTTTTTTGGACGGAATTATTTTCTATATAAATTCACCTTTTCTGATATTTGTTTTGCTGATACTGATTGCATTAATCTGTTTTGTTCTAGCAATGCTGTATTATCGATTTAGCCATTTTGGTAAGAAAGTGCATTTTCCAATCTATACCTTGGGAGACGGAGATAAAGCTGGTCCAAGCGCATGGGAGAAGCAGATGCTTGATCTGGCGGATAGGCATAGTAAGGTAAAATTGGTTGGGTATAGCTTTGTTCTTGATGATTATAATCAAATTGCTTATAAGAAACTGAATAAAATCAGAGACAGCATCTCTAGCATGTCTACAGATATTCCTTCTCTGATTCCGGCAGCACGGTGGCTCTTTGACAATTTCCAGATGATGTATAGGGAGATTAACAAAGTGCGTACCTCAGGATCGAGCTATGCAGTATTACCCATACTGAAGGTAAAAAAATATCGTAACTTTCCTCGCATTTATGTTG
>JAAYJU010000012.1 GCA_012522735.1 Clostridiales bacterium | reverse complement strand
ATGTCTTGCATTTACCATAAGTGTCATCATAAAGGCACCTATAAGATCAAAACCGGTTGCAAGTAAAGCAACAGTTACAAATTGCATGGAACCCGCATATATAAATATGCTAGAAAAGATTGTCCAAATCAAAGGAATTCCCTTACTATTCATAAGGATTCCATAAGCCGAGCCAAGAACAATATAGCCTGACAGTATAGGTATGGTATGAGGAAGAGCAGCCTTTATGGCTGCTTTATGATTTTTCATGATGTACTCCTTTAAGGCAAGTATTAAGACAGGAGAAAGGGCCCCTTATCTTGCGTATATACTACATTAACACGTTAATCATAGAAAGTAAAGTCACTTTCATTCAATGCTCCATATAATACATCACTCTGAAATCTACTTTTACATTTTTCACATTCTATATATTCAGATGATTCTGTCTGTTCCCTTCGGTCATATAAAAAGGGTGAGAATATTTCTGTATTTTTCATTCCGGGTACATCAGAATCCAGTATATAGGAATACACATAGCTGGCCTCATGCTTAAGATAAAGGTCCTTGCTTTTGCAGACAGGACAAGAATAATTCTTTGTTGACATGATGTTTTATCCTCCTCTTTCTAAAATATTTCATTACTTATTAATAAATAATTTCACAAAGAGGAAAAAATAAATTTCACAAAGAGGAAAAAATTATTCTTGACATATTTAAAATAAAAAAGTATACTTGAAGCACACCCCTACCCAGGGGGGTGGGGTACAATAAGAATAAGCATAGTTAATAAAATAAATAATAATCTAAAAGATAAGATAACATATAGTAACTAACACATTATGTTAAGGGAAAGGGGAAATAATGAATAAAGAGCAGAAAAACGCACTACTGGCTCTAAAGACTGCAAGAGGTCAAATTGAAGCAACTATAAACATGGTTGAAGAGGGCAGATATTGTGTTGATATATCCAATCAGATTATTGCGGCTCAGGGCTTATTAAAAAAAGCAAACCTTCTGATACTCAGACAGCATATGAACCACTGTGTTAAGGAAGCCTTTGAGCATGATAAGGGCGATGAGAAGATTAATGAGATTATTAATATTTTATCCAAGATTACAGGGAAGTAATCGACTAGTTAATAGAGTAGACTGAAAGAAAACTACTTTCAATCTATGCATATACATGGTAGAAATGGAGGCTAATTATGACAAACAAGTCATTTAAAATAGAAGGAATGAACTGCGCATCATGTGCCAGAGCAGTAGAACGGGTTACCGGTAAGCTAGAGGGTGTATCGAGTGCTAATGTAAATCTGGCTACTGAAAAGCTTACATTGGAATATGACGAGAATAAGGTGACTGAAGAAGCAATTCAAAAGGCCGTAGATAAAGCGGGCTATAAGGCTCTTACAGAGACATTATCAAAAACATTAAATATTGAAGGAATGACCTGTGCCTCATGTGCCAGAGCTGTTGAACGGGTTACAGGTAAGCTTGATGGTGTATCTAGTGCCAATGTAAATCTGGCCACTGAAAAGCTATCGATTAGCTATGAGCCCTCTAAACTAAGAGCTTCTGATATTAAGAATGCAATTGAAAAGGCAGGCTATAAGGCGGTTGAAGAAGAAGCTACTATAGATACAGATAAGGACAGTAAGCTAAAGGAGCAAAAGTCTCTATGGATTAGGTTTATTATTTCACTTGTGGCTACTGTGCCTTTACTCTATATCTCCATGGGACATATGGTTGGGCTTCCCTTGCCTGAATTTATAGATCCCATGATGAATCCCGCAGCCTTTGCCATTGCGCAGCTTATTCTTACAATTCCTGTTGTAGCGGTTGGATATCGCTATTATCTTGTAGGATTTAAAACACTTTTTAAGGGAAGCCCCAATATGGACTCACTAATTGCTATCGGAACCAGTGCGGCTGTATTATACGGCATTTTTGCGCTAGTACAGATATTGCAGGGAAAAACAGAATATGCTATGGAATTATATTTTGAATCTGCAGCGGTAATTCTTACACTTATTACACTTGGTAAGTATTTTGAGACTGTATCAAAGGGAAAGACCTCGGAGGCAATCAAAAAGCTTATGGGTCTCGCTCCCAAGACAGCAACTATCATAAAAGATGACCGTGAGATAGAAATTCCTATAGATGAGGTTGAGGTAGGAGATATTATTGTGGTAAAGCCCGGTGAAAAAATGCCTGTGGATGGCATTGTAGTAAGCGGCATTACTTCAGTAGACGAATCTATGTTGACAGGTGAAAGTATTCCCGTTGAAAAGCACTCCGGTGATACAGTAATCGGTGCCTCTATAAATAAAAATGGAAGTATTCATTATAAGGCAACTAGAGTAGGAAAAGACACAGCGCTTTCACAAATTATCAAGCTGGTTGAGGATGCCCAAGGATCAAAGGCACCCATAGCTAAGCTGGCGGATATTATATCGGGATATTTTGTTCCTATAGTCATAATACTAGCAATTCTTTCAGGACTTGCCTGGTTCCTTATCAGCGGGGAAAGTGCAACCTTTGCCTTGACTATATTTATATCGGTACTTGTTATTGCGTGTCCCTGCGCCTTGGGGCTTGCTACTCCTACAGCCATCATGGTTGGTACAGGTAAAGGTGCTGAAAATGGTGTATTAATAAAAAGCGGCGAAGCATTGGAAACCGCACATATAATAGATACAGTAGTATTAGATAAGACCGGTACCATTACAGAGGGTAAGCCAAAGGTAACTGACATTATTACAGCAGAAAATATAAGAGAAGAAGAGCTTCTAATGCTATCAGCATCAGCGGAAAAGGGCTCAGAGCATCCTCTGGGAGAGGCCATTGTCGAACATGCTGAGAAAATAGGCATAGAGACAGAGAAGGCCTCAGACTTTAAAGCAATACCTGGTCATGGAATAGAAGTAACCATAAAAGGAAAGCTTATGCTTCTTGGAAATCGCAAGCTAATGGTCGAAAGAAACATCTCCTTAGAAAGCTTTGAGCATAGCTCTGATAGGCTTGCAAATGAAGGAAAGACTCCTATGTATATAGCATTAGATGGTAGTCTGGCAGGTATAATTGCTGTTGCTGATACAGTTAAGGACACCAGTAAAAGAGCAGTCGAAAGCCTTCATAAGATGGGCATTAAGGTGGCCATGATTACTGGTGATAATGAAAGAACCGCACAGGCTATTGCGAGACAGGTAGGAATAGACAGGGTTTTGTCCGAGGTGCTACCTGAAGACAAGGCTAAGGAAGTAAAGAAGCTTCAATCTGAGGGCAGTAAGGTCGCCATGGTTGGAGATGGAATCAACGATGCTCCGGCTCTTGCGCAGGCAGATATAGGAATAGCCATTGGCTCAGGAACAGACGTGGCCATGGAATCTGCGGACATTGTTCTTATGAGAAGTGATTTGATGGATGTACCTACCGCTATACAGCTAAGCAGAAGCACAATCCGCAATATTAAGCAGAATTTATTCTGGGCATTTGCTTATAATACGATTGGTATACCTATAGCCATGGGAATTCTTCATGTATTTGGAGGACCTTTGTTAAGTCCCATGTTTGCAGGAGCAGCCATGAGTCTAAGCTCTGTATCGGTGGTTACAAACGCTTTGCGCTTAAAAAGGTTTAAGCCGGCTAGGTAATTAAGAGCTATAGAGCTGCTACGGATTATCTAGATACACTAAAATTATTATTAAATAAGGAGGAATATATATATGACAAAAAAGCTACTTATAGAAGGAATGACCTGTGCTCACTGTGTAAAGCATGTAGAAGATGCTCTAAATGAACTGGACGGAGTTAAATCAGCTAAGGCTAATCTGGAAGGAAAGAATGCAGTAGTGGAGTTTAATAAGGATATCTCTGATGATATTTTAAAGGAAACAATTGAAGAAGTAGGATATGAGCTTGTAGAGATACTAGCTGTATAAAATAATTGTATTAGAACATCGGTACATTTTATTTTAAATATAGAAGAGGTTGTTATAGTATTTGCAACGACCTCTTTTATTTGTAAAAGGTGGTGATATAATTATGCTAAAAGTATGCTATAGGTGCGTTAGGAAGGTCAAGATATACCATGTTCTGACATAAAAAGGGGGAGAAGAGATGGAATACGAAATCATACATTTACCTAAGGAAAGCTGGAAGGATACTGTTATTCCGATAGGGTATACCACAGATAGTTACTATGATGTTAGTGTTAATAAAACTGAGAAGGGTTATAATATTGGGATTGAAAAGAAAGCTTCTAGCAAGCCTATAGTGCATACAGCAGATGAATATGATTTTCCAGATAAGCTATATCAGGATCATTATGAAAATGCTTTTGCCTGGGGGGTGATAATTGATGGTAATTTAGTAGCTGCCATTGAGACAGATATCGAGGTATGGTCTAATCGCCTAAGGATAACAGAGCTTTGGGTATCAGATGAGTATCAAAAGCAAGGCTTAGGTCATGCGTTAATGGATGTGGCCAAGGAGCAGGCAAGGCTAGAGCGCCGACGTGCAATAATATTGGAAACACAGTCCTGTAATGTAAATGCCATAGACTTTTACCAGCACGAAGGCTTTAGCTTAATTGGTATGGATGCCTGCTGTTATAGGAATAATGATTTACAGAGAAAAGAGGTTAGGCTGGAGTTCGGTTGGTTTTCCGAAGAGAAAACGATATTAAACCGTGATGAAGTTGAAATAAGGATGGAAAGGCCAGAGGATTGGTACGACGTAGAGCTAATGACGCAGCGTGCATTCTGGAATAAGCATCAAATGGGATGTGATGAGCATTACCTTGTACATAAGATAAGACAACATAAAGATTATATACCCGAGATAAGTAGAGTGGCTCTTAAGGACGGGGAAGTAATAGGCTGCATCATGTATACAAAATCACGGATTGTAAGTGAGGATAGAGCACATGATATTATAACCTTCGGGCCCTTAT
>JAAYJU010000098.1 GCA_012522735.1 Clostridiales bacterium | reverse complement strand
CTTAGCACGGGCAGCATAATCCTCTGACTTAAAGATAATCAGGTAAACCAGTCTTCCTGTCAGCCCTGTGGCTGCCAAGAGTATAACAATTATAATTATCAGGATATTTCTCCTGTTATATGTCCTGTTTTTTGCCATATCATCAATCCTGAAACTCTTATCGTTTCATTTTATTACAAATGATAGAGCTTTATTCATTTTTCTGTCAGCTTGGCTTTATCCAGTCTGATTAACTTCTACTTCAGTCTCTTCAGCTTCAGTCTCAGGAGGTCCGGTCTCGTCCTCAGTCTCAACAGATTCGGACTGTTCAGCTTCAGCCTCCTCAGGCTCTCTTTCATCTGTCCCAGTCTCATCGGGTTCGGTTCTTTCCGGTTCAGTTCTTTCCGGTTCGGTTCTTTCCGGTTCAGTTCTTTCCGGCTCGGTTCTTTCCGGCTCGGTTACTTCTGGCTCGGTTCTTTCCGCTCCAGTTCCTTCTGGCCTAGTTTG
Source organism: Clostridiales bacterium (assembly GCA_012522735.1). Lineage (GTDB taxonomy): Bacteria > Bacillota > Clostridia > Lachnospirales > Lachnospiraceae > Mobilitalea. Next base: position 12,927 of record JAAYJU010000098.1, on the reverse strand, counting down.
CTGTGTTTCGGTTTCAGAGCTTTGCTCATCGTTGTTTTCCTCCACTTGATTATTCTCATTTGTATCCTCGGTTACATTCTCATCTGTAATAAGATAATCAATTTCTCCCTCTGGATAGATACCTAATGCCGGAAGAAGCTCTGTCATGATACGACTGGCCAATTTAGTTGCTATAGAGCTGTTATCTTGTCTATCCACATTCTGAGGCTCATCTATAGCTACATATATTACAACCTCGGGATTAAGAGCAGGTGCCGCTCCAAGAAATGACACCACATAAGTGCCCTCGCCACGGGGAAACTTTTCTGCTGTTCCTGTCTTTCCACCGATTGTATATCCTGCTACTCTTGCCGGCTTTGCAGTTCCAAGCTCTACAGTCTGATACATTGTCTCCTTAATGAAATCAGAGGTTTCCTCAGATACTGTACGTCTTATAAGCAGAGGCTCCATCTTCTTTACGGTGGCCTTCTGATCATTCATTATCTCTGTTACTATGCGGGGCTGGTAGTAATAACCCCCGTTTACAAGAGATGAATATGCGGCCGCCATCTGTAGCATGGATACATTGAAGGTCTGTCCAAAGCTAGAGGTAGCCAGCTCAGATGCATTAAGGTTATTTAAATCGGTAATAATTCCGCTTGCTTCACCGGGTAAATCAATACCGGTTTTTTGACCGAAGGAAAATAATCTCTGATATTCATAGAAATTGCTCCTTCCCTCAGCTGCCACAATCTGCATCATAGCATCATTACAGGATTTAGTTAAAGCTTCAGCAAGAGTTATTTCTCCATGCCCATATGTGGCGCTACAGCTTATATACCATCCACCAACCTCCTCACCGCCATCACAGAAAAAGGTACTGTCCTTTGAGATAATTGCTTCTTCCAAACCTATCGAAACGGTAAAGGGCTTAAAGGTTGAACCGGGTTCAAAGCCTGAGCTGATAATATCATTTTTCCAAATGTGGTTCATGGCTTCAATTTTTTCCTCAAGAGTCATAGCTGAGAGCTCTTCCTGATTATAGATTCCCTCTAGGTCTTGTGGTGAATTCAAATTGTATTCTTCATTGGATGCCATTGCAAGGATTTCACCGTTATTGGGATTCATAGCAATAACACCTATGCTCTTACTGCCAATTTCCTCATTGAATTCTCTAATATGCTTTTGAATAATTCTCTGGGCATTAACATCAATTGTAGAGATAATGGTATTACCGTTATTGGGTTTTTTAATTATTCTCTCAATATTTAATGAGGCATCATAATAGCCATATTCCCTACCGTTGGTACCGTTAAGCTCTTCGTTATAATATTCCTCTATACCAAAGAAGCCTTTATTATCTGTGGATGTAAATCCAATAACATCGGATGCAAGAGAATCATATGGATAGGCTCTTACATATTTCTCTTCAAACCAGAGGCTCTTAATATCAGTACTATCTTCCATAAGCTCTTTAAAAGGCTCAACCTGTGACAGCTGTAGGTTGTCAAGTAGTATCTTATATCTGCTGTCAGGTCTTTCCTTCAAAATATCATTTATTGTTTCAGCCTCAATCTCATAGTAATTCTTTAAAGCTTCTAAGGTTGTAGGAATTTTATCTGAATTCAGTAAAAGATTTTGTGGATCAAGAATAAGTCGGTAACGAAGCTCACTTCTAGCTAAAATTGTACCGTTTCTATCTAGAATCTCTCCTCTTTTGTAAGGAAGAACTCCTCTGACATATGATTGTCTTGATAGAACCTGCTTGGCGTATCTTTCTCCGTCGGTCTGCATTATGTATATGAGCCTGCCAATCAAGCCTGCCAAGAGCAGAGTAACAACACAAAATACAAGCAATAACCTTGCTTGCATTCGTGATGTAAAACTTTTTATTCTTTCTGCCATTTTTTGCATAGTACTTAACCTCGTCTACATTTTAGTGAATTATTGGGGTATATCTGCATACTGCCTTACATAACTATCATCTGTAGCTTCAAAGGTAATTACTTCGTTATTATTAGGGTAGACCATCCCAAGATCATTTACAGCAATGCTGTAAACATAATCAAGATCATATACCATATTTATCTGTTCATATGCAGCATTATTTTTATTTCTCTCAGCATTAAGGCTTTGCTCCATGGATACAATATCCTTCTCCATTTTACTCACCTGATGCTGGAGCATCAAAAGCTCAATACAAAAGTATAATGTCGCCGCAATGGCTATAGTAAGTATAAATAAAGAAGCCTTACTTATTCCAGACAAATGTCTTGGTTGTCTGTGAATCTGTCTCTCTGGTGCTGGAACCGGTCTTCTAGGTGTCGGTAGCTCCTTGCGTCTCTCCGGAAGAGCACTATAATCTCGCATAGCCTCTTGCCCGAAATATGCACGCTTTCGGGCTGTGTTGCCATCGATATAGTAATTATTGGTTTGATACTGCTGTCGTTTCCTATTTGCCTCCATGCAATGACCCCTCTCTACTGCCCTATTGATGTCTCTTGATATCTTCTTATGTTCTTTCAAAAACTCTCAGCTTTGCACTTTTAGATCTTTTATTAACCTCTAGTTCCTCATCCTTTGGTAAAATAGGTTTCTTTGTAATAATTCTTCCCTTAGGTTTCTTACCACATACACACACAGGAAAATTTGGCGGGCATGTACATGGGTTTTCATTTTCTCTGAAGGAATCCTTTACTATTCTGTCCTCCAATGAATGAAAGGTTATTATTAAAAGTCTTCCCCCCGGTAAAAGTAAATCAATCATATCTTCTAGGGTATCCTTAAGCACATCAAGCTCTTGATTAAGCTCTATTCTTAGTGCTTGAAATGTTCTTTTAGAAGGATGTCCCCCTACCGCCCGTACCTTTGCCGGTATGGCGGCTTTTATGATTTCATTTAGCTGGAAGGTGGTCTCTATGGGCTTGTCCAATCTTACTCTGGCAATATGCTTTGCTATATTCTTAGCAAATCTGTCTTCTCCATAATTTCTGATAACCCTATATAAGTCCATCTCGCTATAGTCGTTTACAATATCCTTTGCGGTTTTGCCATTCCTCTTATCCATCCTCATATCAAGAGGTGCATCCTCACGATATGAAAAACCTCGCTCAGGCGTATCCAGCTGATAGGAGGATACTCCCAAATCAAGAAGAATTCCCTTTACCCTATCTATCTGTATACTCTTAAGTACGTTTTTTATCTCACTATAGTTGCTTCTTATAATTCTTACTTTATCTTTAAACTCAGCTAACCGTAAACCGGCAGCCTCTATCGCTGCTTCATCCTGATCCAATCCAATTAATGCTCCGGTGGTAAGCCTTTTTACTATCTCCAATGAATGGCCTCCTCCACCTATGGTTCCGTCTACATAGATACCGCTCGGATCAATATTCATGTTTTCTATTACTTCATCAAGAAGTACTGATTTGTGTTCAAATGCCATGATAATCCTCCACGCTGTCACTATCCATTAAAAGTTAATGCCGTACTGTGACATATGCTCTGCAATGGAGTCCACATCATCAAAATAATTATTGTTATCCCAGCGTTCCTTATTCCATATCTCAATTTTGTTTAGTACACCGACAAATACAATGTCCTTATCAAGAGCTGCATTTTCTCTTAATCTAGCAGGTATTAGTATTCTTCCCTGTTTATCTGTCTGACATGCAGCAGCTCCGGCCATAAAGTAACGTTGTAATTGTCTGGCTTCTTTTGTTCCAGGGAGCGTCTTAAGCTTGTCCACGAATACTTGCCATTCAGAATTTGGGTATGCAAACAAACATCCATCAAGACCGAGTGTTATAACAAAATCATCACCCAGATCGTCTCTGAACTTAGATGGTACTATTATTCTTCCCTTCGCATCAACTGTATGGATAAATTCACCCATAAACATAGACAGCACCCACTTTTCACTTAAGAGGCTTGTACCACTTCGATGGTCATTTTCACCACTTCGCACCACTTCACTCCACTTATGAGTACATTTTATTATATAAATGGGAATTAATCAAGTACCAAATCACAAAAATAAAAGCACAGAATACCCATTTTTATTAGGAATTCTGTGCTTAAATCATTTTAGGTTTACAAGATGTTGTTGTTAAATTTAAATATCGAACAAAATATGTCAAGATATAGGCTAAAAAATATTATATAGGAAATTAGTCCCGAATTGTGAGATAATTTGAAATAAATTGATGAATCTTCTGAAAAACTGTACCAAGGACACATAGGTATAACCTCACACACTGATTAGTAGTACAGTTTACTATAATTTGTATATCTTAATCGGACATATATATGTCCGCTTTCGATATTACAAATCATAGTAAACAGTTCTCCTAAATGTGCATTATGGTTACACCTATGTGTCCTTAGTTGTTTTTCAGAAGCTTTTCTATTTAGATTTTGCTAGTTTAACTCTTTTAAAAATTATCATCACAAGGGATACGATGATTAATAGGAGTGATATTAGTTGGGATATGGGGATTGATGTGCCCCATAGGAATAACTGGTCTATTCTTATACCCTCGATCCAGAAGCGCCCGAGTCCATAGCCTGCCAGATATAAAAGCATTATTTCCCCGTCAAATTTCTTGTGCTTTGTATAAATGATCAGTATTATTAATAATGCTAGATTCCATAATGATTCATATAGGAAGGTAGGATGAACCTGAATGTATTCTATACCATCCACTACTGCTATATTGTCTCTTAACTCCATTATACGGTCAAATGTAGCCTGCTTGCCCACATATTTTGCCTGTAAGGAGACAATATCCTTTGTCCTAAAGTCATAGGAGACATCATTAACATTCAACTGCATAGCAAAAATTCCATTGGTATATTTTCCAAATACCTCTCTGTTAAAGAAATTTCCCCAACGACCTATGACCTGACCTAATATAAGTCCGATACATCCTGTATCTGCTAATAGCCAAAAAGGATATTTTTTAATGCGGGTAAATACTATTGCAGACAGTATTGCACCAAATATACCACCATATATCATCAGACCGCCGCTTCTAAAATTAAAAATTTCCAATGGATTATCAATGAATTCGTCCAATGAAAAAAGTACATAGCCTAATCTGGTGAAAATAACCGATACTATTATAGCAATTAGTGCAAAATCCAGATACAGCTCTGTGCTTTGTCCGGTCTTTTTTGCCATCCATTCTGCTATCAGCCAGCCAAAAAGCATGCCAAGACCTATAAGAACACCATAAAAAGCAATATTAAAGCCAAAAACATCAAAACCCGATGGAACATTCTTAAGTTCTATTCCCATATTAGGGAAATTTATATTTGTCAATGCTTCACTGCTTAGAAAAATTTGCATTCATACTCACCCTTTCAAAGTAAATTTGTTTTCTCGATAAACAGATTAGCAGCTCAAGAACTTCGTTCTTTCGCTGTCGTTACACTTATCCAAGCTAAACATTATGCTTTCTTGTGACACAAAAATCGTGTCACATAAATCATAATATTTATCTTGGACTAATCTGATTATCTACACGTTAAACCTGAAGAGGATTACATCCCCGTCCTTGACTACATATTCCTTACCCTCTAGTCGAACTAATCCCTTCTCTTTTGCTGCATTGTAATTGCCGCATTGTATCAGATGGTCATAATTCACTATTTCAGCCCGAATAAAGCCTCGTTCAAAATCAGAATGTATCTTTCCTGCAGCTTGTGGCGCCTTTGTCCCTATCTTTATTGTCCAAGCCCTTGTCTCCTTAGGTCCTGCGGTTAAGAAGCTCATAAGACCAAGTATACGATAGCTAGCATTAATCAATTTCTCAAGTCCGGATTCTGAGATGCCTAGCTCCTCAAGGAACATTTTCTTCTCGTCATCGTCTAACTCTGCTATCTCCTGTTCAATCCTAGCAGAAATAATGAATACCTCTGAATCCTCATCTTTCGCTATCTCTTTTACTGCCTTTACATAGTCGTTGCTTTCTCCGTCTTCTATAAGATCTTCTTCCTTAACATTAGCCGCATATATCACAGGCTTTGCAGTAAGAAGGTTATAGGATTCTATAAGCTTTTTTTCGTCCTCATCCGCCTCAAATGTCTTAGCCATCTTGCCATTCTCAAGATGATTCTTCAATGCTTCAAGTAAGACCAATTCCTTGGCCTGCTCCTTATCATTTTTTGCACCCTTAGCCGTTTTACTAATTCTTCGTTCAAGAATCTCCAGATCTGAAAATATTAACTCAAGATTTATGGTCTCAATATCCCTTTTTGGATCTATAGAGCCCTCCACATGAATTATATTTGTGTCCTCAAAGCAGCGTACCACGTGGACAATAGCATCAACCTCACGTATATTGGAAAGAAACTGGTTGCCCAAGCCCTCTCCCTTTGAAGCCCCTTTCACAAGTCCTGCAATATCCACAAACTCTATAATTGCGGGTACTACCCTTTCAGAGTGATATAGGTTACCAAGTACCTTAAGGCGTTCATCAGGTACTGTTACAATGCCTATATTTGGATCTATAGTACAGAAGGGGTAATTGGCTGATTCAGCCCCCGCCTTAGTTAACGAATTAAAAAGAGTGCTTTTACCCACATTTGGTAAGCCTACTATTCCCAGTTTCATATTCTGTTTTCCTTCCTATCTCATTTCTTTTCCTATACATCAGTAGCCTTATCAATCACCACTGATGAAATATTAATCCTTGGTTTCGTATACCGCAAGGATTCCTTCTTCAAACTCGACTCTTCCCTCATCTAAGATAAGCTCATTACTTATCCCTAAGCTAGAACCGGCTGTCAAAGTAATACCATTAAGGGGATACTTAAACCCAGTTAGCTTTAGTCCTTTAACCTGAAAGGAAAAGGGAAGAAGTGAGATAAAATCACCATGCTGATTTTCTTTATTAATTATAAAGCTATTTTTTTTAAGATATATTTTATTGTTAGAATCCAATATGCTAGCGCATATACCTTGGTTTTCTGCTAGCATTAATAAGTCAATATTGGAAATAGTATGGTCCAGCCTGCTTCCTGTTGCACCGACCAGATCAATTGACCATGGATTATGTGTAAGAGCCATATCAAATGCAATATGGGTATCAGTCTTGTCCTTCATCCTTGGAAATGTCTCAATCGGAATTTCCTCAGCTTTGTACTTTGATAATATTTCCTTTGGGACAGAATCAAAATCACCTACAATATAATCCGGTCGGGCATTTAGTCTGTCGGCCGAAAGTAAGCCTCTATCCGCAGCGATAATCAATGAATACTTTTCTTTATCTAGCAAGGATTTTAGAAAGTCTTCATCAATATATCCTCCGCTAATAATTAGTATCCTTTTGTTATTTGTTTCGGTTGAATATCCCACTGACAACCTCTCTTCCACTAAACAATTTCTTCATATTGAAGAAATATCTCATTAAATTTATCTACATTCTCCAATATATTTCCTCCAAATACGCTGGTTCCAGCTACTATAACATTGGCACCTGCCTTTAGTACATCCATAACATTACTGTGTCTTATGCCTCCGTCTACCTCAATATCTATATTAGCATCTACTTTATCTGCTTTTTCTTTTAAATCCTTAATCTTCTGTAAACTATCAGCAATAAAGGGTTGTCCACCGGCACCGGGATCAACGCTCATGATAAGTACCATGTCGATATTCTTAATTACAGAATCCAGCTTATCAAGACTTGTCTCAGGGTTTAAGGATACACCCGCTTTTAGTCCCATGGATTTTATTTTTTCTACTGTACCGGGAAGATCGGAGCATGCCTCAGCATGGACTGTTATTATGTCAGCTCCCGCATCCTTAAAATCCTCCAACATTCTTATAGGCTCCTCTACCATAAGATGTACATCAAAAATGAGCTTCGTATTTTTACGGATAGATTTTATCACCGGCGTTCCGAAGCTGATACCGGGCACATAATTTCCGTCCATGACATCAATATGCAAGTATTTAACTCCTCTACCCTCTATCATATTTATTTGATTCCCTAATACGTTAAAATCCGCAGCAAGGATCGATGGTGCTAGTTTTATCATAGTCGTAATCTCCATTGTCTTCTAGTATTTCTTTATATCCTTTAGCTCTTTATATAAAGCCATATAATTATCATATCGGATGCCGCTAATTATGCCCTCCTCTAGTGCTTCTTTAACCGCACATCCGGGTTCATTCAAATGCATGCATCCGATAAATCGGCATTTATCCTCATACTCATTAAATTCATTAAAATAGTCCTTTAGCTCTTCTTTTTCTATCTCATGTATATATAAGGAGCTAAAGCCTGGTGTGTCCATCACATAGGTATTGTCGTCTACATATATCAGTTCGGAATGTCTTGTGGTATGCTTTCCTCTTTTAATCTTCTCACTGACACTCCCAATCTCCATCTGGGCTTTTGGATTTATTATATTAATCAAAGAGGATTTACCAACACCTGATGGACCGGCAAGCACAGTAGTCTTTCCCTTTAGGTATCCGCGTATAATAGGTATGCCGTCCTCCTGTAAGACGCTGATGCTGATAACCTCATACCCGCTGCGCATATAGGTGTCTATTAGCAAGCCCATTTCCCTCTGATTAACTATATCCTTTTTATTAAAGCAAATAATTGTATGAACCTTCTGTCTTTGCATGGTAATCAGAAACCGATCCAGAAGGTTTAAATTAGGAGCAGGCTCAGCTGCCGCAAATATAACCATGGCTTGATCCACGTTTGCGACAGCAGGCCTGATAATATAATTATTCCTGGGAAGGATACGGGTAATAGTGCCTTTACCTTCAGGCTGATCATTGGTATCAATCTCTACATCATCACCGACAAGTGGCTTTATATCATGCTTGCGAAAGATCCCCTTCGCTTTGCATTCAAAAGTCTGGTCCTCTTTAGGCACATGAACATAGTAGAAACCTGCTATACCTTTGATTATCTTACCCTTCAAGCTATTCCTCCACTGCTTCAAATTCTACAACCCATACATATGCGTTGCCTGATTCATCTTTAAATAGTTCACCGTCAATTAGCATCGTTACTACTCCCATAGCTGTACTTTCTCCTTCTATATTGGAAACTGTCAGAGGAAAGTCAGCTATGGATGTCATTTCTTCATAAATCACGGTACCGTAACCGTTTTGCTCCATTTCCAATATGATTTCTGCTTCTCCATCTCCAACATAATCAAATGGATTGATTTCTATAGTCAATCGACCGACATATCTATAATTACCTGTACCAGAGCCTCCTGTCTCGGAGCTTTCAGGACCAGTGCTTACAGTTACATTTATCTTAGTACCTTTATCAACAAGCTCACCTGCTGTGGTATCTTGATAGGTAATCTGTCCCTCAGGATAGGTTTCGGACGAATCATAGCTTACTTCTCCAAGTATTAATCCGGCATCGGTTAAGAGTGTACCCGCTGCAGAAGTTGTCTTTCCTATTAATGATGGAACAGCAGCTTGAGTAATCTCGGGCCCTTTACTTACATATACCTTAACGGTATCTCCGGGCTTGATCATGGATTCCTTAGGAGGGTCTGTGGCAATAACAGAACCGACTGCAATCTCATTGCTAAACATATCTTCTCTTACAGGTAAAAGCTCATATTCCTTAAGCTTTTGTTCTGCTTGCTCCCATGTATTACCATATACATAAGGAATCACTTCGGATTTTGGACCGATACTAACATATAAGACTGCTTCTGAGTCGACAGGATAATCGGTTCCTCCTAAAGGATACTGCCTAATGACATAACCTACCTCATACTCATTTGAGTAATCCTCCATAGGATTTATATGTGCAGTAGGATTCACGGCCTCAATCGCAGCCTTTGCATCCTCTAGCTTATGCCCTATAACGTTAGGGAATTTATAGGTTTCAATCCCTGGTTCAGGTGTAGGCGAAGGAGTCGGATCCTCAGTAGGCTCAGGGGTAGGAGCCTCAGTAATGATAGAATCAGGATTGGGGTCATCATTTTCCTTAGGAAGTATGAATTTAATAACGACGAACATGATGACTAATGCCAATATAATAATCGCAACTATAGATGCTATGGACATTATCTTATCCATCTTTGATGATGATGAATCCAAATCCTCATCATCTTCATCAACTACTTTATTATTCCTAGGATTATGGTAGTTGTCACTATATAAAGTCCCATTCTTTATTTTACCCAAATCATCGGAAATATTTATAGTGGGAGAATCATTTGCCACAAATGCGGGGATCTGAACGAAATCTCCGTCAGGATTAGCAAGTGCTCTCTTCAAATCTACAATTAATTCAGAGGCAGAGTGATATCTTCTCTCGGGTCTTTTTTGCATACATTTTTGAACTATTTTATCTACACTTAGGGGAATGCCCTCTTCCAGTTCCCTAAGGGGCATAGCTTCTCCCTGAATATGAAGCATAGCTACTGATACAGTATTATCCCCTGCAAAAGGTACCTTTCCTGAAAGCATCTCGTATAATGTAACTCCTAGAGAGTAGATATCACTTTTTTCATCACTATAGCCACCTCTGGCTTGTTCCGGAGACAGATAATGAACAGATCCCATGGCATTAGAAGTTATTGTATTGGAATTAGAAGCCTTTGCAATACCAAAATCTGTAACCTTTACCTTACCATCCCTGGATATAATTATATTCTGAGGCTTAATATCCCTATGAATAATATGATTATCATGGGCAGCTTCCATGCCCTGTGCAATCTGTATGGATATACCGACCGCTTCTTTTACTTCCAGCTTGCCTTTTCTCTCAATAAACCGTTTGAGAGTTATTCCCTCAACCAGTTCCATAACAATATAATGCAGACCCCCATCGTCACCAACATCATATACATTGACTATGTTAGGATGGGATAGTCCTGCCGCTGATTGAGCCTCGCCTCTAAATTTATTAACAAAGCTTTTGTCACTTGAATATTCCGGCTTCAAAACTTTAATCGCGACAAAGCGGTTCAGCCTATCGTCCTTTGCTTTATAGACGTCAGCCATACCGCCCGAACCGACACTATCAATGATTTCATATCGACCGCTGATAAACATACCGGGTTTTAACATGATCCTTCACCTCTTTTTCATACTTTCACTATTATGACTGTTATGTTGTCCTTACCGCCTTGTTGGTTAGCTTGCTTTACTAGGGTTTCTGAAGCCCTCTTTGGATCATCTGCATTTTCCCTAACAAGCTGCTCTATTGTCTCGTCATTCAACATATTAGTCAATCCGTCCGAACACATCAGGACAATATCTCCCTCGTCTAGTTCAACCTCGAAATAGTCCGGCTGGGCAGTCTCATTGGTTCCCAGTGCTCTTGTAATTATGTTCTTATTTGGATGAACCTTAGCTTCATCCCGGTCCAGCTCCCCAGTCTTAACCATTGCCTGTACCAGACTGTGATCTTCTGTTATCTGTCTTATCTCTTTGCTGATAACATATAGTCTGCTGTCCCCTATGTTCGCTACATACATTTCATTTCCACATATTGTCGCCACAACTAATGTTGTTCCCATTCCTTCGTAATCAGTCTGTTGTATTGACTTTTCATATAGCTTATCATTTGTAACTTTAATTGCTTCTTCTATCAAGGCTATTGGCGATTCTAAATCGCTATTTTTAATATACTCTGTAAAAAACTCAACGCAGAACCTTGAAGCATAATCTCCGGCATTATGTCCTCCCATCCCATCTGCAACTATAAACAAATTCGGCAGATTACCAATGGCATTAACTTCACAAAAGACATAATCCTGATTTACCCTCCGGTTTTCCCCAATATCAGTGATTGAATATGCTTTCAAGCCTGCACCTCCTCGTAAACCCAAATACTTACGCTCGTAGCTTACTCCCCATCCCCATATTCTATCAAAAAACTATATAGGATACAAGAACCTCTATCTTCCTATTTGCAAATGGTCCACATAGCTCTTTCTTAGTTGACCACAGGCAGCATTAATATCTGAGCCCATTTCTCTTCTAATAGTAACATTTATTCTATATTTTTCAAGTATATTTTTGAATTTCTGTATTTTATTGCTATCTGATTTTACATAACTTCTCTCCTTAATCGGATTGACTGGAATCAAATTAACATGGCAGTTATATCCCCGCACTAATTTACTAAGCTCTCTAGCATGATTCTCCTCGTCATTAATACCATCTACAAGACAGTATTCAAAGGTCAGTCTTCTACCGGTTCTTTCATAATAATATCTAAAAGCATCCATTACTTCAGAAAGCTCATATTGCCTGGCTATAGGCATTAGTCTCCTTCTGATTTCGTTATTTGGTGCGTGAAGCGATAGTGCTAGGGTAATTGGCAATTCCTCCTCGGCAAGCTCTCGTATCTTATCCGGTAATCCACATGTAGACACAGTAATATTTCTGGCACTAATATTAAGTCCAGCCTCATCCGATAGGATGCGTATAAATCGTAGCAGATTATCGTAATTTTCAAGAGGCTCTCCGGTCCCCATGACCACCACATTGCTTACTCTTTCTCCTGACATAGACTGGATGCGATATATTTGGTCCAGCATTTCAGAAGCCGTAAGGTCTCTTTCCTTTCCTCCTATAGTAGATGCACAGAAGGTACAGCCCATTCTACATCCCACCTGAGAAGAAATACATACACTATTGCCGTGGTGATATTTCATCAATACACTTTCAATAACTCTGTCATCACTTAGTCGAAATAGGTATTTTATGGTTCCGTCTGTCTCTGAAACCAGACTATCTACTGCCTCCAAGGATACTAATGGATAGTTCTCCTTAAGTATGTTTCTTAGCTCCTTAGATATATTTGTCATCTCATCATAGGAGCTTATAAGCTTAGTATGCATCCATTCGTAAATCTGCTTTGCCCTAAAAGCAGGCTGATTCAAAATCTTCATCTCATTAATTAACTCATCTATATATAAGGATTTTATATCCAAATG
>JAAYJU010000097.1 GCA_012522735.1 Clostridiales bacterium | reverse complement strand
ATAGTCGTTATAGATGAAGAAAAAAGAAACTTAGAGGATGGATCGGTTATAGAATTATCAGACGAGAATTCAATTACCGCTACTAATACAAAGATAGAAGGAATTATCACTGATGTATCTGACGTAGTGGAGAAAGTAATGCCATCAATAGTTTCAATCAGCTCAACTGATCTTATTACACAGTATGATATATTCTTTGGAAGACAGTTTAGCAAACCTGTCGAGGGAAGTGGCTCAGGTATAATAATAGGTCAGAGTGATTCTTCCATCCTGATAGTTACCAACAACCATGTTGTTGCAGATGCTGAAGAGATACAAGTAGAGTTTGTAGATGACAACAAAGTAGATGCGATTATAAAGGGTGCAGACTCAAGAAGTGATCTTGCCATACTGGAGATTGCTATAGATGACTTATCAGAGGATACATTAAATGCTATTAAGGTTGCACGTCTGGGAGATTCTGAGAATCTTAAAGCAGGAGAGATGGTAATTGCCATAGGTAATGCTCTGGGCTACGGGCAATCTGTTACAGTAGGATATGTTAGTGCCCTTTATCGTGAGGTTACTAATCAAGGAGTCACCATGAACTTAATTCAGACGGATGCAGCAATTAATCCCGGTAATAGTGGTGGAGCCCTAATTAATATCAATGGCGAAGTAATAGGCATTAACTCTATGAAATTCGCCGATACCGCTGTTGAGGGCATGGGCTATGCAATACCGATTACAGATGCTGTTCCCATGATTAATCTCCTCATCAATAATAAAGCCACGGAAGCTACAGAGATGGGATTTTTAGGAGTCAACGTTCAGACAGCTAGGAATGTAACCAGCGATTTATCATTACAGTTTAATATGCCTATCGGAGTATTTATAAATGATATAGTAGCTGCATCACCTGCAGAGCAAGCAGGATTAAAATCCGGCAATATAATCGTTGGCTTTAATGATGTAAAGGTAGAGACAGTAGAGGACCTGCTTAACATTCTTTCCTATTCAAGACCGGGTGAAGAGATCATTCTCAAGATTAAAGAACTTCAAAACGGCGAATATATAGATAAAGAACTTAAAGTAATATTAAGCGAAAGACCAGATTAATTATATAACAGTGCCAATCGTAATGTTCCATAACGATGAACTAATACTAAAAGATTATAATTATATTACGAAGTGTGAACGCATATCAAATTTGTTCACACTTTTTAGTTTAATAAAAATCATTGCCGATCTCGGTAATAGGGTAAAATAGGTAAGCTAGTAAAAAACCTCAATAATTTGTAGTATATACTCACAAATAATCAAGATGTTTATAAAATAATAATGAAACTGCAAATATTTAAGGTGAAGTAATGGAGATAGATTTCAATACTATCCGTAATAATATAAATATAAAAGCTTATCGTATCATTGGCTGGGGAACCGGAAGAACAGTATTCGATTTAGAAAATGGTTATGTTGTAAAAGCTGCAAAAAACAGAAAGGGTATCGAGCAAAGCAAGGCTGAATATCGGATTTCAAACATGGATCAAAATAATATATTTGCACAGGTAATAGCGCTTTCAGATGATTATAAGTATTTAATAATGGAAAAAGCACAGCGTATAAATTCCTTTTCAGTAATATGGGATTATTATAAGGTTAGAAATAACAGACAACTATTTTCATTAGAGGTTTTTAATAAACTTCTGCCTATGTACGATTTGCTACCAAATGATTTGTATAGACTTAGCAGCTGGGGTATTGTGAAGGAAAGACCGGTTATAGTTGATTATGGTTTTACAAGAGGTGTCAGAAAATTTTATAATATATTTGGGATATAGGTATTACTATAATTGTTATATGAAACAAAATTCGTAAATAAGAGAGTAGATAATAGGCTTTCTTTGAAATATCAAATCATAGTAGGCCTATTTTTAATACAGGAACCTTTCATATAGACAGGAGGTATTCAGACTAGGTATCAGTACTTTCTTACAATCACAAAACCATAACAGAGACCATATATTAGTAAGAGTAATATTATTTTTCTGGGAGGTATCCATGAGAAGAAAGCTTATTTGTGTACTTGCTTTACTTGCAATGACAGCCACTTTATTTGCCGGCTGTAAAGGAAAGGACGATATGATAGAAATCACTCTGAATGAGGTTGCACACTCGGTATTCTATGCTCCTATGTATGTAGCCTTTGAAGAAGGATATTTTAAGGACGAAGGATTAAAGGTTAATTTGGTGAACGGACTGGGAGCCGACAAGACTATGACAGCACTAATCTCCGGTGAATGTGAGATTGGATTTATGGGCTCTGAGGCATCTATATATGTATATAACCAAGGCGCAGAGGATTATGTAATTAACTTTGCCCAGCTGACACAGCGTGCCGGTAATTTCCTTGTATCCAGAGATATGGGCGAGGAATTTTCATGGGCAAATGTAAAGGGAAAGACTGTACTTGGAGGAAGAAAGGGTGATTGACCTAGACTAATGTAAAAAACGTACATAGCTGTACTTAAGGGGTTTGAGAGGTGTTGACAAAGATAATTAGGTAATAATATTAAAAGGTACAGAGTTTTCTCGTGTTACTATAGTATCAAAATGGTGAAAGTCTAGCTATGAATATTTACCGTCATGTATAATGATCCACCGCACAATGGAGCTTTTAAATACCATACAATTGTTACTTCGACTATAAATTCTTATTGGCTTGTTAGCTATTTAAATTATTACGCATATTAATTCTCCTTGTCTTATTCTTATAGGAGGATAAGCCTCCATGCTATTCAGGAGGAGTAATCCTCTATGGATTAGGTCGAGTATAGCATATACAAATATTCAAGACAATGTAGTTTATTAGTGTTATTTTGTGTAATTATTATTCCTATTGACAAGCCATATCGCGATCCTCCTTATTGGAGGAGATTAGTCGGCGCAAGTTAATGTTGATATTAACAAAAACCATGAAAATTATACCATGTCGGTTAGTTATCTAAGATATAACTTCAAGTTCTCATTGTATGTATTGTTATCCCAAAATTCATA
Source organism: Clostridiales bacterium (assembly GCA_012522735.1). GTDB lineage: Bacteria > Bacillota > Clostridia > Lachnospirales > Lachnospiraceae > Mobilitalea. Next base: position 33,952 of record JAAYJU010000097.1, on the reverse strand, counting down.
AGTGGTATCTGATAGAGATACACTCGCAATATAGTAATTTTTGAACGGCTTAATATGAATTATAAGATTGTTTGTTATATTCATAGGGTCTATAATTTTTATGTGCTTCTCATTACTGATGTCAACAGAAAAACTAGTAAGTGATTTATGGAATCCAACTCCTAAATATTTAAGGTAAGCCTCTTTCACTGTCCATATTTGATAAAATAAGTCTTCTCTTTTCTCTATAGGACTATATTTTATTAGTTCAATCTCCTCTTTTGTATAAAATCTATTGGTAATAGCCTCATCGTAGGATCTAACTTCTTCAATATCTACTCCAACATTATTCTTATCAATAATACAACATATATAATTACCGGAATGTGAAACGTTAAAGTATAAATCGGGTAAGTTTACATAAGGTTTCCCATATTCTGTTGTTTTGATAACAATCTGTTTGTTAGAAAAATGAGCCGATTTATTTATGAGACATCTGGCTAATAGTGTAGCGTGCAATGAACGGGTCTTATCATCATATTTCAAATAACTATTAAGCTTTTTTACCCTATCTGGGGATATCAAGCTGCAAAATGCTCTAAACTCATCATCCGCTAGTGGCTTATTCTCAATAATTATTATATCTGCCATCTTTTTATCTCCTTTTACTCAAAAAATCTATATTACCTCTAATTATCGTTTTTATAGTTTACCAGTAAATAAATATAAAATCAAATAAATATTTATAATGCCAATCCAGATACTTTGTTAAATTCAATTAATTACCATAGGGATCGAAAATACGATTGCGAAGCAAAGGGGAAAATAAGTATAATTATGATAGAAATAGGTATATAATGGAATATATTTCTATAATACCAGATATTCCTACTTTAGGTATACTATTTTATAACTATCGCGGGTTTTTGTTTTTACCATAAGATGTAATATATGCATAGGAGGAGAGAAATGGGGAATATATATGATGGTGCAGGGAACAGAATAAGGGAATTAAGGGAGATCAATGGATACACAAGAGAGGGGTTTGCTGAAATAGCTGAAATATCAGCAAAATTTCTGTATGAGATTGAGACCGGTCAAAAGGGTTTTTCAGCGGAAACTTTATTTAAAATAGCAAAGGGATTAGCGGTATCGAGTGAATATATTTTGACAGGTATAAATCAGAACAAATGTGATGGGGAGGTGATAAACACACTTAACCTCTTTAATAATTCACAGCTGCTCAAAGTAAATCAATTACTAAAGCTTGTATATGAATTAGGTACGAGAGATTAGTATATAAGTCTATTATCAGTTATAAAAAGGATATATATCACCTAAATGGTAGGAAATAAAGTGCAAAAAGTCAGTTAAAAGTCTTGTCATCCGGATACTTCCCGATAAACGGTATTTGAAGATATTATGTATAGTTTTATCTATGTTTCGGCTAGTAAAACTAATTCAACTTAAAAAGAAGAAATCGCGAAATATGTTTGTTTCGCAATGGCGAAGCTATGTTATTTTAAATAGAGTATAAATTATTATGGAGGAGATAAATGAGCTGGTATGCAATATTTGTGGAAAGCGGATATGAGTATGAGTTCTGTCAATTTATTAATAAGGCTAAAACATATCTTCTCGGAGATACTCAGTTTAATTTACTTGTTCCAAGAAGGAAGGTATATGAGAGGAAGCATGGTATTTGGAAGGAGGTTATCCTTAAAATGTTTCCGGGGTATGTTCTGATACAGACTGATAGCATATATCAATTCTCTTATGGTGGAAGAGAGGGTCCGCATTTTATTCGATTTTTAAAGAACGGATATGATTTCCTTGAGATTCAGCCTGATGAAATAGAGTTGATTTTACTTCTGGCAGATCGAGATGGGTTAATCGATATATCGCATGCTAATCTTATACAAGACAGATTAGTAATTACGGATGGTCCTTTAGTAGGGAGAGAACATATCATAAAGAAGATTGATAAACGAAAGGGCAGAGTAAAAGTAGAGTTTACAATCAATGAAAGTATCCGAATGATTGACTTGGGCATTAATATTCACACCTAGAGGCAGATATTAGAATACTTAAAAACATAATAGAATTTATTATCTAATGGAGAAGGTAAGGAAGGAGAAGGAAATGCGAAAGCTAATAAGGAGTTATCCAAGAGCGTTTTGTTCGTTACTTATTATAGTGTTGGCAGCTATTATGTTTTTTGGATTTAGAAATTATCCAAAGGATGAGCAGCTACAAACGGAAAAGAGAATTACAATTGAAGTAGTAAATGACAATGCTTTGCATTATACGAATACATATGAGGTAACGACGAAAAGTATTACCTTAGGGGAAATCATAGATGAACTTGGCATTGTACAATACAGCGGCAGCACGATAAATAGATATATTACATCACTTGATGGAATGGAGGCTGATGAAACACGTAAAGAGTGGTGGGGCTTTTATATTAACGATGAGTTCGCACAGACGGGGGTGGATTCTACCAATATAAAGGATGGAGATAAATATACATTTGTTTTCAATGTAGGGTATCAATAAATGAGTAAAAAATTAACGGTAAAGGAAATGTTGATACTGACTATGTGTGCAGTGATTGTCTTTACATGTAAAATTGCTCTAGCTTCACTTCCTAATATAGAATTAGTGACTTTCATGTTGATTTTATTAACCTGCATAATAGGTATAAGAACGATATATATTGCGTTTATATATGTTATGCTTGAAATACTTTTTTATGGAATTGGTTTCTGGGTATGTGGTTATATATTTATGTGGCCACTTTTAGTCTGCCTAACAGTATTATTTAAAAAGAAAATGAATGAGAGTAATCTGTTTAGGGCAGTATTTTCTGCGCTTTTTGGATTTTGCTTTGATTTGTTTTATTCCATAATTATATGTATGATTTCGGGATTTTGGACAGGTATTATGTATTTTTTAGCCGGTATATTGTTTAGTACAGTTCACATGATTAGTAATTATTTTATCATGCTGCTATTGGGTGAAAAGCTGCATATATTTCTTGGTAAACTGTACATTAGTTATATGTATACTGAGCCGTAAATAGTTGCAAGGTTTACCTTGCAGGGAAAAGCACCAGAAGGAAGCTTATTTTATTATGAAATATTAAGAGGAGGGATGACAGAAAAACATATGAGTATATATGAAAAAAGTTTGCCGATTAAGTATCCAATGATCTCAACCTATACGCAGCACGCACATTTGCTTTCGATTTTGGAAGCATACGATAAAGCAGAATCATGGATTTATAGTAATTACATTCTGTTTTTCAGTAATCGTAACTATAAGAGAAATTCCTGGTGCGATTTCTATTTTCCGATGCCATATGAAATACGTCCGTCAGATTGCTGTAAATGGCTGATTACCCAGAAGATATCATGGGATACAATAAAGGATAAAATTTCAATTACGCAATTTATTATAAATGCAATTGATTCTAATCAATATGTTCATTTGATGATAAACTTCTATTATATACAGAAAAGCAGACTCTATAAAAAGAATGAATATGTACATGATACTTTAATTTTTGGTTATGATCGGAGCCAGGAAACCTTCAAATGTGCCGACTTTTTATTTCAAACTACAAACTATGAATTTGCGGATATATCTTTCGAAGATATGGAGAAGGCTTTTCTTAAGGTAAAATATGAAAAATATTGTTCTTATCTTAATGGCTTAATTTTTTTATATCAGTTCAATGAAGAATGTGATTATGAATTTGATGAGCGAAATATTACTAACGGGCTTATTCAGTATTATCAAAACGTGGTGCCGGAATACTGGAAGCTGTATAATCAGAAAAATGGTGAACTGATTGTATATGGTATGGATATATATGAAGTGCTAATTAATTATATAAAAATATCGAAAGGGGAAGGCTTTATTGATATTCGTCCATTCTACCTGCTATATGATCATAAAAAAATTATGATACAAAGAATGAAGTTCCTGGAAAATTCAGGGAGTGATAATGAAAAACATAAGTATTTGGAACTGGCCTGTAATTACGATAATCTGGCTTCTATCGCTTATATAATTACGATGATGGTTGCAAAATACAATATAATACACAAAGATGAAATTCTGAATGAGATTGTACTTCAGCTTAAGAAACTATGGAAGGAAGAAAAGGAATATTTGGAGAGCTTTTTAGGGTAGGTGGATATCTATAGAAGTAAACATAGCTAACTAAAACCACCGGTATTCTATGATGGAATAGCACGATTTAAAAGGAGGTGAAAAATGGAAGGGGTTTTGTATCTTGATATACAGGATCTATTTGATATACAGATAATTTCGCAACTAATTATTCAGGGGAAAAAGATCTACTCTATTGGAGATGAAAATAGAAAAAACAATCTTTTTTTACAGATAGATAAGTTGAGTGATATTCCTAAAAAGAAACAATATATACTCTGTCTGGATAAAATTCATTTCATAGATAGGAATCAGTTATATGAGCAGTTAGGAGAGTTACCAATAAGTGTCTGGTTTACTGATGGTATGTTTTCAAAAGTAAGGCATTATAAACCATGCGGTTTGACAGAGAATGTAAAGATTAACAATAGCACAAGCAAGGAAATAGAAAATTTGCGGTCTTTTCTTGAGAAAACTAAAAGATATCTTAAGCTGACAGACCTAAATTATATTTGTTCGGTTTTTTCGGAGGAAGAGGAAGATGATAAAGGCCAAATTAAAATGTTAATATCATTTGATATCCCGTGTAAGATTTATCATATTCCACTCTTAACAAATGATGTGAAAAACGGGTCAGTCGATCCGTGTGAAAGGTTTGCCTACCGGCTGCTTGACTTTGTATCATGGATTGAGTTAAGAATTCCTGAATATTTTAGTACGCATAATTTATTGATTGTGGCAAAAAGTAATCAAATGATAAATTTGCTGGATAAAGAAAATATTGCCAATAATATCCTATTACATTATAATAGACCTTATAAAAAGGACTATAAAGAGCAGATTGCAGAGTACTGTATTCTTAATCATTCAAATACTCGGGTTGATGATTTTATACAGAGTGCGGTAAAAAGTATATCGAACGTAAGCGGGAAAAAGATCAACTTTATCCGTGTTATCGATGATATCGAGAAGCTTAATTTTATAGATATCATGTTTAATAGCCTGATTGGATTTTATGTACCGATATTCGGAAACCAAACCTCATTATATAATAATAATAACGGAAAACGAGTTCAGATTGACTACTGTATGGCGGAAGATAAGGATAATTACTATAGATTAATTGCGGAACATATAATTTCGAAAAAGAGACGTATTGATGAAATCAGTGTGGGCAGAAGGATGAAGTCTATTACCTTGGATAAGGGACAGAAGATGGTGTACTATTCTACCGGTTCTGGCGAGCCAATTCTTATTGTCAATGCCTTCGGAGCATATGTGGAAGCATGGGATAGGCTTATTTATGAGCTCTCTAATAATTATTACGTTATCATTTGGGAAATCCGCGGAGTAATGGAAGGAAGCAAAGAGCTTTTTGAGAGAGGGGAATTTGGTATTTCATCGCAGGTAAGAGATATTGAACGTATTGTCTCTTATGAGAAGTTGGATAAATTTCATATACTTGCCTGGTGCTCGGGTATAAAATCAGCTGCTATTTATGCGTCAAAGCATCAGAACAAGGTAAAATCACTGATTTTTATGGCAGGTGATTATGCACCATATCATGGAATCGAAAGCAATAACATAAAATTTAGAGATAACATTTCGCTTATTAAGGAGATTGTCGATGGGAAGCCCCGTCTGTTGAGGATTTATATGCAGTTGATATTTGGCGGTCTGTTTCGAACACCATCTGTAGATTTAAGTGATGATATTGAATCCGTTTTTTTTGAAATTCTTCCTACAATATATCGGGATAAGCTGCTTGCTTTGTTCCAATCAGAAAACCAGACTGTAAATTTTTTAAGAATTTGTATGGAATATTACAAATACGATGTTAGTGACATATTGAGTACATTAACCCAAGCCGTAACCATCATATCTGCAGAATATGATCAAGTAGCATCAGCAAATCAGTCCTTATGGGCACATGATATTATAGAGCATTCAATATATCACTGCATTCCCTCCTCAACTCATTTGCTTATGCTGGAGCGTACGGAGGATGTTATGAGATGTATTGATGAGCATATGGAAAAGCAACGTCCTACTGGATTTATGGCATATTCTTAATGATTAATCGGAAACACTAAAAATTAAATTATAAAAAGGAGAGTGGATATGAGTAAAGATAATTTGCGCAGATGTATGTGGGTAGATGATTACACACAAAAATATCATGATGAGGAATGGGGGATACCTGTTTATGACGATAAGCTCCTGTTTGAGATGCTGCTTTTAGAATCGTTTCAGGCAGGATTGTCCTGGGTAATTGTTTTGAAGAAACGGGAAGGCTTTCGAAAAGCATTTGATAATTTTAATCCTAAGATTATAGCAAACTACGATGATAATAAGATAGCTGAGCTGCAAAACGATGACCGTATTATAAAAAGCAAGGCAAAGATTGCAGCCACCGTAAATAATGCAAAATTATTTTTACGGATTCAAAATGAATATGGATCCTTTTCAAATTATTTATGGAAATTTACCAATAATAAAGTGATTACTATCCACGATTACAATTTACCAGAGGAACATCAGAAGCTTGCTGCCACGGTAGCAAGGGATCTTAAGAAAAAAGGATTTAAATTTATGGGAGAGGTAACTACATATGCATATTTGCAGGCAATCGGAGTTGTGATTAACCATGATAGTATCTGTTACAAAAGTAAAGAAGGGAGTGTATAGATGTTGTTCATGTTTACTCAATGGCCGGTGGATCTAATTAGGTTGGAGTACTGTTTATGAAAAAGATAATCAGTAATATGGAACCGTTTAATTTATTTTTTTATAAGGATTGCTTTTACAATTCCCTATTCTCGGTTATAAATAAATTTAGCGGAAGTGTATGGAATGTTCTGGCGCATGAAGCTGTTTTTTATGATTATTCGGAAGATAAGGTATTAAGAGGGAAAATAAATTATTATTCTGAAACTCCTTTATTCGCTGTATTGGCAGATATGAATATTAGTAATATGACAAGCTACAGCACGGATTTTCTGATTGATACTATAAGAAAGGCTATTGTCAATGAGACACCCGTCATTGTAAAGGTGGATTGCTATGAGGAAGATATCAGAAAGGATTTTTACCACAAGGAGCATTTAGACCACAGTCTTCTGATCTATGGATATGATGATATAGAAGAAAAATTCAATATTATTGAGCAAAGTCAGAAGAACATATTGAATTATTCCCCGGTAGTAATATCATATGAAAGCTTAAAAAATGCAGCCGATTGCTATGTCAGACACTATCATTCACAATTCCCAGAGGAAGCTCTGCTTACTGGCTTTATGTCAGGCTTATCTGATAATAAAGGCACAACCGACGAATTCTCTTATATGAATTATCGGTTATATTATCTACGCAGTCTGGATAGAATGCTAAAGCAGGCTGATCCCCTCGAAGTAATCGTGAATGAACTGATAAACTATTTATCCGGTTATAGAGAGCTGGAAAATGATATTGACAATGTCATTGAGGAACTTAATGAGATAGTGAATGCCAGAACAGTTGAGAAGTATAAAGTGGATTACTTTTTAAGAAATGAAGAGATGACCGCTCTGGCTGATACAATATTGAGTAATTGGCTGTCTATACGGTTGGCTTTACTAAACTATAAGTTTCGGGGTAATAATATACGGGACAAATTTGAAAAGACAATTAGAAGGCTCAGGGAAAATCAAATGCTTGAACAAAGACTGAATTATTCGGTCTTTGTTTTATTGGCAAATCATAAAGACCTAACTTGATAATGAAGCTTAACTACCACCACTGTAAAACCAGATTATATATAAAGTGAGATGATGAATTGCAGTACAGCCCATTGTATTACAAGGAAGTAACAGATTATATCAGCCAGTTCCTGATCCTATCAACAAGCGAAATCACTAATGAGATGTATGATTTGTTTAACCTCGATATACCGGATAGTGTTTTGATGAGTTTACAGAGAATAGAACAATATGGATTCAAAGATTACGAGCTGTTTGATAAAGCAAATAATTATTATGCAAATGAATTATCGGACTTTGGTGCAAACAATGAAGTATATCTTTATGCTCAGGTGATAAGTGACAGGGACTTAAAAATTGTTATTGAAACAGACCTGCCAGGATACAGCAAGCTCTGGGTTAACAGCAGATGTATCTCAATATGCAGTAAGAGGCAAGAGGTGGAGCATTTTACAATTAACCTGATGCCGGGAAAGAATGAGTTTATTGTGGGTTATAAGCTTATGCAGAAAAATATCTTTCCTCCCTATATGTATATTCAGCTTTTCCCTTATATAGAGATTGCTAAAAACATCCAAATGCCAATACGTAAAAAAGAATATCTCGAAGATAAAGTTAAGCTGGTTACCAGATATGATAAACAGCAAAATATAGTGGATTTTATGTTACTGACTAATAATGCAATCTTAAAAAGTTGTAGTACAATACTAGAAAAGGAAAGTATACGTCAGAAGCTTGTATTACAGACAAGAAAAAAATACACCTATCAAATAAAAGAAAATAATACTTCGCTTCAGCAGGTTAAGTTACATATTGATATCAGCCCCGGAATCTTAAATCTGTATAATCAGATTCCTGAGAAAGAAGCTGAAGATATAATAAATCAGGCTATCATCTATTCACAGAATATTACCTATGGAAAAGGTGAAATTCTTGGGAGAATTGAAAAATATAGAAATAAGCTGACTTTTACAGATGATAGGTACACTTTACTAAAAGAACTTAGGCATTTACTAAAGAAGGAGAATATTAGTAAGAGTAGCAGGAGAGACATTGTTTACTATTATTCTGATATTGATATGTCGTATCAGGAGCTTATTATCCATCTGCCGGTTGGTTATAATGCAAAGAAACAATATGCCCTTATCGTGTGTTTAGGCATTCTGGATTTTGATTACATTACTCCACAATACTACTATGATGATAGTGATTGCTACCTGATAGCAAATTGTGCAGGAAGGGGCATCTTAGGTGGAAGCTATATAAGTGAAGCTTGCTACTTGGAGGCAATTGAATATATTAAATTCAATTACTCAATAGATTCAGATCGAATTTACTTAACAGGGAAAAGTAATGGAGGCTATGCCGTCTGGTCACTAATACAAAATCATCCTGATATGATAGCAGGTGCATGCCCGATATCCGGATATGCTTATGAGCCTAATATCAGCAATGTAACTAATATACCTATTATCAATCATGTATCTAATAAGGACAGCTGCTATAGAAACAATGAGAATAATATTAAAAACGCAATGATTGATATAAAAAATTATAAGCAGATAGAGCTAAAAAACCAACTTCACCATGTGGTTGCTAATTTTTCTAATTATTCCTTGTATAAAATATTTATTGATAAGGTACGTAGCCAATATCCAAGACATATTTACTACCGTACTGAAAGAAACCGATACCTCAAATCATATTGGATCAGGCTTTATGGAATTAAATATGGCTTTAGATATTCCTGCGTTTCAGCCCATATTATTTCGGAAAGAAAAATATCCGTCAAAATTCAGAATACGGATGGTTTCAGAATAGATATTCCTCCTATGATAGACAAAAGGGACTTTATTCTTCTTGTCAATGGGAGGATTATTTCATTGAAAAATTATCAACTGGATACAATAGATATATTATTTCTCAAAGAAAACGAGCTAGTGGTAAATCCCCAAGCAGATATAACGATTGATTATGCAAAAGGGAATGGGCTACTTGACGTATATACGGGACCGATGAGAATAATTATACCTGATACTGATGATAAAATGATACTGGCTGCAGCGAAGAGCTTTGCAAATCCTCAGAGCAATGGATATTATTCACAATTGGCAGTACACTATCCTATCTATTATACAGATACTATTACGGAAAGTGAACTCAATAAGCATTTGGTTTTAATAAACGTAGACGTTGAAAGCATAAGAAAAAAATTATGCATTGCGGTGAAAATAAGTATATTCAATGATTCAATAGAGTACCTAGGAAGGCGTTTTTATGGGGAATATTGTGTTATGCAGATTGTACCTAATCCAAATAGTAGTGATAAGAGTATATTGCTGGTTCATACAAATGATACGTCAATGCTTCGTAAAAACATGTTTATACGTAAGATAGTACTGCCATTTGCTAATAATGGATTACACGAGTATTGGAATAATGAGGCGCTTATACTTATCAATAATACTTATTACAGGATATATGAATGGGGAGATGCCATTGAAGAAATATAGCTTATGTCATACGGAAGATAGTGCTTTATTATACGTATCGTTTATGAAAGGAGTGGTAGTTATTTTAGTGCAGGATATTAAGAATTGTGTAAAGGATATATTGTCTGAAAAAGCTAATATATCGATTAAAGATGAAGCTATGTATTACAAAGGGCTTATTGATATTGGATTAAATTCACTGCTATTTATCAAGTTACTTGTGAATCTGGAAGCAGAATTGGATATTGAGTTCGAAGAGGATCTTATTAATTCAAATTATATCGGTAATCTAGATCAATTAATTTCCATTGTTACAGATATGGTTGAACTTAATTCAAAGAAAGAGGAGGAAAGTAATGTTTATAGACAAAGTAATGACCAGAATATGGGCGCCAATAACAGAGGAGTATCGCAGATCTTATAATGAAGCAAAGAAACTTAGTGCAGAAGAACTGTATGAAAGACATACTACTACAAAAATGAAATACTTCCCATATATAGGTGTAAATATGAACTATATCGATACCCTTGGCTGTCCGTATAGAATGAGAGGAGGTAAGCTTTCAGGCTGCTCTATGTGTGATTATCAGTCGGAGCATGCAACAAGGCAGGGAAGTTTGCTAGCCTTAAGAGAAAAGGATCCTGTTCTGTATGCAAAAGCAGTCAGGGTGGGATTTCAAAACTCAAGAGGAGAAGATGCTTCCGGTAATGTAATAGAAAATGTTTCTGGATATGACTCGCTAAATCATGATGAAGTGCCGGAGGAGCTTTGCGATGAGCTGTTTAGGAAAGATTTATTTAAGGACACACCCTTTATTTATAATATTGAAGCAAGAGCATCAACAATTGATGAAAAAAGGTTGATGGAATTTAAAAATACGGTTGCAAACAAGAAACGTGTATCAATCGACTTTGGAGTGGAGGTATCCAGTGACTGGCTAAGAAATCAGTGGTTGAATAAAGATGTATCAAATCAGCAGATCATTAATGCAGTTAAGCTGTTACATGAATATGATTTTAGAGCGGTTGGCAACGTATTATTAGGACTACCGGGTCTGACAGAGGAGCAGATGATAGAAGAATTTGTTAACACCGTTGTATGGATGGATCGAATTGGTATTGATAAAATTGTGATTCACGGTCTAAACAGAAAAAAATATACACTGCAGGGTTACCTCTATCAGAAATTAGTCAATGATGAGGAGCTAATGGAATGTGGACTTGCTCAAGGAGAGCATACAGGTATTCCTTGGTTGTTTACCATGATTCGCGGATTATATGAAGTCTATAAAACGGACCCCAATTTATATAAAAAGACAGTTATGGTCAGGTTGGATGTTAATTTTAATAGTATCACGAACCAGATTAGCTATAATCACCTGAATAGTACTCAGTGTAACCAAAAATACATTGATTATGTAAATGGATTGGCTATAAATAAAGAGTACTTCTCACTTCCTGGAATGGTAAAGAAAATGAAGAAGGATCCTGATTATCATCATTATACAGAGCTACTTACAAAGCAGAAGAATTGTGGTGACTTAGCAAGTACAATCAGACTGGTTGCTAAGAAAGTAGCACAAAGTCTAGAGGGTGATAAATGGGAAGAGCTTTACAGTGAACTGATTATTCCGGAAGAGCTTAAGAACAATAAGAGAGGAAGTATATGAACAAAGAAATAACCAATGAATTTAGGTTCCATCATATCGGCATTATTGTAAGGGACCTTAATGCCGCAATAGACAGATATAACTCCTTTTTAGGTAGCAATAATCATGAGTATTACCAAGAATTTGTTAGGTCACAGAAAGTAAAGGTATGTCTGGTACCACTGACTGAGGGAACTTACATTGAGTTTATTGAACCGATAGGAACTAATTCACCGGTTTATAATTTTTCACGAAACGGCGGAGGATTACATCACCTGTGTTATGAAGTCGAGGATGTAGAGGAAGAAATTCAAAGATTGAAGGGAAGTATGAAATTGATAGTAAAGCCTGTAACAGGACTTCAAAACAGAATAATGGCATTTTTATTTAGTAAAAGCGAAGAAATTGGATTTTCATTGATTGAGCTAATTGAAAAAAAGTAGAAAAAAGGAGAAAGATGTGAGTAAAGCAGAGAAGATAATAATGGAAAGCTATGATAGAGTTGATAATAAAATTTCCAAACAATCTTTTACCTGGGAGGGATTTTTAATAAGTAGTTTTTTGGTACTATTAGCCAGAACAAATCCTACTGAATGTAAAAATATTCTCATCATGGATGAAAAGAGAAATATGGTTCTAAGTTTCTCTATTGCAAAATGTATTAGTTTTTTAGACTTCATAGAGTATGTAGAGAAAAAGCTGTCTATGGGTGTGATAAGTGAAGATAAATCATATGACGCTGTATTCGAATATAATATACAGAATACTCAGGGGGAAAAATGTTCCGATCAGGGAAGCCAGTGGATAATGTCATGTATAAAAAAGAATTCTTCCATTGAGTTTGAGATAATACATAATCATAGTTGCGATGAATTCCTGATGCTGGTGAGAGAGCGTTTGCTTAAAATAATCAACTTATTTCTAAGTAATGCCGAGGATGATATTCATTCCTTCAACATCATGAGTAAAAACGAGCAGACATTGATTCAGAGCTTTACTACAGGAACCGAGCATGAGATACCGGATATAACGTTTCATGAAATATTTGAAAGGCAAGTGGATAATTATCCGGACAGAGTCGCGGTTATCTGTGGCGATGATAAGATTACTTACTGTGAGCTAAATGCGAAAGCGAATCAGATAGCCCACTATATCTGTGAGAATGTCAGTGGAAATCAAAACCTAATCGGAGTTTTTATGGAACGGTCTATTAGCTTTATAATAGCTATTTTAGGAATCATGAAGTCTGGTAATGGGTATGTCCCAATTGATCCGGATACGCTTAATCCAGGTCGTGACCGATTTCCGGTAAAACGACTGGAGTTCATGCTAAACGATACGCAGATGCAGCTTATTATATCCAATTCCAAATATATAAATTTTATTCCAAAACAGGATATTCAGGTTCTTAGCGTTGATGAATTTGATATAAGTAATTACCCCACCGAAAATATAAACTATCCGGTGCTACGTAATAATCTCATTTATGGAATATACACATCCGGGTCAACCGGATATCCCAAAATAACGGCAGTCGAGCATGCATCTGTTGTCAACCTGTTTTATAGCATTGATAAGTATTTTTACTCCGAATTGATTGCTACAGGACAGGTAATCGTTTCACAGAATGCTCCCTTTGGTTTTGATGCATCGGTGCAGCAGCTGGTTGGTTTGCTAAAGGGGTACTGTGTGGCAATTATACCGGAACGTACGCGTAATTCAATCAATCAGATTATTACATATATCAATGATAAAAGAATTAATGTATTTGACTGCACACCTTCACAGTTGGAACTATTGCTAAATGAAGGAATTTTACACAAGTGCAAAGAGAATTTAAAGATAATACTTGTTGGTGGAGAAGCAATTCCTCCAAAGATGTGGAGTAAATTAAGAGCTGAAAGAAGGATACAGGTATTTAATGTATACGGACCAACGGAATGCACGGTAGATACTGCGTTTTGTAGGATAAATGAAAATATATATGACTATCCGGTAATTGGTAAAGCAATTGATAATGCAAGAATATATATTCTTGATAAAAATATGCGAGACATACCTATAGGAAGTGTAGGCGAAATATATATATCCGGACATGGAGTTTCAAGAGGATATTATAACAGGGATGAACAAAACAAGGCCTGCTTTCTAAATGATAGCAATGTAACCCCAAGGGCTGATCGTATATATAAATCAGGTGATCTTGGAAACTTTCTACCGGATGGAACAGTAAAATATCTGGGAAGAATGGATCAGCAGGTGAAGATTAGAAGTCATAGAATTGAATTGGCTGAGATTACTACCACATTGAGTAAAAACAATATAATTCAGGATTCCCTTGTAGTATTAGATAAGAGCTCCGGATATGATAAACTGATTGCTTATGTTATTTTTGAAAAAGGATACCATGCTGAGGCAGATGAATTATCAACCTTTTTGGCTAATTATTTACCAGAGTATATGATACCAAATCATTATCTGGAAATTGAAGAATGGCCATTAACAGCTAACAGTAAGATTGATAAAAGAAAACTACCATTACCGGAAGATATACGCGAAAAAGAGGAAAAGCAAATTAATGAATCAAATAATGTAATTGAACGAAACATCTGCAGAATTATGGCCAAAATACTTAAGACAGATAAAATCGGTATTAATGAAAACTTTATGACATTAGGTGGAGACAGCCTTAGAGTTATGACTCTACTTGCGGAAATTCTATCAGTATATGGCATAGAAATTGATTTTACCGAATTTTTTACTGACCCAACCGCAGGATTTATTAAAAGTAAGGTAGAGAGGGGGAAAACTGATTAAAAATGAGAGTTGATGGAATCATTATCGGAATCAATGACGAGGCAATGGAGACAACCATAAAGAGGATTGAACCATATAAAAATAAAGGAACTGCTTACGGACATATGATATCCAGATCTGCAATTCTTGACGGAAGAAGGTTAAAATATTCTGAACTTGTAAAGGAAAGTATCTCAAGGTCTACCGGGATGCCATGTGACCTGTCCGTCTACAGAATGCCCAATATGGCAGTACACTACATAATGAATTATCTGGGCAAAAAAAATATTAAGATAGAACCGGTTAATAATTACAATTTTGATAGGCTAGGTCTAAGGTATCTGCTTGAAAACAGTAGTCCGAAATTTGTAGGAGTATCATCAACTTGTATCGTAGAAGCTGCACCCTTACGGGAGGTTGTTGATTATATACGCGGCATCAACTCATCTGTTACAATAATTGTAGGAGGCCCATTTATTAACAGTATTAATTTTGAGTACAGGGATGAGCAGCAGAAGTACTTATTACAGAGGATTGGTGCAGATATCTATGTGCATGAACGTCAGGGCGAAAAAACCTTATATCAAATATATTGTGAGCTATGTAAAGAAAAACCGGATCTGTCGAAAATTCCTAATATCCTCTATAAAGATAAAGATCAAATTTTTCGGACGGTAAAGGAACCTGAGAACATATCACTCGATGAAGACCCTGTTAAAAAGCTTTCCTTTTATGAAAATCATATCAGACCGCCTGTATATGTAAGAACGGCAATCAGCTGTAGTTTGCATTGTGCATTTTGCCGGTATCCGGTTCTTGGTGGGGAACTGATGTACATGAATCTCAAGTCAATCGAAAAGAATTTAGATTATATACATTCAATCGGAATTAAATACATTACCTTTATTGATGATTCATTCAATATCCCACTTGACCGGTTTAAGGATATATTAAGACTTATGATAAGAAAAAAATATAACTTTTGTTGGTGCTCTTTTTTCCGTATTTCACATTCGGATGAAGAGGCATACGAGCTGATGGAGCAATCGGGATGCTTGGGAGTAATCCTAG
Organism: Clostridiales bacterium; assembly: GCA_012522735.1. Lineage (GTDB taxonomy): Bacteria > Bacillota > Clostridia > Lachnospirales > Lachnospiraceae > Mobilitalea. Next base: position 18,049 of record JAAYJU010000097.1, on the reverse strand, counting down.
GAGTGGAATCAGGAAATAATACAATTCTAAAAAATATGGATAAAAGGGTAACGAAAGAAAAACTATACTGGGGCATACAGCAATTAACGAAACACAATATTATCAGTTATGCTTCCTGCATTATAGGTTTTCCGGGGGAAACGGTTACAACTGCAAGGGATACTATTGAATTCATAGAATATGCAAACCCAACCTTTTATGATTTGCAATGCTGGTTCTATGAAAATGCGGTGCCGATTTACAATGAAAGGGAATACTATAAGCTTGAAGGTTACGGATACAGCTGGTCGCATAAGGATATGAATAGTATACAGGCAGGAGAAATAGTCATGAATGCAATTTGCTCAATCAAGGCTTCCTGCTTTATGCCGTCACTTTCCTTTAACCTATGGTCACTAGCCTACTATATCTCTCAGGGTGCAAAACTAAAAGAGTTTATTAGGTTTTCGGAGATATTTGGAACATTGACCAGTGTTGAGAAGGATGATATAGACGAGAATTATCTTAAATCTATGAATGAACTTATGAATGTATTTAGTGGGAATAAAGCCTTGTATGATAACCTAAAAATGCGCAATAAGTAGCTACGAGAAAGGGCTGATTTATATTGATTACATCATAGAAAGGTAACAGGTGTTATGGAAGAGATAATTTTATTTGCCAGAATACATGACATATTTGGAATTAAGCTTATGAGCTCCATTAAAGATACTTGTAAGAAGATGATTTACTATATAGGCAGTGACGAAAATCAGAAGCATTTATTCTCCCTTTTGGATACGATTCAACCAATTGATGAAAAAGATAAACTTAAAGAAAGCCTTCATAATATTATAAGATTAAGCGGTTCCATGGAATCCCTAGAGCTATTAAAAAATAAGAAAGTCAGCTTATGGATATATGATGACATATACTTTTCTACTGACACTTACGAACAGGAGATCCTTTATTATAATACGGAACAAATGAATCGGCTAGAATATATTGCTGAGAATTATGAATGCAAAGAAATAAATTATATGAGCTCCTACTATTCCTACTATCATCATGGATATAGGGACGAAAACAGTGATATCTTTCTTTATGTAAGGGAAATAAACGAAGCTTATCTAGTGCAGCTTGGTAAAGAAAAAAATATAAGCACCAAAATCTATCGGACGCCTATTCTCTATTGTCAAAGGGACGGAGCACAGTATCTCAGTTTTGAAAATATATTATCCCATAGGATACAGGAATATGTCCTGTGGGTAGAAAGCAGAATTCCAAATTACTTTAAGGAGAATTCTATTCACATTCCAAAGACACTTGATGGAGATATCTATTCGCTAAGTGTTGAAACTGTAATCGCCAAAATAATTGAGATGTACCATGCCGCAAAGGACACATTATATGAAATATATTCTATCATAGGAGATAAGAAAATATCTGTTCTGGATATAATGAACAACATATTTACAAATCAATATAAAATTAAGGTTCAGGTTGCCAATGTGGAGGAGAAGCTAAATTCCATAGATGCAATCTTTTATAAAATTTATCAATATCATTTTCCAAGATTGTGGATGAAGGAAGGTGAAGGTAAAAGCTGTGTATGCAAAAATGATGAGATTAGTACATGCTTCAACAGGGTAGAGGTTGAATTCGCTCCGTCTGAAAAGATCGTATATTTAGATAATGGTAAAGAGCTTGAATACTATACAGCTGGTGAAGGAGAGACAATTGTAATCGTAAATGCTTATGGCGTAGATGCGGATGCCTGGACAAAATTGATTATCATGCTCTCAGCTGATTACCGTGTTGTTTATTGGAATACCCGAGGTATCTATGATGCTCAAAAACCGGATGGAAGCCGTGAATATATATGTGGCGTAGATGATCAGGTTGCTGATATCGAAGCAATTATAAATAATGAAGGCTTAGATAAAATTCATATTATGTCGTGGTGTTCCGGTGCAAAAGCGGCACTTTTTTATTATACTAAACATCCTGATAAGGTACTATCACAGATTTTTGTATGTGGTGAATTCGCACCCTTTGAAGGAAGCAAGCCCTATCACTCTAAATTCAGAGAAAATATACAGTTGATTGCCGAGATTATAAGGAATGATAAAAAAATGCTGGATTTCTATATGAAGATTATTCATAGCGGCATGTTCAACAGGCCGATTAAGGAATACGACATAGCAAATCAAAATTACATATTTGAAGTTATGCCGGAAAAGCATAGAGATTGTCTTCTAGCACCATTTAAGCTAAAAGAAACAATGGTTAATTTCTTAAATTTATGTATCGAATACTATTCGCATGATATAACGGAATTACTGGGCATGGTATCAATACCGACATTGCTAATCTCCGCTGAATGTGATCAGGTAGCTCCCCATATGCAATCAAAATGGGTTTATAGTAAAACATCTGATTCGATATTCATATGTTTTCCGGCAGCTTCCCATCTTTTGATACTGGAAAGAACAAAGGATGTATATGAAATAATAGAACAACACATGAAATACAGTCGTTTCGGCAGCCGAAACGACTGTTTTAAAGACAGATAATATTTAGCTATAAAAACCGTAGTATGGATAAAAGCTAACACTGGAGGTGAATAGGATGGATTATAAGGAGACAATAAAAAAATATCTGCTAAACGAGGTTATACATGACATGTCGGATTTGGAGGATAATCAGCAGCTGATTGACAGCGGATTGATTGATTCAATTAGTATAGTAAAGGTGATTATCTTTTTTGAGAATGAATTTGATATTTCGTTTGAAGAAAAGGATATGTCACCCATAAATTTTGAGACAGTTCAGGCTATGGTTGATACAGTAAGTAAAAAAACACAGAAATACCATATATATTGAAAAACTAAGGTTGTCCAATCTTTTACAGAAATATGGAGGATTTATATGCTGATACATGTAGATATATTTGTAAAATCCATGAAGCATATGCTTGAATTCTACGTTGGGAAGCTTGGTATGGAAATTGTAGAGGATAGTGTTATTTCAGGAGATATGGTTTTCTTTGTTTCGAAAGGAATGTATACTGCTTATCGAATCGTATTGTTGAAATTATCCAGAATGGGATCAATGATAGAATTAATTCAATATCTTGATTATGGTAAAGAAAAAGGATATATACCAACGACACAGGTTACCATTACACTTTTAGTCATATCTCTGGAAGACAGTATGAATAAGATGGCAGCCCAGGGTATCAAACCAGTAAGTCAAATATTCGAAGTACAGCTTCCCAAAGTTGGAAAATCTAAAATTGTATTTTATGAGGATCCGGAAAAAAATATGATTGAGTTACTGCAAATGGCAGTTTGAAAGGAGAGTATATAATGGTATCACGCTTAAATATTGATTTTACAGAAAATCGGTTTTTAATGTTCGTAATTGATGATATCGCAAATCATATGGAATATGATGAGAAAAAAGAAGTTGTTCGACTGACATTAGGGAAATCGGAATTAGCCTTGCATGAGGATATCATTCATGCTATGCAGGATGCTTTAGCAGATTTCTCAAAAAGCTCCTTAGTATATCCGGCTGGTTTACCAGCCCTAAAAAAAGAATTATCGATATATTATAAAGAGCAGTTTGGTGTCGAAATCCCTGATAAAAATTTTATAATATCACCGGGCACCAGTAGTATATTCAGAAATTTATTTGAATTGTTATCCTGTAAAAAGGATGAGGTATTACTGCCACACCCATATTATTCGCTTTATAAGTTCTCAGCACTACTTGCAGGTGCGAATATTAGATACTATAAAATCGACACCAATAGCAGAAGGTTAGATTTTGAATCCTTTCAAAGAGGTTTCACCACTAAGACAAAAATTGTTGTAATCAATACACCAGGAAATCCTTTAGGAAATGTACTGACGGATGAAGAGTTGTACAAGATTGATCGCATTGTTAACGGGCAGGCAGTAATCATAAATGATGAAATATATTCCAATGTTTATTTCGATCAGAAGAATAAATCAGTCATGAATCTTAAGGATACAAAATCAATCTTTATAACTACGAATGCATTTTCCAAATCCTTTAGGATGTATAGCAGAAGGGTAGGCTACTGTATTGTACCGGATGAGATGATAGAACCGCTGACTGTCATTCAGCATCACACATTACTAACGGTAGATCCTGTTGTACAATTTGGGGCCATAGAAGCACTTCATCATCAGGATGAGGTTCGGTATCTAGTTTCTCTTTATAAGGAACGCAGAGACTATACCATGGATAAGCTGAGTGGGATTGATCTGATACGCCCGATTTACTCAGAGGGAGGATTTTATATTACCATTGACTGCGAAGAGTATATGGAAAAGTATAACTATACTACAAGCCTTGACCTTGCAAAAAGAATTTTAGAATTGAAATTAGTTGCAACCGTTCCGGGTTCTGATTTTGGTTTGCCCAAAACATTGCGATTATCGTTTTCATCAAAACGATATAAAGAGGGAGTTGATTTATTGGCTGAATTCTTTCGAGAGGGAATTGCATATGACGGAGAATGAAAATAATCCCGGTATTACCGGGAGAAAACGAGATTACGCCTATCAGTGTATTGATAAATTGATAAGTGAACAGACCCAAAAGCAAAAAAATAAAGTTGCTGTTATAGATTATAACAGGAGATTATCGTATGACAGCTTAGAAAAGATATCAGATAGGATTGCCAGTTTTTTTATGAAAATCGGCATTCAAAAAGAAGATCCGATAGTTGTTATTTCCGATAGGAGCATAGAATTAATTGTTACAGTAATTGCAATATTAAAATGCGGTGCATGCTATGTGCCGATTGACTCATCCTATCCCGAGAAAAGAATAATTACTATAATTAATGATATTGGTTCAGGAGTAATTATAAATCTATCAAAGGATCAACTAAAATTATCCACCAATACAAAGTTGAAGATATTTTCATATGATGAAATCAGCAGATTAGATTGTATTGATAGGCAATGCGACATAAGGGACTGTAATATAGATGCTGTTGCCTATGTCATCTATACTTCAGGAACGACAGGAAAACCGAAGGGGGTCAAGGTTTCCCATAAGGCAATTTCCAATACACTATATTGGATGAATGACTGTTTCCGTTTGGAAGAAGATATAATTGCCTTTAAGACTTCAATAAGCTTTACGGATTCCATATGGGAGATTTTCTGGCCGCTGATAAACGGAGCTACTATTTTCATCATTAGCAGCAATGATGAAAAGGATCCGAGAAAGCTTTATGAGTGTATGCGGAATAATAAAGTCACTTATACACAATTTGTTCCATCCATGATGAAATTATTTCTGGAATACATCGAACACAGGAGCATAAAAGATCCTCTGCCGGATTTGAAGTGGGTCTTCAACGGTGGCGAGCAAATTGGAATTAATCTAGCCAAAAAATTCAACCATGTTTTTACAAATGCCAAAATTGCAAACATATATGGTATGACGGAATCTGCAATTTATGCAACCTGTCATATCGTAGAAAAAAAACCGGATAGCACAATCACCTCTGTAGCAATCGGAAAACCGATAGCAAATACAAAGATATATTTGCTTAACACAGAGGAATCATTCTGTAATCCATACGAAAAGGGTGAAATCTGTATCAGTGGGGTAAGCCTCTCAGACGGGTATTGGAATGATGTGGATTTAACAACTGAGAAGTTCATACAAAGACCCTGGCATAAAGGAGTCGTATATAGAACAGGAGATATCGGCTGGGTTGACGAGGATGGCTGTATATGGTATACCGGGCGGAAAGATAACCAAGTTAAAATCCGGGGAAATCGTGTTGAGATCTATGAAGTTGAGCAAAGCATTCTGAACTATAAAGGAATACAGCAGGTGGCAGTAGTCGCGGTCGTTAACAGCTATGATGAAAATATGTTGGTATGTTATTTGGAGGACGATTCGGTTAATACATATGAGCTAAGAGAATATCTACGTAAAATATTGCCTGAATATATGGTACCTCAAAAATATATATTTATCGATAGCTTTCCATTAACTGTGAACAGGAAGATTGACAGAAGCAGACTGATATGTTGGGAACAGGATAAAACCGTCAGGACAGATAGCGAAAAATCACCCTATAAGGAACTGAATCTCAAGGAAATTATCCGCAAAATATGGTCAAATATTCTGGCGACTGATGAGCTTTCTGATACACAGGACTTTTATGATGCCGGAGGAGATTCGCTTGCCTTAGGGAGATTACAGATTGAGCTTGAGAAGCATAACATACTTATTGATTATAATAGCCTGCTTACAAATCGAACAATAGACAAGATATTCTGTATTGCTATGAAATAAAATAATAAATACGAAAAGATATACATATAAATAAAGGAGTACAGCTATATGAATAAAATTATCCCGCTGAAAAGGGTTGGAAGAGAATGTATGGAGGATACTCTCATATCAATTCTTTCCAGCATGAGAGAAGATTACCGATGGATTTACTATACGAAATGGTCGTTTGATTTTATAAATAATATAGACAAACAGTTAATTGGTGAGCAACTTAAGGTTGATTGGGGAAGTATTGAAGAAAATTCACTTAAGTATTTAGGAATTGATATTCAATATTTATCTATCAATGAAGCCAGCAAAGCCTACAACATAATCGTCAATCAGATTATGCAGGGCAAACCGGTAGTGGTTGTTGATTATATACGCTTTCATCATTGGATCAAGGTTTTACAAGGTCAAGCAGATACCCATTCGATAATCGTTCATAATATTACTGTTGATGGAGACTTACTGTGCAGTGACTGTCTAACACTAGATAGTGATATCGTACTAAATAAGGATGTTTTTTTAAAGGCTTATCATGGTCCGATTGTGCTTTTTTATGAAATCGACGTAGCTGAGGGAGATATCGATTATGAAGCGGATCTATTATCCGTTGTTAGTAAACGATATAGCAGTATAGACTATGATAATTCATTCGAAGCAATGAGAAGCTTTGCTGAGGCAGTAAAGAAAATGGATATTATGAAAGAATGTCCTGAAGCACAGGAGCAGGCGGTCTGGCTCTCTCCTATATGCCATAAATTCGAACTTTTATCTATTGGAAGGGTACATTTTGCCGGATATCTTAACCTATATGCACAGAGGTCGAGTAAGAAGGCAATCCTTGAAGCTTCCGAAATCATTGAGAAAGCAGGTATAAGATGGGGAATGCTACGGGCTTTGCTTATGAAACTTCGATACATGGAGGGCTCCCGTAAAATCCAGGAAAGGATATCAGAAATCATTCATGAACTGGCATCAGATGAATACATGGCATTAACAATTATTAAAAACACAGTTTATTGAATAAATGATTGAAACGAATAGAGCATTATATAGAGAGGAGTTAGGAATGGATTTACAGGTTGCAAAAATTGTTTTGGATATAATGAAGAAAGCAATTAAGGATGATGGTGAAAACCAGCAAGATATAACCTATGTGGACACTCTTGACATAGATTCCATCCTGGCTCATATGAAATTGTCATCACTTTTGTTTGTCAAAATTGTTACGAATATCGAGTTACAACTAGAAATAGAATTTGAATATGAAATGCTTGACATGAATCAATTTAACAAGATTTCTTCAATAGTAGCTTATACAGAGAAAAGGATGAATAAAATTCTTAATCTGCCAGACTAAATTCTATACATAGGCTGGTAGTTTTATTAAATTACTAAAGGCGCTGTAAGACAGCGGATTGGAGGTTGTAATGAAGCAATATTTATTTACGTCAGAATCGGTAACTGAAGGGCATCCGGACAAAATCTGCGACCAAATTTCGGATGCAATTCTAGACGAATACTTAAAACATGACCCGGAAGCCAGAGTAGCATGTGAAGTCACTATTACAAGGGGAATTATAAATATAATGGGCGAGATAAGCAGTACAATGTATGTTGATATAGCGCAGGTTGCCAGAGATGTAGTACTGGATATCGGTTATGACAATAATAAATTCGGATTTGAAGGGAGCACCTGCGGGGTAATAACTTCCATCGGTAAACAGTCAAAGGATATAGCTATAGGAGTAAATCGGTCGATGGAAAGCAAAAATGGAAAGGCTGTAAATGATAAGGAAATTGGAGCCGGAGATCAGGGAATGATGTTTGGATATGCTTGTAATGAAACACCTGAGTTGATGCCACTTCCTATAGTCCTATCCCATAAGCTTACCCGAAAATTAGCTGAAGTCAGGAAGCAAGGGATATTACCATATTTGGGGCCTGACGGTAAATCTCAGGTAACGGTTGAATACAGAGATAACCTACCAGTCAGAATTGACACAGTAATAGTATCTTCCCAGCATTCAGAGGATATAAGTATGGACAGATTACATAATGATATCGTTGAATATGTTATCAAACCGACTCTCCCTGTAGTTCTATTAGCAAAGGATACCAAGATATTTATCAATCCGACTGGAAAATTTGTAGTTGGAGGTCCGCTTGCAGACAGTGGATTAACGGGCAGAAAGATAATCGTTGATACCTATGGCGGCTATGCCAAGCATGGGGGAGGGGCATTTTCCGGAAAAGATCCTACAAAGGTGGACAGAAGTGCTACCTATGCTGCTCGTTGGGTTGCTAAAAACGTTGTAGCGGCAAAGATTGCAGATAGATGCGAGATTCAGCTGGCTTATGCCATTGGGGTAGCGCATCCGGTCTCCGTAAGTATCGACACCTTTGGTACAAATACGGTTACGGAAGAGGTAATTATAGCTGCAATAAACCAGGTGTTTGATTTACGTCCTTCCGCAATCATCCGTCAATTCGACTTAAGAAGACCTATCTACAGAAGGATAGCCTCTTATGGACATTTTGGTAGGAGCGATCTGGATTTACCATGGGAAAGAGAAGACAAGGTAAAGGAATTGAAGAATAGAGTTGAAGAGATTGAGGCTACAGTTTAGTATGGGTGAAAATAAAAAAAGAGTAAACTATCTAAAGCTCTATTTTTGGAGCTTATCCTATTTGAAAAAATATCTGCTATATGTAATCATGGCTATTTTTTTCAGGCTAATATATGAAATCGGTAATGTATTTGTTCCAAAACTGATACAAATATTTATAGATAATACCGTTTCAGAAAATGCAATAATATTGAACAAAGAGCTGTTATTCTATGCTGCTGTGACGGTGGTGGTTATGATAGTATCCTATATGGCTGGAAAATGCTTTGAAGTTGTATATGTAGAAAAGGGCACAAAAGAAATACAGTGGTCTGTCTATAATAAAACCCGTAAGATGGGATTGCCGTATTTTGGACAGACTGCAAAAGGAGAAGTAATGTCTTTACTGTCCAATAATGTTATATCAATCTATTTTTTGTTTCAGCAATATGTCCCGCAGATTATTATGGTCCTTTTATCGAACCTGTTGGCGGTTATTATGCTATTGAATAACGGGAGCCTAATTCTGGCAGGTGTCGTAATAATTAGCGATATTATGGTAGTTATATGGAATAAGATTTTTGAACACAGAATAGAATCAACGGGTAATGCTTTAGCTGAAGCAACTATTGAATACAATAAAAATGCCTATGATGCTGTCGAGGCTATAGATGAAATTAGAGTATATGACGCGGGGGAATGGAATTCGAACAGGGTAACTACAGCCTATGAAAAATCTGTGGTTAAGGGGAACCGGTTATTTCTCTTAGGGTATCTAAAGACAAATGTATTTTTAGCTTGTAAGGTTGTCGCATATACGACATATATTATTACATGCACTATATCAGCTATCAACGGTCAAGATACTTTAGGGGTGCTAATAGCAGACTTTATGTATCTGTCGATAGCATTTGGCGCTTTAGAGAATCTGGATCACTTAATCATTGAACAGAATAAACATATCTTTGCGGCTGACAAACTGTATGATTTCATGAACAGAGATGATGAAGTTCAAACCGGGCTCAAAAAAAGCTCTTCAGTATCACAAGGAAAGGTAGAATTTAGAAATGTCAGCTTTGCATATCATCAGGACCATCCAGTACTTACGGATGTATCATTTGTAGTAAATCAAGGGGAGAAAGTGGCGCTTGTTGGTATGAGCGGTTCAGGTAAATCGACAATACTTGAGCTGATTGTAGGCTGTTATAAATGTAATAGTGGAGAAATTCTAATAGATGACCGACCGGTCAATGAGTATAGCATGGAGGAGCTGCGCAATGATATCGGTATCGCATTTCAAGATACCTATCTGTTTTCCATGTCAATTAAAGATAACCTAAGGTTTGCCAATATAAAGGCGACAGATGAGGATATTATGGATGTGGTAGAGCTTGCAGGTGCTGACGAATTTGTAAAAAATCTTCCGAATGGATATGATACAAATTTGAAGGATAGGGGTGATGGATTATCAGATGGAGAAAAACAGCGGATTTCTCTGGCACGATTGCTATTACGTCATCCCAAGGTTTTACTTTTGGATGAAGTAACAGCGAATCTTGACCTTATGAATGAGAAGAAAATCTTATCTGCACTAAAACAGACGGAGCAGACCATCATATTTGCCGGGCATCGATTGAATGTTATCAAAAACGCTGATCGGATATTTGTACTGGAAAATGGCAGAATTGTTGAAGACGGTGGATATGAGGAGCTCATCAGTCGTAATGGTTACCTGACAAAACTAATCTGTAAAGGAATCGTGGTGAAGGATGAAAAAATGTATTGATGAATTTATATGGATTATTAAAAGAGTACAGATTTATTCTATACTTATAATTATGGTAATCATTCTATTGATCTCAACCTTTCTGGGGATAGGAGAAGTATGGATGCAGAAATATGTTATTGATGCACTTATGCATACCGATTTAAGCTTAAGTATCCACCTTGCGTTTATCCTCACAGTCATAATTATTTTAAACGCTATTTTTTCAATATTACTAAGGTACCAAGGGATTCTTCAAATCCAAAATCCAATTAAGCGAAATGTAGTTGATACAGTGATGTATAATATTCATAAGCTCTCGCTACGGGATATCAAGAAAGAAAATAAACAGTACTATATCGATTTGCTTACCCATTATTCAGATGAAATTGGAGAAGGTATATTAGCCAAATTTATAGGTTGTAAGTACTATATACAATTTATAGCAATATCAGTCATTCTGATTAATATTAATAAACAGATGTTTCTGTTAATTTTAATGCTGGGCATAGCTTATGTCATCATAGGCAGATATTTTACAGGTATTTTTTGGAGGCAGTTTGGCAGATATATGGAAAAAACTAATAAATTACATACTATTATTGAGGAAGGTTTATCTGCAACACGCGAAATTATTATTTATAATCGGAGAGAATGGGAGAAAGATAGGTACGAAAAGTATTTTAGCGACTATTACAGTGAGGCAAAAAGAATAAACAGATATGGTAATCTGAATTATTTTATGACAAATATTCTTAAGTGGAGTATTTCTTTTACTGTACTGGCTTACGGAGGATATCTTACAATGCAGGGTAAGCTTGAAATATCAACCTATGTAGTAGAATATCAGCTATGTTCCATGTTGATTAATTCTATGGAGCAGGCCTATTCAGAGCTTGTAAGCATATCCAGTGTCGGTTCAAAGATTAAGCGGCTACATGATATAACGGGAACAATTAGGATAAAGCGGCATACAGAAGATATTATGGAATTTCATGAGGCTGTATTTGACCATGTTTATTATCGGTATCAGGACAATTCCGATTACGCGATTGAGGACATTAGTTTTGGGATTAAGCAGGGAATGAAGGTGGGAATTGTCGGCAAAAGTGGTAGCGGAAAGTCTACTATAACAAAGCTTTTGCTATCCTTAATGTATCCTGACAAAGGGAAGATTACAATAAATGGGCATAAGGTGCAGAGAATCAATCCCCAAAAGCTATATTCTATAATGGCATGTTGCAGGCAAGATCCATATATGTTTTATGATACCATTCAAAATAACATATTGTTTGGCAGAGCTGTTCCACAAAAATCCATGGAGAATATTTGCCACGCAGTGAATATACATGAATATATTATTGGGCTTGATAAAGAATATAATTTTTTGCTTGTAGATAGAGGAGCCAACATATCCGGTGGAGAAAGACAAAGGCTGGCATTGGCCAGATTACTTGTTGGAAACCCGGAGGTTCTAATACTTGATGAGGCAACCTCAGCACTCGACATAGCCATGGAAGATAAGATTATGGATTGCCTTAATGAACTAAAAAAACAGGGAAAGACACTTATTGTAGTAGCGCACAGAATCCATAACGTGATGGACTCTGATCTCATTCTGGTCATGGATCATAAGAAATTAGTGGAATTAGGAAATCATGATGAGTTGATGGAAAAGAAAGGGGTATACTATCAGCTGATTATAGAGCAGGGATAAGTATGCTATAAAGGAAGGCACAGGATCCTAGGCAATCGTGAAGCATCTTTTTATAGATGTTGGCAGTCCTATAGGCTCTGAACAATAGTATAATTTTAAGAAAGGTATGCCGCTATAGATAGAATAGACTATTTGTAGCGGCAGTATCATGCCTATAATGGTATGATAATAAGGTGACTTTATGGAAAAGAAAAAGAAAATACTATTATTAAGTATATTAACTGAAAAAAATGCAATTATTACCGAAGAAATCGGCCTATGTTCGATAGCAGCCGTCTTAGAAGAAGATGGATTTGATGTATCATTAGTCAATTCGACTCGCTCCTATCTGGATTATGATAAGATTTATCATGATCAACCAGACATCATAGGGGTCACAATGTATTCTACTACAGAAAAAGTTGTCTGTGAGGCTTGTTTAAAAATCAAAGAAAGGTTACCAAATGCTATATTTGCTATCGGTGGTTATTGGCCGACTCTGTATGGAAAAAAGCTGATTGAAAAGTATTCTTTTTTTGATTATGCCATAGTTGGTGAAGGTGAATTGGTATTTAAAAATCTCGCTAATGCACTTGAAAATAATGAGGATATCAGTTCAATCAAGGGATTAATTTATCGTAATAAGAGTATGGTAATTCAGAATCCTAGAGAAAAGCTGATTAAGGATCTTGACAAGCTACCATTTCCAAGAAGAGATCTTTTAATGAACAATAAACTAAAATATGCATATATTTCAACTAGCAGAGGATGTAATGGGAATTGCAGTTTTTGCTGGCACCATAATTTCTGGGGAACGGATTCTAGCAATCGATGGCGGGGCAGAAGTCCTGAAAATATAGTAGAAGAAATTAAACAAATTGTGCGAGAGTATGGTATAAACCGATTCTGGTTCATAGACGATAGCTTCGAAGATCACGAAGCTCATAATCAAGACAGAATGTGGAAGATAGCACGTAAGATTGTAGACGCGGGTTTAAATATTACTTATGAAACATACTTTAGATCTGAAGTATATAAGAAATTTGATAAGGAAAAAATGGAGTTAATCAAAGCTTCGGGGTTGGTTGGTATTGTTTTTGGTACGGAATCAGGTAATAAGGAGGATTTAAAACTGTACCGCAAAATTGCTACCGTTGAGGATAATCTGAAATCCATTGAATACTTTAGAGAGAATGATATTGCGGTAGATATCGGATTTATTAACTTCAACCCTTATTCTACATTTGATAAGCTACGTACGAATATAGATTTTCTGGAGAAAACCTGCTTTGCATCTGTTCTGTATTATCTTGTTGAAAGATGCGGTATCACAGAATTTTCACCCTTATACTATAAGGTTAAGAATGATGGATTGCTTATAGAGGATAAAAGCAACGAGGGATGTTATTCATATCGTTATGTCAATGAAGATATCGGCAAATTATCAGATTTTCTATATTATAAATATCATGAAAATGAAGACTCAAAAGTATATTTCTATGCTAAAAAGATTGGTAGTATTATAAGGGAAGAATTTAAGCTGATCAATTATCTGAAGAGAGATTTTATTTCAAAATACCCGAACATAAAAGAAGTAATTAGTAAAAATGAGGAGACAGCATGGAATATACTTGGTGATGTAAATAAATCAAATGCCACATGCTTTAGAGAATTGCTTGATATGACTGAAAATAGGTGGAAGCAAAAAGAAGCAGAAGCAATTACAGAGAAATATCTAAATTTAGAATACATAAAAAGAATGAGTGGCTTGCTAGAGCAAAATAGATTAAGTTTATACATAAAACTGAATAATGAAGGTCTTTCTCCAGAGGATTATTTTAATTTTAGATATTAATGACGTCAATAAATCAATGCTTTATCAGGCTACGCCGGAACAATAGATAAACGGAAGAAGCTGATAGCAGATTTATAGCTGCTATCAGCTTCGATAGGAAGGAAAAATAATATAGCATGGCAGAATAAGTAATTATTTATTAAGGATAGGTAACCAGATTTCAACCAGATAATCATTAGCCATAGAATTATTACTAAAATATTTCTCTATGGTAGGGATATCGGGATCCTGTTTATAATTACTTGATGGCATGAACTCACTGTATATTCGCTTCCAGGTTTCACCTAAGGTTGGAATTACAGCTCCCCTAGATTCAAATACTATCCAGGACGTGGATGGTACAATATAAGTCTTGTAATCTTTATACCCAGATTGATCTGTCTCTACTGCAACCATGTAGGTGTTATTTCCTTTGTCATCATATCCAAAACATAAGCCCAACGAAGACTCATTGCCCGATATTTTCTGTAGCTCTGCCAAGGTACCATCCCCCTTGACCTTGCCCCAGATGTCATTTTCAACTGAACCAAATACACCTAACGCATTCATTTCGTTTTTTTCCACAATTCGATAATTCATAGCTACTCCTCCTTTAATTTCTAGAGTAAATGATAATCTTGGATAAGAAATCAATTCAACATTTTGTTGTTTTGCATAAAATGGTGATATACCGTGTTGTTTCTTAAATGCAACAGTAAATGCATCTGCAGATTCATATCCATATTTTAGTGCAATATCAATCACCTTGTTGTCTAAAACCAATAGCTCATAAGCTGATTCACTTAATCTTCTTCGCCTGATATATTCCATGAGCGGAACTCCCACAATAAATGAGAACATTCTTTGGAATATCCGGTAAGGACATGCCGTTAACTGCTCAATCTTATGAATTTCAATGTCAGAGTCAAGATGTTCTTCAATATAATCGACTAAATTGTTTAAAACTTCTACCTGATTCATATCATTTACCTCTTCCTAAATAATATCATTAAGGGTAACTTGCCACCCGTCATTTCTGACTCAATTATAAAAGGGATAATTTATAGTTCCTCCGTCTTTTAGATAGTGCTTCATCTATATTATAATGTATTATACCATAATTTAACAACCCATATTTTTTTGTTAGATTTTCAGGTTCAAAAATAATATACTTGCTTCTTTTAGCTTACCCTATCGCATATTTGCATAGAGCTACCAATATATTATAGTAAGACGACTTTTATATACATAATGGACAAGTTGTTTACCAGCATAATAACTCTAAATGAGAATATTTAATTAGTATCTGCTCATAGCATTTATTAATCAGGTATTCCCGAGAGGAGTGTTATAGTTTGGCAAAACCTGTATATTACATACATAAAGCTCTCAATCAATCAAATGAGGAGATAGAAAAGAAGATTGGTTTTTTTCAGGATGTAGGGTTTAAGATAGTTATTATTAGTGATGGCGAAGAAATAGATATATCATCTTGTTTAAAAAAAATAATATACACTAATTTACATGAGTGGAAATAAATGGTGAAATGCCTTTAAGGATAAAGGTGTATATTTTTATGGAGGGCTTTTTTTATGGACGATAAGAATATTGTAGGGTACGTAAGATTATCAAAGGATGACGATAAAAAGAATTATTCGTCGATCGAAAACCAAAAAAGTCTAATAGAAAGATATGCAAAAGAAAATGGAATGGAGATCAGTGAATACTATGAAGACGATGGTGTGTCGGGCTATATTTTCGATCGACCGTCGTTTTCTGAGCTTTTAGATAAAATAGATTCAGGGGAGATAGATGTAGTTATTGCAAAGGATTTATCAAGAATTGGGAGAAATAATGCAAAGGTTTTATTATTTTTGGATCATATATGCCAAATTGGAAAAAGACTTATAATTATCGATGATAATTATGATACATTAAAGGATGATGATATCATAGGTATTAAATCGTGGTTTAATGAACGATACGTCAAGGATGCAAGCAAAAAGATCAAGTCAATAATTCGTATGAAACAAAAAGCGGGGACTTATATATCGCATGCTCCGTATGCTTATAAAGTCGTTAATAAACAATTTGTTATAGATGAAGACCACGTAGATGTAGTCGGAAAAATCTTTAGGCTTTATTTAGAAGGATATGGTTATCGGAGAATTGCTGATATTTTAAATTCTCAACATGTTCTTACCCCGTCTGCTGCTATGCGTGAATCCTTAAACGTAGAAGAGGGCAGAGTGAAGTGTCCATCAAATGTTTCGAGCAGATGGAACGATTATTCTGTAAGAGATATTTTGAAGAACGACTTTTATGTTGGAACATATCGTCTGCGTAAACGCGAAAGAAGGGTTATTCATGGTACAGATCACAGAGTAACAAAGGAAGAACAGTATGTTTTCGAAAATCATCATGAGGCAATTATTAGTAAAGAGGATTTTGAGGCTGTTAAGAGGATCATGTCTGAGCGTGCTAAGAATGACTTTCGGAGCAAACGTAATGAAGGATCTGTTCCACCGTTTAGTAGTACCATGTTCTGCAAAGATTGTGGGGCTAAGCTTGTTTTGATACGTAGAAAACTGACGACTACTACAAGAAGGTATTATATATGTTCAACCTATAATACGAAGGGAAATCAGTATTGTTCAAAAGCTCATCTAATCAATGCAGATGATATTGAACAATATTTCAAAGCTTTCCTTCAAGCATGTCTGCCGATATGGGAAGTAGCAATTAAAGAATTTAGAATGGACGATTACGAGAACTTCAAATACAAGACCAGGCAACAGATAAAGAAACTAGAAAAAAGGGAAGAACAACTTTCTGCTCAATTGAAAGACTTAATTAAATTGAAATTAAATGATTTAAAAAATGCTACAAATATTGATATTATTGAAGAGACTTATAACGAAATGCAGCACGAAATTACTGAGCAATTATCAGTATGTAAAGCAGAGAAGGGGAGGCTGTCTGAAAAACTACAAGACACAATCGATGAGAGAATAGAGGATACAAAAGTTGGAATGGATTTTGCAAAAAAGATTACGGACAATCTATCTATTCGAAATGTTGAAAGCCTTGTTTCCAGAATTATTGTTGATAAGGATGGCATTCCAGAAATTCAGTTAAAGTATAATCTGAATGACTATCTTACATTTAATATGGAGGACATTTTAAATAAGGAAGAGAATGAGAAAATAGAAGATGTATTTAGATTGATCTCTGAAGAAGAAAGGGATTACACATCTGCTAAGTATCTATCTAAAAAAATGAACGAACTAGGATATGATACAAATAAAAAATCCATAATGCCGTATATTAAGCTTGCTATATCATGTGGAATACTTGATGAAACTGATAATAAATTACAGCCATATACGATTATTATGAATAAATCTAAGATTATAGAATGTGTACGATTATTACATTAGTATATGACGGTCAGGTGGCATGCCCCAGATGGTATTTGAATATATTCTGAAGAAGCAGGGTATTGACCCTAAAGAGGACCTTACTATTGTTCAAAATATTGATTTTGGATTGACATCACAAGCATTTGCATCGGGCCAAGGTGACTATACTATGGAGTTTGAACCGGCAGCTACAGCTCTGGAGCTGGAAGGCACGGGAAAAGTGGTAGCTTCTCTTGGTGTGGAAAGCGGTAAGGTACCATACACAGCGTTTTCTGCCAAAAAGAGCTATATTGAGAAGAATCCTGATGTGATACAGAAATTCACTAATGCCATTCAAAGAGGAATGGATTATGTGGGTAGTCACACACCTGAGGAAATTGCAAAGGCAATTACTCCTCAGTT
>JAAYJU010000096.1 GCA_012522735.1 Clostridiales bacterium | reverse complement strand
GGATAAGGAGGCTGATAATAAGCTACAAAGGAAGCTACAATTAGCAAAGGCTGAATTAGGCTATCTCTTACACATAGATGAGTTTGAGAGGAATGATTATGAAAAGAGTATTAGGCTGCTTCATGAGGGCATAAGGTTCTTGGGAAACAACAAAGCAGATTGCCTTTACTTATTAGAAAGGATGAGGGAAAGATATTTTGTGCTATTGGATATAATTCACCAGATGCACTTTGATAGAGCACTAAAGCTTTTTCCTATTATAGCCAGTGATATGCAAAGGCTATTACAGATACTTGATAACCCGAATAACTCTGAAAATGTCATCTTAAGAGACATGGTATCGGCTATATATCGCCTTCAGACATTTGGTAATCCATTAAATCAAGACAGTGATGTCCAAATATTAGAGACGGTTATAGATTTAATCAACAATATAAAGGATAAGGATAATAAAATCGATAGAAATAGATGGCTGTCTTGGATATATCGAGAGCTTATTCAAATAGTAAGCAGGGATACAATTGTTGATTATAGGTATTTCTTTGATCGCAAGGAGAATACCAAAGTATCATTAGAAAGATTCTATAAGAGAGTAAAAGGGGATACCGACCATATTAACCTGTATGGTCCGAAGGGGATGGGAGTATCCTCCTTACTCAAGCAGTGTTATCAGCAATATATTAAAGAGGCCTTGGCTGGTGGGGATTTGTTCTTGTATCTTGATGGCAGGGAAATAAACAATTCCTACAATAAAAGGGACTTTTATAGGTGGGTATATGAGCAAATAAAGGTAGGAATTCAAAGGATAAGTGAATTCAATCCCAAGTGGGATGAAAGGCTCCTTGAGATTATGGAGCAATATGAGGAACCGTTACATTGTATTGATGCTATCAGTGAAGATGAGGATATTGAGAGAATTCATCTGTTCATAGACCATTATGAGGAATTTCAAAGAGATAAAAAGGAAGAAACAGACCTACTCCTAAAGAGATTAGAAATCAAAGGAGCACATCTTGTGGTAGGATCAGAAACTGCTATTAAGGTAGAGCTTGTGGATTTTTCAGCGGTAGAGCTGAGTGGATTTACAAATAATGAAACCAAGGATTACATAGAAAGTCGTATAAAATATAAGGATGAGATTATAGGAACAGTTATTCCCGAGACCCTTTTTAAGCTAACAGAAGGCATACCAGCATTACTTAGCTGTTCGGTAGAATATATCCTACAGAGCAATAGCTTCTCTAAGGATGATATAAAGCAGCACCTTAAATATAAAGCAAGGCCTTTATTCAATCATTGGGAAGCGCTTGGAATGAATGCTGATTATCTAGAGAGTATTATGAAGAGGAATGATAAATCAGAGCATGACCTCAGTAATATCAAAGACGAGCTTAAGGACATGATTAAGGATGTACTTAAGGATGAGCTTATTGAAGTGCTTAAGGATGAGATTGAAACTACGGTGCATGCTAAGTTAGATTTGTCTTCTACTGGTGAAAAGGAAGTTAATTTGTCGGAATACAGCATGTCGGAGGATTACTGGGAGGAAATATATAAACTAGAAAAGGTTTATAAATATATAAAATACGGAGAGGCATCAAGAGAGAAGGACTCAAGGATTGAGGACAAATCAGATTATGATTTTAAGGGAAGCCTATCATACTATTTTACCGCGCTTGAAGAAACAAACAATATATGGCTGGTGGATATCTTCAAAGAGAAAATGCCAGATTATGATTTATCAAGAGCAAGTGGCTTTAAAGGAGAACGGTCTCTGAAATTACAAGGAAAAAGATTTAGGGATATTGACAAGGATACGACATTCACCTTAGGAAGCTATGGATTTTTCCTATATGAACTTAATAATCAATATAAAATACGCAATAGTTTGGGCTTTAATTTTTATCAATTTATTAGTAATTATAAAACAGCTACTGAGATCCGGAATAAGTCGATGCATGCAGGAGGACGGGTGACCGAGGAGGACTTTCATAATGCCTTATATTTATTATTTGGATACAAAGAATATAAGGAGAAGGATAAAAGGGATGGGGCCGAGCAATCGTCTAAATCTACGGATAATTCTCCAAATAATTCAAAAAGAACACAGATAAATACCGAGGTCCCGCCTATATTCGAGTGCATACTTAGGTTGGTTAAGATTGGACTAGGGTAAATATCTATAAAGACAAGAGAAATAAATTAGAAAAGGACTGGGAATATAGGAATCTAAACCGACCCCCAATCGTTAGATTTTTGGTCTAGCTTTTGGGGGTCGGTTCAGCCTTTTAGGCCGATGCTCCTTTTTTCTTGCTTAACACTTTCGTATTGATGGAGGGGTCATAAGTGATTCCTATAATATTATTCATATAAGATGCTACATACAATCGCTCAAACATTAAAAATGTAGTGAATTTGTAGGGATTTATATGCTATAGTAATATATGGAAAACCATTGAAAGGAGTAAAATTGTGGGATATAAAATATTGGCCGTGGACGATGAACCTTATATTTTACAGCTTTTAAAGGATTATTTTGAACTAGAAGGATACCTTGTTATGACATCTAAAAATGGGAGGGAGGCAATTGAGAAGGCCTCCTTTGGACCTGATTTAATTCTGCTCGATATCAATATGCCTGAGATAGATGGAATAGAGGTGTGCAAGCGCATTAGGGACCACGTTAGTTGTCCAATAATTTTTCTAACAGCGAAGGTAACGGAGCAGGATAGGATCAACGGGCTTATGATTGGGGGAGATGATTATATCATAAAACCATTTAACATTGATGAGCTAGGGGCTCGGGTTATGGCACACCTTCGGAGAGAATCAAGAGGTGCGAAGAAGGATATGGTCAAGTTCGTCGGTGGACTAACTGTTAATTTTAACGAACGCTGTCTTTATTGTGAGGAGGATGAGATTCCATTAACAAAGACAGAATTTGATATACTGGAATTTCTTTGTATGAACAGAAGACAGGTTTTCTCAAAGGAACGAATCTATGAGAACATCAGGGGTTATGACAGTGAGGGTGATAGTAATATCATAACGGAGCATATCCGACGGATTAGGATGAAGATAGCGGAGCATACCGAGCAGAATCTAATCGAGACAGTATGGGGAGTGGGATATAAATGGATTGGTTAGATGAAATCATAGAAAAATATAAAATAAGGATTAACAACTTGTCGATTAAAAGGGCTTTGATGATATACATCATTACCTGCGTTATAGTTGTTATTGTACTGTCAGTAATAACTCAGTCGGTATGTTTAAGCTGGGACAATCATATCTGGTCTAAATATTATGCAGAGAATCGAAATATGGTCAGAGAATCGATTGTTTATTATAGAGATATGAGCCAGTTGAACGAATTGGACCGGGTGCTGGTCAATGTCATTGATTTTATTCAAACCTGGAGTATCATTATTTATTCTATTATTGGTATTATGGGGACATCGTATCTATTTTATAACCATAAATTGAAGGCACCATTGGAGATATTAAGAGAAGCTACAGATAAGGTTGGTAGGAATGATCTGGATATTGATCTGTATTATGATAATAAGGATGAAATGGGGGAGCTATGCCGATCCTTCGATATAATGCGAAAGAGGCTGATTGAGAATAATCAGAGAATGTGGGAGATGATGGAGGAACAGAAACGGTTGAATGCTGCTTTTGCCCATGACCTGAGGACGCCGCTGACTGTTCTTAAAGGATATACCGACCTGTTAGTTCAATATATTCCTGAGGAAAAAATATCTCAGGAAAAATTACTTTCGACACTTAAGATGATGTCAGAACAGATCTTAAGATTGGAGAATTATAGCAATACCATGAAGGAAATAAATAGTCTGGAAGAGCTACCACTTAAGCTTAGACCAGTAAATGCTATGGACTTAGAGAAAAAAATCCGTTCCATAACAGATATTTTGAATGGCATGGAAGGTATACATATTAAAGTGTTTAATAATATTTTCGACAACAGGAGACTTATATTGGACGAGACCATGATATTGGAGGTGTTTAATAATCTGATGTCCAATGCAATTCAGTTTGCTAAATCAGAAATTGAAGTCATTCTCTCCCTTGATGAGGATGGCAAGCAATTATTGTTGTCTGTTGCAGATAATGGCATAGGGTTTTCAAAGGCGGATTTGATTATGGCTACAAAGCCGTATTATACAGAACATAAGGAGCAGAAATCCGAACATTTCGGTATTGGGCTCTATATTTGTAAAATTCTTTGTGAGAAGCATCAGGGAAGCCTATTGCTAGAAAATCAGATGATGAATGGAGCAATCATAACTGCGACATTTACTTTAGGAAAAAATAATAATTCAAATGTAGATAAATTGTAGATATTTCATTGGTATTTTATATAGGAGGGTGCAATATATAGGATGACTGAAAACGGTACTGGATAAGCTGGCAGGCTGCATGATAGTTGCTTTAATCATCGTCATAATATATGCATCGCTCATATCAAATCACGAAGAAAGGAAGTTCTTATGTCTACAGAAACAATTGAAATTAAAAATCTCAATCAGTTTTATGGCAGGAAGCAGGCGCTGAAAAACGTCACTCTGAATATAGGTACCGGGATGTTTGGCCTTCTCGGGCGTAATGGTGCCGGTAAGACCACTCTGATGAAGGTATTAGTCACACTGCTTCCGGTATCACAGGGAGAGGTAACTGTATGCAAAATACCTGTAGGTAAGGAAGCCCAGATAAGGAAAATTACAGGCTATCTACCGCAGGAATTTTCCATGTACGCTAATATGACAGTCTATGAAGCAATGGATTATTTGGGTGTGCTTTCCGGTTTAAGAAAGGCAGAGCGAAAGGACAGAATTCCATCTCTACTGGAAAAAGTGAATCTAAAGGATAAGAGCAGAGTAAAGATAAAGGCTCTGTCTGGGGGTATGAAACGCCGACTCGGAATCGCCCAGGCAATTCTACATGATCCAAGAATCCTGATTGTCGATGAACCGACAGCCGGTCTAGACCCGGAGGAAAGGGTACGCTTTCGAAATCTGCTCTGCGAGATTGCACAGGAACGTATCGTCATCCTATCCACCCACATTGTCGGGGATATCGAAGCCACCTGTGAGAGGATCGGTGTGCTAGAGGAGGGTGAAATCATCTATCAGGGATCGGTAACGGAGCTGATTGAAAGAGCAAAGGGTAAGATTTATGCTGCAGAGATCAACCATATTGAGCTGACAAGGTTGAAGGAGGAGTATCCGGTCACCAGCATGGTTAGTAATGGAAATCATGTTAATGTCCGCTTTATCTCAAAGGATAAGCCATTTGATGGAGCCGAGGCTTGTGAGGCCAATGTGGAGGATGCGTATATATATCTGATGCAGGAGAAACGGGGTGAGATGTAATGCTATTAGAATTATTTCTCATAGAATGTAAGCGGATTTTAAAATGTTCTACATATTATGTCCTCATAATATGTATGCTCTTATTCTATATCACTCAAATAGGTAATTTTGAAATGATTGAAAAGCCTGTACAGGGACTTGATGATTATGGAACGAGATATAGTGAAGATGAGAATATAATTATGGATGAAACCTTAAAAACCATAATCAGGGAATTTTCAGCAAACAGTTATGTTACTTATCCGATTGGTTTTTATAAGGAGGTTATCCTAAATGAAGAAAAGCAATTGAAAATAGCTGGAGTTCTGGCAGAGGTCACTGGTCTTAAGAAGGATGACCTTATATCAGCCATAGATGTATACTATTCCAGCGATGTGCCTACAAGAGAAGAGCTGGGGCTAACCATAAAAGAAGATATGACTTATGAGTATTTTAAAGAGCTGATGGATCAGGCTAACCAGATATTAGGCGGAGGATCAAGATATAGAAGCAGTATCCTGCAGACGAATGCCTGGGTACCTATGACCTATGAGGACGCGATGAGGGAATACAATTCCATTGTTTATAATGATCATCTATCAGGGGCATTTGCAAGACTGTTCAGTGATTATATGGGTATTATCCTAACGATTCTTCCTGTATTTCTGGCGGTAACCAGAGGACTCAGGGATAAGAGGGCAAGAGCAAACCAGGTTATCTATTCAAGAGCTGCATCCTCCTTTAATATTATCATTAGCAGATATCTGTCTATGCTAGTGATGATTATGGTACCAGTGCTATTGATGGGAGGCTGGATGACCCTTCAATGTGTCTATAACGGCAGTGGGGAGGGAATATTCGTGGATGTCTTCGCATTTGCTAAATATACATTTGGCTGGCTTCTGCCCGGTATCATGATTTCCACCTCAGTCGGAGTGTTTTTAACTGAGCTTACCGAAACAGCTATCGGCATTCTGGTTATGGGCGTATGGTGGTTTGCAAGCATCTTTATGGGAATTGTAACGCTAAGGGGAGGATATAGTCTGAATCTGATTCCGCGACACAATACCCTAGGAAATTATCAGATATATCAGGAGAATTTTAATATTCTGGCGCTGAATAGAGGAATATATACCCTGGCAGCAATAATTCTAACAGTGGCAGCAGTATATATATACAGCATGAAACGAAAGGGGAAGCTGATTATCCATGGCAAGATATCTTCAAATCGGAAAAGTCAATCTAAGGCTTAGTCTGTTACCAAGCTTGCTGTTATCAGTTGTGCTCCTGCATCTATCACCTTTGGTTATGGGAGTAGAGAATCTGGATGCTTCTAGAACAGCTGCGGTGCTGGAGATGTTTGTTGCGCTCATAGGAATTATTCTTATTACCCCGATTAATCTGCCGGAGCAAAATAAGGATATCAGGGATCTGGTGGAAGCAAAATATACTTCCATAACGGTAATTCTCCTGATTAGGTTAATAGAAGCTATTGTGAGCCTAGCAATACTTATAGGTGGATACATAATATTTTTAAGACTTAATCACTGTAGCTTTCCACAATTACAGTTTTACCTTGGAACTCTGGCAGAGGCTTTGTTCGTTGGGGGAATCGGCTTCTGTGCATACAGCATCTTTAATCAGATAGCGATAGCCTATATGCTTCCGCTTGTATACTATATAGTATCCATAAGCCCGGGAAGGAAGCTATTAAAGGATTTCTACTTATTCTCCATGCGTTATGGAAGCTATCGAGAGAAGTTTTATTTAGCGGTTGCAGGTGTAATCCTTATCATATTCGGACTTGGATATCCTTATATTGTTAAGAGATTTTTGCCCAGGAGGTATTTAAAAAACGGGTTGGTATGACACCAAAAAAATACCAGTACCAATCACGGTACCAGGTACCGTACCTGGTACCGTGATTGATTAGAAAAATGTTTAAGGTATAATTTCATAGGAATTTATGCTATTGTTAAGATATATAAGCATGAATTTGCAGATTAAGCTCAGGACGCTAGGCTGCTCATTCGTAGAAGACAGAAGGTGTAACATGATGGAAATATCCTTAGATAAAGTTAAAAAGTACCTTGATACATCGCTAATATTGGAGAGCGTGACCTTTAATATTACAGATGGTGAGAAGGTTGGTATAGTAGGTGAAAATGGTAGCGGTAAGACCACAATACTTAAACTAATCGTGGGAATTCTTAAGATGAATTATTGTGCTGGCTATCCCTATGCTCCGGTACCTCCGGGATATGATGAGGGATGGGTTAATACCCCTAAGAATGCATCTATAGCATATTTGGATCAGATACCCGGGTTTCCGGAGGGGACCAGGGTGATTGATGTAT
>JAAYJU010000095.1 GCA_012522735.1 Clostridiales bacterium | reverse complement strand
TCGTTGTTTGCTGTCTAGTACTAAGTATTGGGCAGCCATTTTTGTGTTGACAAGTGAATAAAGATTGTATATTATATAGCAGTAAACTAAATACATAGTTAATTTTTAGCTAGGGGAGCACATGCTGAGAGGTATGAGATATTTTCATACTGACCCTCAATACTTGATCCGGGTAATACCGGCGTAAGGAAGCAATCAAGTGTCCCCTCCTAATCAAATCAAAGGAGGTTTTTTATGTTTAAAAGTATTTTTGATTTTTTCATTGTTACTGATGTAGAAGGTGGGAGCTTCTATCCTACTACAGCAGGAAACATCGCTTTACTTGTTGTAATTGCTCTACTTTTTGTTCTTATACTTGCCTTAAGTGGAGGCAAGAAAAAGCTTTCTGCAAAGCAGCTGGCATTTTCAGCGGTGGCCATGACCTTGGCTGTTATAACGTCAATATTTACAGTGTATGAATTTCCTTTTGGTGGCTCTATCACTCTGTTTAGGATGTTCTTCATCTGCTTTATCGGATATCTATATGGACCGAAGGTTGGTATTATAACAGGTGCCGCTTATGGTATCCTTGATTTTATCTTAAAGCCATATGCAATAACCTTGGTACAGCCACTACTTGATTATCCTATAGCCTTCGGTGCCCTAGGATTATCAGGAGTGTTCTCCAAATCAAAGTATGGAATTATAAAGGGTTACCTCCTAGGTGTCACAGGAAGATATATCTGTCATGTATTAACTGGTATTATATACTTCCATGAATATGCAGGTGGTCAAAATGTAGTCATATATTCCCTGACCTACAATGCATCCTATATTGTTCCCGAAGCCATACTTACCCTATTAATTCTTCTAATTCCGGCGGTTAGACAAGGCTTTGGATTGGTTAAGAAAATGGCATTGGAGGACTAAATATCCTAAAGTTTTAGAAAATCATTAGGACATACAAGACCTGCTCTTTTGCTGCATATTATTAAATATAGCAGCAGAAGAGGGGCATTTTTTTATGAATAAACTTATATATTTCTTAATGATAATTGTGGTTGGGTTATTTTTATTATATGTTTTTAAAAATGAAGAAATTAATGTATCCAGGGATAATATAAATACTTTTGACGTATACGACGAGCATACCCTGATTTTGGCTGAGATTGAGAATGAAATGGCAGCTCAAAAGGAAGAGCATATACATACTGTATCAGATGATGAGCAGGATTATAGAACATTGTTTCCAGATCTTTATGCAGTATATGACCTTCCTGATAGCATGGAAAATGGAAAAAGGATAGCCTATCTTACATTTGATGACGGGCCAAGCTCCAATACTTTTGAGATATTGGATATTCTAGACGAAATGAATGTAAGAGCTACTTTTTTTATAGTTGGAAGTGCGATTACCAAGGAGGGAGAAGGCGCATTAAGGAGAATGATTAATGAAGGTCACACAATAGGTATACATACTTATTCCCATCTATGCAATAAAATCTATTGCTCCATAGAACGATTTTTGGATGATTATAATACCGTGAATCAACAGATTTATGATATTACAGGAAGAAGGGCTAATATCTATCGCTTCCCTTGGGGAAGTAATAATGGATATAGCAGGGGAATAAAAGATAAATTAATCGAGGAGATGAAGCGTCGTGGTTTTGCATGCTATGATTGGAATGTGGATTCAAATGATTCTGTTGGAAGGCCAACGGCATACTCTATAAGGCGTAATGTTGAAAAAGATTTGGGTGCTCATGACTATCCCATTATACTGATGCATGATTCTGATATTCATAATCTTACAG
>JAAYJU010000094.1 GCA_012522735.1 Clostridiales bacterium | reverse complement strand
TTATTATGAGGTCAATAGGGACTTTGAGCTTGACGAAGCAATTCCCATCGGAAGACCCTTTAAGAACACAGAAATAATACTTCTTGATGATGAGGACAAGCCAGTAAGCTACGGAGAAGCGGGTGAAATCTGCATTCGCGGAACCTCTTTGACATTAGGATATTATAAGAACTTCGATAAGACCAATGAAGTATTCGTACAAAACCCTCTAAATACATTATATCCTGAGCTTATATATAGGACAGGAGATTTGGGAAAATATAATGAGTATGGCGAGCTGGTATTTGTTTCCCGCAAGGATAACCAGATTAAGCATATGGGTCATAGAATTGAGCTTGGAGAAATCGAGGTTGTGGCAAATATGCAGCCTGATATAAAGTCGGCTTGCTGTATATTTGATGAGGTAAAAAAGAAAATAATACTTTATTATGTTGGGGATATCACAAAAGCGGAGGTTGCAGGCTTTCTGAAGCAAAAGCTTCCAAGATATATGGTACCTAATATGATAGAGAATCTAGATATCATGCCACTGACACCCAATGGTAAAATCAATCGTGTACTTTTAAAGGAAAGCTATAAAGCAAAATAAACTAAAAAATAGGAGAAGAGATATGGAACAAATACTTGAAATCTTAGAAGGACTACATCCCGAGGTGGACTTTGAGACCTGCAAGACCTTAATTGATGATAGGATCATCGATTCCTTTGATATAGTAACTTTAATATCAGATCTTAGTGAGGAATTTGACATAAGTATACCGGTTGAAGAGATAGTACCGGAGAATTTTAACTCCGCTAAGGCTATTCATGCCTTGATTGAAAGATTGTTGGAGGATGAATAATAGGGGGCTTTATGCTTTTTACATCATATGAGTTTATCTTATTTGTAGTTGTATTATTTATACTGTATTATATTATACCAAAAAAGTTTCAATGGATACTACTCCTTGTGGCAAGCTATGTGTTTTATAGCTTTGCAGGTGTTGGGTATCTGGCTTATATCCTTGCCACAACCCTGTCGACCTACTTGGCCAGCAGAAGAATTGGTCTACTACAGGCCAAGCAGGCTGAATACCTAAAGGAGAATAAGGAAGCACTATCAAGAGAAGAAAGAAAGACCATTAAATCACAGATTAAGAAAAAGCAGAGATTGTGGCTTGTGTTTTGTATGGTTTTTAATTTTGGTATTCTTGCTGTAATTAAATATTCGGATTTTACTATTCTTAATATTAATTCGGTATTCGATTTGCTGAGGGTGAATAAGGAGCTTCCGCTCCTTGGCTTTGTTCTACCCCTTGGAATATCATTTTATACATTTCAGACTATGGGCTATATTATTGACGTATATAGGGACAAGTATCCTTATGAGAAAAATGTCTTTGAGCTGGCATTATTTATATCCTTCTTTCCTCAATTAATTCAAGGACCCATAAGTAGGTTTGATGATTTGAAGGAAAGCCTCTTTGGTGGGCACTCCTTTGATACAAATGCCATATCATTCGGTTTGCAAAGAATATTATGGGGCTTTTTTAAGAAGCTGGTGATTGCTGACAGGCTTTTGGTTGGTGTAAATACTATTGTTAGAAACCCCGAGGACTACCAGGGGATATATGTGC
>JAAYJU010000093.1 GCA_012522735.1 Clostridiales bacterium | reverse complement strand
TGTAGAGCAGGAAATTGTAGATAGCGATGAGATAATACCTGAAGAAGAACCTGAAGAGGAGCAACAAAAAGAAGCTGAAAAGGAAAAGAAGGCTAAGAAACCTACATATACTGAAGAAGAACTAAGACTTCTTTCTTGTCTGATCTATACAGAAGCAGGAAACCAATCCTATAAGGGGATGCTTGCAGTAGCCAATGTTGTGTTAAATAGAGTAAAAAGCGATGCCTATTATCACGTTAATACCATTAAGGAAGTTATATACGACAAGCAGTGGGCAGTTCAATTTTCGGTAACAATAAAAAGCAAGAAGACAGGAAAGAGCATGTTGGATAAAGCCTTAGAGGCTTATGACACAGGCAAATTCCCCGGGAAAAATCCTGAGGCTGAGAAAAAAGCCATGAATAGGGCAATTAAAGCAGCAAAAGCTGCTCTAAACGGAGAAAATAATATAGGAAATTATCTGTGCTTTAGAATGAACAATAGCGGTGCAAAAAGTATTAAAAAAAGATATAGTGACTATAAGATACTAGGTGATCACATATTCTATCGTACAAAATAAATTACATATAAGAGCTATGCTATATCAAGTCAAGTGGATATAGTATGGCTTTTTTATTTTCCACTTTTATCTTATCTTATTATGTGATATCATAATATATAAGCCCATATATTCTGTGATTGGTAATTCGTAAAGCAGACTTTAATATAAACAAAACACATGAAACTTGAATTGGAGGTATATTCATGGATAATTTATTTTCCGGTTTAGAGGAATTCGGACTAGACAATCTATCAAATATCAATATATATGATGAAAAGGAAAAGGAAGAAGATAAAGATAGCCCTAAAAAAGCACAGGATACCTTTTCTGAAGAGGATATATTATTTGATAAGACATTTTCCTGCCCCGTATGTGATGAGGAGTTTAAATCAAAGAGTGTCAAGACAGGTAGGGTAAAGCTAAAAAGCCTTGATAGTGATTTGAGGCCAAGATATAAGCAAGCAGACCCCTTAAAATACGATGCGATTATGTGTACAAATTGTGGCTATGCTTCATTAACGAGATTTTTTAAGTATGTTACATATACGCAGGCTGAGTGGGTTAAGAAGAGTATTTCTGCAAACTATAAGCCTGTTGCTGATACCGTTAGTGTATACAGCTATGATGATGCAATTGCAAGACATAAGATGGCATTGGTAAGCTCGATAGTAAAGAAGGCAAAGACCTCTGAGAGAGCATATACCTGCTTAAAGACAGCATGGGTTATAAGAGGAAAGACAGAGACTTTACCTAAGGATACACCGGATTATAAGAAGGTTATAGCACGACTTAATAAGGAGGAAATGGAGTTTATATCTAATGCATATGAGGGGTTTTCGGAGGCTTATATGAAGGAGACCTTCCCTATGTGTGGTATGGACGAGAGCACCATCGCTTTACTGATAGCAGAGCTGGCTAGAAAAATCGGTAAACTGGATGAGTCATCAAGATGGGTATCTAGGATACTAATATCCAGAGAAGCCAACGAAAGAATCAAGGAAAAGGCAAGAGATATAAAAGAACTTATAAAAGAGGGAAGAAATTGAAGGAAAAATTACACACAATACCTGTAAACGAGGCCTTTGATAAGGGCGGAGAATGTCCGGTTTGTAATATGAGAAAAGAACTGGAAATCAAAGCAATTGATTTCACCATGGGACCTAGCTACATGGAGGATGATGTTCGGGGCGAGACATCCAAAGTGGGTTTTTGTAGAGAGCATATTGAGCTTCTTTATAAGAACCAGAACCGCCTGGGATTAGCCTTGATCCTTAAAAGTCACATGGATAAGGTCATTAAGGATGTTGAAAAGCTTTCAGGTAAAGGCAATAGAATACAAGCGCCCTCCTTATTTAAGAAGCAGGGCGAAAGCTCAGGGCTTGTATCCTATATTGAGGACTTGGATAAATCGTGCTATGTATGTGAGAAGATTAATCGTACATTTGATAGATATATTGCCACTATATTTTATTTATATCGCCAGGAAGATGATTTCAGACAGAAGCTTAGAAAATGTCAGGGCTTTTGCAGCCATCATTATGGTGTGCTTTATAAGCAAGCACCTAAGCATCTGACTGGCGAACAATTAAAGAATTTTATTAGTGAATTAGATTCTTTGTATCTTGATAATATGAAGAGGGTAAGAGATGATTTGGATTGGTTCATAGATAAGTTTGATTATCGTTATGCTAATGAACCATGGAGGAATTCCAAGGACGCATTGCCACGCACTATTAACAAGACCAATAGCATTATCTAGGGCAAATGATTTTTACTATAATATTGGTACCGTTTTGGTATACAATTTCTAATTCGGCATATACTAAAAAAGTATAATATACTATTAATAGAATATTATATCGAAGTATATAAGGAGATAAGAAGGGTTATTGCCATAGGGTGATAGCTTTTTTTATGCAATAACAATAGGAGAGGAAATTGCTTATAGTATAAAAATGACGACCTGAAATTGAAAAAATGAGAAAAAAGGAGTAAACAAGAGCTATCAGGAGTAAACATAAGTATTGCCGCTAATTTCTGAAAGAAAAGAAGTTGCATATTTAAGGTAAATTTACTAATATAATAAAGACGGTTAGCACTCAATCAGATAGAGTGCTAATAATTATCAAAAATTGGATATAAGGAGGAATATTAAATGAAGCTAGTACCATTAGGAGATAAGGTAGTTTTAAGGCAGCTAGTTGCGGAAGAGACAACGAAATCTGGAATCGTATTACCTGGCCAGGCTAAGGAAAAGCCACAGCAGGCAGAGGTAGTAGCAGTAGGACCCGGCGGTATGGTTGATGGCAAGGAAGTTACAATGCAAGTGAAGGTAGGAGATAGAGTAATCTATTCAAAATATGCCGGAACAGAAGTAAAGCTTGATGAAGAAGAGTTCATTATTGTTAAGCAAGGCGACATAGTTGCAATAGTAGAAGACTAAGAAGGAGGATATATACATGGCAAAGGAAATTAAATACGGTGCGGAAGCACGTAAGGCCCTAGAAGCAGGGGTTAATAAACTTGCAGATACTGTAAGAGTTACTTTAGGTCCCAAGGGAAGAAATGTAGTATTGGATAAATCATTCGGAACGCCTTTAATCACCAATGATGGTGTAACAATAGCAAAGGAAATAGAAGTTGACGATCCTTTTGAGAACATGGGTGCTCAAATTCTTAAGGAAGTAGCTACTAAGACTAATGATGTCGCCGGTGACGGTACCACAACAGCTACTGTTCTTGCACAGGCGATGATTAGTGAGGGAATGAAGAACCTGGCAGCAGGTGCAAACCCTATTATATTAAGAAAGGGTATGAAGAAGGCTACAGATGTAGCGGTGGATTCTATCGTTCATATGAGCTCAAAATTAACCGGCAAGGATCAGATTGCAAGAGTAGCAGCTATTTCAGCCGGTGATGACACCGTAGGACAGTTAGTTGCTGATGCTATGGAAAAGGTAAGCAATAATGGTGTTATTACAGTAGAAGAATCCAAGACTATGAAGACAGAGCTTGATCTTGTAGAGGGTATGCAGTTTGATCGCGGATATATCTCTGCTTATATGTGTACTGATATGGATAAGATGGAAGCAGTACTTGAGGATCCTTATATTCTTATTACCGATAAGAAGATTTCAAATATTCAGGAAATACTACCTCTTCTTGAGCAGGTGGTACAATCCGGTGCAAAATTACTTATTATTGCTGAGGATGTTGAGGGCGAAGCTCTTACAACAATCGTTCTGAATAAACTAAGAGGAACATTTACCTGTGTTGCTGTTAAGGCTCCCGGATATGGCGACAGAAGAAAGGCTATGCTCCAGGATATCGCTATCTTAACCGGAGGTACAGTAATTACTGATGAGCTTGGACTTGATCTTAAGGAAACAACCATGGAGCAGCTTGGTCGTGCAAAATCCGTAAAGGTTCAGAAGGAAAATACCATCGTTGTAGACGGCGAAGGTGACAAGGCTGAGATTGAGGCAAGAATTAATCAGATTAAGGCTCAGATAGAGGAAACAACATCTGAATTTGATAAAGAAAAATTACAGGAAAGACTTGCTAAGCTTTCAGGCGGTGTAGCTGTTATCAAGGTTGGTGCTGCAACTGAGACCGAAATGAAGGAAAGCAAGCTTCGTATGGAAGATGCTTTAGCCGCTACAAGAGCAGCGGTTGAGGAAGGTATTGTTGCAGGTGGCGGTTCTGTGTTCATCCATGCTGCTAAGGAGGTTGCTAAATTAGCTGCAGGCTTAGAGGGTGATGAGAAGACCGGTGCTAACATAATCCTTAAATCTCTCGAATCTCCTCTACATTGCATAGTTCAGAATGCAGGCCTTGAAGGCTCAGTAGTAGTTAGCAAGGTTAAGGACAGTAAAGCAGGAGTTGGTTATGACGTCCTAACTGAGAACTATGTAGATATGGTTGATGCAGGTATCTTAGACCCTACTAAGGTAGCAAGAAGTGCCCTGCAAAATGCAACAAGCATAGCTTCCACATTATTAACTACAGAATCAGTAGTAGCAAATATTAAGTCCGATGAACCCGTTATGCCTGCAGGCGGCGGTGGAATGGGAATGATGTAATACTAGATAATAAGACAGGGGTTTTCCCCTGTCTTATTTTCAAACATAAGAGTGGCTCGCGAAGCGTG
>JAAYJU010000092.1 GCA_012522735.1 Clostridiales bacterium | reverse complement strand
TTTGTGATGAATTAATTTTACTACAAAACAGAGAGGATTTCCTTAAGTTTTGGGCATTTTCTAAAAGTTGTTTATAACAAATCGCCTAAAATGAGTACTTGTGGATAAAAGTGCGGAAACTCAAGATGTATGAGCTTGACATGTTTTTGAAAAGAAGATAGACTATTAATGAAAGAATTTTTTAGTAGATTAGCAAAAATCTGAAAGGAGCGAACAAGAGAAATGGATGCTGACGGTAGTTGTAGCAGCACTTTAGTATTAAAAACAAAATTATTAAGCATAACTATAGATGTGTCCGTTTTTACTGACGCATTAATTATATGATGCCTTACTCCTGCCAAGTATGGTAGAGAGTATCAGACATGATACTTTAGTTATGCTTGGAAGGAGAATTCAATGGCAAAAATTACGGAATTTGAACAAGACATAATAGACATGATTGATCAGAAGAAGTACAAGGCCCTTAAGGAAACAATTTCGGCTTTTAATCCTTATGATCTAGCTATACTTCTGGAGAATTTCCAAGAAAGAAGTATACTTTTATTATTTAGGCTTTTGCCTAAGGACCTTGCTGCGGATACATTTGTTGAGATGGATACAGAAAGGCAGAGGGCACTAATAGATAGCTTCTCTGATAAAGAGCTTAGGGAAGTTATAGATGAGTTATATATTGATGACATGGTAGATATAGTAGAAGAGATGCCTGCCAATGTAGTAAAGAGAATTCTAAAAAATTCAACAGAAATTACCCGCAAGACCATAAATCATATTTTGAATTATCCTCAGGACTCTGCGGGAAGCATTATGACCACTGAGTTTGTTGGCTTGCGTTCTAATATGACTATCGTGGATGCCATCAATAAAATACGCAAAATAGGTCTTGATAGCGAGACAATTGATACTTGCTATGTAACCGATAATGTGAATCGTTTAATTGGCTATATCACTTTAAGGACCATTATTCTTTCTGAAGATAGCAATACAATCGAAGAATTAATGGAGACAAATGTAATCTCTGTAAATACATTTGAAGACCAAGAAGAAGTGGCCAATATGTTTGGTAAATATGATTTGACTGTATTACCGGTAGTGGATAATGATAATAGGATGGTCGGTATTGTCACCATTGATGATGCCTGGGATGTATTAGAGAAGGAAACCACAGAGGATATTGAATTAATGGCTGCTATAACACCTTCCGATGCACCTTATCTTAAAAAAACTACATTTGATATATGGAAGAGCCGAATGCCTTGGCTACTTATACTGATGATATCGGCCACATTTACAGGTATGATAATATCGCGCTTTGAAAATGCGCTGCAAACATATGTGGTTTTGACCGCATATATACCTATGCTTATGGATACAGGTGGTAACTCGGGAAGCCAATCGTCAGCAACAATTATCCGTGGATTGTCATTACATGAAGTGGAGTTTATAGATATATTTAAAGTCCTTTGGAAGGAGTCAAAAGTAGCTATATTAAGCGGATTAACCTTAGCTATAGTTAATTTTGTTAAGCTTATGCTATTCGATAAGGTTGGTTTTAGCATAGCCCTGATAGTAAGTAGCACATTGCTAATAACAGTAATAATAGCTAAAATGGTCGGATCCACCCTTCCGATGCTAGCTAAGAAAATAGGCTTCGACCCGGCAGTGATGGCAAGTCCCTTCATAACAACTATAGTAGATGCCATATCACTGATATTTTATTTCGTCATAACCGGCATCGTACTCGGATAAATTGTAACACCATCAACGAAGGAGGTATATTATATGATTTTAAATGAAACATATACACTAAAGAATGGTATTAAGGTGCCAAAGCTTGGGCTTGGAACATGGCAGATTCCTGATGGAAAGGAAGCTTATGATTCCACAAAATGGGCTCTGGAGGCAGGCTATAGACATATAGATACAGCTATGGCTTATGGTAATGAGGAAAGTGTTGGAAGAGCAATTAAGGATTCCGGAATACCTAGAGAAGAGATATTTTTAACAACTAAGCTTCCTGCCAAGATGAAGGGCTATGACATAGCCCATGAATGCTTCCAAAAATCCCTTAAGGCTCTTGGTATGGATTATATTGATCTCTATCTTATTCATGCGCCCTGGCCATGGGAAAATATAGGTCAGGATTGTACCGAGGGTAATATAGACAGCTGGAGGGCATTTGAAGAAATCTATGACAGCGGTAAGGCAAAGGCTATTGGTATATCTAATTTTGAACCCAAGCATATCGAACCGATACTTGCCATGTGTAAGCATGTTCCAATGGTTAATCAGATACGCTTTCATATCGGTGATAGACAAGAGGAAGTGGTTGATTATTGCAATAAGCATGGAATATTAATAACTGCTTATTCTCCTCTGGCAACAGGCAGAATTCTGGATGATAGGGCAATTGTAGATATGGCTGCAAAATATAAGGTGACGGCGGCACAGTTATGCATAAGATATTGCATTCAGAAAGACATGGTTGTTATTCCTAAGTCAACTAAGAAGGAACGCATTGTATCAAATGCTGAAGTAGACTTTATTATTGATGATGAGGATATGAAGGTACTAGATAGATTATAAAAAAGTATTAAGTTTTGTTTACTCATAGAATGTACGGCTTTAACATTAAGTAATTTTTAGGAAATAGTAAAGGTGCCCATATGATGAAGATTAACTCTATTCATCTATGGAGCACCTTATTTATTCAACCGACACCAAATCTATTAGCAAATTAGGAAATATTTCTGGACACAGTATGGAATATTGCTATGTTAAAATTGTATGTGAATATGATAGAATAAAGTTATTAGAATGCAAGAGGAGGATATCATGAGAATATTCCATATTTCGGATTTACATATCGGTAAGCAACTCCATTTCTACAATATGAAGGATGACCAACTTGCTATACTGGGGCAGATTATTGACAAGGCCAAGGAGCTTAGACCGGATGCGATTATAATTGCAGGAGATATCTATGATAAATCGGTTCCTTCTGCTGAGTCCTATATGATATTTAATCAGTTTCTTAATGACTTATCAGATATAAAGCCAGATATTCCGGTTCTGATAATAGCAGGCAATCATGATTCTGCCGAAAGACTTGATTATGCTAGTGCATTCCTAGAGAAGGATAATATCTTTGTATCGGTTCAGCCCCCATATATTGAGGATGAGTACCTGAAGAAAATCGTACTTAAGGATGAATATGGGGATGTGAACTTCTATATGCTCCCCTTTACTAAGCCCGGTTATGTCCGCCATTTGTTCGAGGAGGGAGTGATAACTAGCTATGACAGCGCCATAAAGGCACTTATAGATAGAGAGAATATTGATTATAGTAAACGAAATGTCCTCATATCTCATCAGTTTTATGTGTCAGGGGATGCGTCCCCCGAGATCTGTGATTCTGAGCAGGTCTATATAACCGTCGGTGGTATTGACAGCGTGGATATAGATAGGATAAAGGACTTTGATTATGTAGCACTTGGACATCTTCATGGGGCGCAGAGTATAGGCATGAAACATATTAGATACAGCGGCACACCCCTTAAGTATTCTGTAAGCGAGGAAAAGCATGCAAAGGCCATTACCATGGTAACTATTAAGGATAAGGGGACTGAAATAACATTTGATAAGATACCTCTATATTCACTTCGGGATGTTAGGAGTGAAAGAGGTCTCCTAAGTGATATTATTAGTAGAGCTACTGATGAGAACAGACATGATTATGTAAGTATAACTATTACCGATGAGGATGAGATATATAAGCCTAAGGATCAGCTAGAGGAGCATTATGACCATATCCTTGAGGTTAAGGTTGAAAATAGCAGAACAAAAGCACAGCTTGAGGCCACAGATTTTGAAGCTACTGTGCTTAAACCCTTTGAAGCATTTAAGCAATTCTATCAGGAAATGCAAGGTGCTCCTATGAGCAGTGAGGAAGAAAGCATTATGGTTGATATAATTAATAAGCTACAGGCAGAAGGGGAGGATTAGATGAAGCCAATATACATTAAAATGTCAGCCTTTGGGTCTTATGCTGGTGAGGAAATAGTTGATTTTTCTGAAGTAGGTAGCGGGATATTTCTTATAACCGGTGATACCGGAGCTGGAAAGACCACCATCTTTGATGCCATTACATATGCCCTCTATGATGAAACCAGCGGAGGGAAGCGTAATGGTGAGATGATGCGTAGCCAATATGCCGATGATGATACACGCACCTATGTGGAGTACAGCTTTATATATCACGGTAAGACATTTACCATAATCAGAAGTCCTAAGCAGGAGCGTATGAGTAGGAGGAGGAATAAGGACGGAGAATTTACCATGACCACCGACCAACCGAATGTCTCTCTTATATTGCCTAACGGTCAGGAATATGGAGGTAAGATAAAGGAAACCAATCAGAAAATTATTGATATTATAGGTCTGGATGTCAATCAGTTTACACAGATTGCAATGATTGCCCAGGGGGATTTTCTAAAGCTTCTTCATGCATCCTCCAAGGAAAGAAAAGAAATATTTACTAAGATATTTAACACAAGGATTTATTGGCTGATTGAAGAAGAACTAAAAGCAAGAGCAAAGTCCATATACGGACAGCTAGAGGACAATCGAAAGGATATTATCCGAGAGACAGAGGATGTTAAATGTATAGAGAATAGTGAATTATTATCACAGTGGGAGGTTATGCCGCACTTTACGGAGACCGATTCGGATAAGCAATTAGAGCTTATAGGGCTAATCATTAATGAGGCTAAGGATAAGGAAGATGAGATAAAGAAGTCGTTGGCAGTTAACGGCCAGCAGCTGGATGAGATTAATACTAAGATTAAGCAAGCCGAGGATAACAACAAGCTCTTTGATTCCTTTGAAGTGGCTCTATTAAGGAAGGAGGAGCTGGACCAGAGGAAGGATGATATGGCTGATCTTAAGCTTAGAATAGATAAAGCGAAAAAGGCACAGGTAGTAGAGCCCAAGGAGGATGCCTTCCTTAATAAACAAAAGGATTTATCTGAATGTATGAAAAGGATTGCGGATATTAAATCCTGGTTGGATAATAATAGGGATAGATTAGAGAGTCTTAAGAAAGATAAGGAGCTAAAAGAAGAGGAGTATAAAAAGAAGAGTCCAGGGCTTATATCTAAAATCAGCTCTATTAATAATCTACTGCCAAAATATGAGGAGCTTGATACATATAAGACCGAAAAGATTGCTCTGAATGAAAATAATAATAAAGCACAGGATGAGTATACAAGACTGCTTCAGCTTATCGAGGAAGAAAAGAAAAGCAAAATCACATTGTCTAGTGAACAGGAGAAGCTTAAGAATGTGGCAGCTCAGCATATTCAGCTTAAGCATACTGTAGATAGCTTAACTGAAAGAAAGGCTGCATTGGAAGGGCTTATTAAATCTATTGCGTCAATGAAATCACTACGGACTATTTATGAAAATGAAGATAAGTATTATAAGGATACAGAAAGATCTTATGAAATAAGAAAATATGAATATGATGAATTATATCACAGCTTCATAGAGGGGCAGGCGGGAATTCTGGCCGCAACACTAAAAGATGGTGACGCTTGTCCTGTATGCGGTTCTACTTCTCATCCTAAAAAGGCCATAAATTCTAATCATATAATAGATGAAAGCAAGCTAAGGGCCGCTAAGAAGGAGATGGAGGACGCCCTTAATATTAGGCAACATAAGTATGAAGCCCTGCAAAAGGCTAAGCAAAGCTATGAGAAGGAGCTTGAGCTTGCAGTCCATGAGGGAAAGAAAATTATTGATGCCTCTATTAATTCTGATAATATAGCTTATACCGATATAGAGATTTTATTAGAGCAGTGTAACAATCAGCTCATGCTTGACACAGATAAAAGAAATCAGGCAGAAAAGGCAGAGATGACATATTCCTCTAACCAAGAACGGATTAAAGAGCTAGAGGAGGCTATAGAAACCCATGATAAGAATAGGTACGAAGCAGAGAAGGTAAGGCAGGAAGTAGCTGCTAGTCTTATAAAGGTTGATACTAAGATAGGAAGTCTTAAGAAGGACTTGATTTATGAGAGTAAGGCTCATGCACAAAAGGAGCTTAATACAACCGAAATACAGCTGCATGAATTGGAAGAGGCAAAAGCTGTATCTGCCGAAAATTATCAAGCTATTATCAATATCACAAATGAAAAAAAAGGTAACCTTAAGACTGAGGAGGAAAGCTACAGTAGACTTTCAAAGGAAGTAGAAAAATCCGAGCTAGAGTTAAAGAATGAATTATCAAAGCAGAACTTTTCGAGTCTAGAGGAATATAGACAAGCTAGACTAAGCTCACAGAAAATTGAAGATTTAAGCCTTATAGATCAAGAATATCGGGATGAAATCATAAGAAACAAAACTAGTATTGAGACCTATAAAGAGCAAACTAAGGGAAAATCAAGAATCCAAACCGATCAACTGGTCTTGAAGCAGATAGAGCTTAATAGCATTAAGCTGCATTTGGATGAGGAAAGTAAGTCCATATATGGAATCCGCACAAGAAATGAGGAGGTCTATACTAAGGTTACAAGACTTATAAGTGATAGAGAAAAAGCTATGAAGACATATAGTGCTATAAGCAGATTGGCAAATACAGCAGGTGGCAAGCTTAGCGGTAGGCATCTTAATTTTCAGACATATATTCAGAGAATGTATTTTAGCATGATTCTTAAGGAGGCCAACAAGAGGCTTTATACCATGTCCAATAATCAGTTCATACTAAAATGTCGTGACATGGAGGACTTGTCAGGGCAAGGCGAGGTAGGCCTTGACCTAGATGTATACAGCATGGTAAATGACCAGGTCCGTGATGTTAAGACCTTATCTGGCGGTGAGTCATTTATGGCGGCACTGTCTATGGCTCTTGGCATGTCAGACATTATTCAAAACACAGCTGGAAGTATACATATTGATACCATGTTCATAGATGAAGGCTTTGGCTCCTTAAGTGATGACACCAGAATGCAGGCCATTAAGATACTTAACGATTTATCGGGAGGTAAGAGATTGGTAGGAATCATATCCCATGTCACCGAGCTTAAGACACAGATAGGAACAAAGCTTGTAGTGACAAAGGGAGAAAAGGGTAGTAAGGCCAGATGGGAGATGTCATAATTATACTATATTACCATGTAGCCAGTTGGCTTTCTTATAATATATAAGAAATACCACTGAGCTGATAAACCATGTAAGGGGATAGGCCCAGAAGATTACTCTAATATCTGGAATTATTCGAATCATAATGGTTATGTAGCTTATACGAATAGCACACCAGCTGATCAACATAACTATCATCGGTATACTTGTTTTTCCGGCACCCCGTAGTATACTTGAAAGGCAGTGTGAAAGAGCAAGCAAAAAGTAGAAGAGGCTCTCGGTTCTCATCTGCTTTACACCGTATGCTATTACATCCGGTTCGCTATTAAAGAAGCTTATCAATATAGGTGCAAATATCCACAACACTACCCCTACGATTTCGGCTAATAATACCCCTGTAAATATCCCAAACCTTGCCCCTTTCTTGGCTCTTTCATATTGCTTTGCGCCGAGATTTTGCCCAATAAAGGTGGTGAGAGCCATAGAGAAGCTGGTAATCGGTAGAAATGCAAAGCCCTCCAGCTTGGAGTAGCTGCCGCAACCTGCCATAGCTATAGAACCAAATTTATTTATATTTGACTGAACGATAACATTTGCAAAGGCAATCACGGAATTTTGAACACCGGTAGGTAAGCCCATCTTAAGCAGACGGGCAGACATGGTGCGATTTAGTCTTATTTGACTAAAGATAACCTTATGTTCTCCATTTACTCTCATTAGCTTAACAAAACCCAGAATAGCGCTGACGAATTGGGATATTACTGTTGCAAAAGCCGCGCCGGCAATACCAAAATCAAATACTGCTACAAATAATATATCGAGCACTGTATTAAGAATGGCAGCAGCAATCAGATAGTAGAGAGGGTGCTTACTGTCGCCGACCGCCTGGAAGATTCCCATACAGGTATTATACATGACTATTCCAATTCCGCCGGCAAAATATATACGAAGATATAATACGGAATTATGAAAGACATCCTCAGGGGTCCCCATCATTCTAAGAAGTACAGGTGTCAGACCTATACCGATTACCGTTATAATGACTCCTGCGATTAATCCCAGTGCAATAGTATTATGAATAGCAACCTTAAGATCCTTCATATTCTTGGCTCCAAAGTAGCGTGAAATTATAACGCTAGCTCCTACGAAGACACCATTAATAAATCCGACAATTAAAAAAATTAAGCTGCCTGTAGAGCTTACAGCAGCTAGAGCTTCCTTACCCAGAACATTTCCGACAACAAGGGAATCTACAACATTATAAAGCTGTTGAAATAAATTCCCCAAAAATATTGGTAAAGCAAATATTATTATCTTCTTTGATATTTTTCCTTCTGTCAATTTTGGTAGCTTCCCCCTGTCGTATATTAGTCATTCATATAATGATAGATTAATAGATTAAAATATGCAAGCATGAAATCCTAGTAAAAAGTTCTAATGACTATACTATTCGAACAGGCTATCAAGCTTGCTGCGAATACGCTTCCTATTTTCTTCAGTGGTCTCATAATCAATAACATATACACCGTCTTCATTAGTATAGAGACAATCACCTTCCTTGGTCTCGGGAGGGAGTAGGTCTATTCTAATATTAAGAAACTCTTTCTCTTCATTCTCACATACGGCGTAAAGCCCTTCTAATCTATCGACAATATATTTTTTCATGATAGAATTTTCCTTTCCTCATAAGTTTTTCAGGGTTTGGAACGTATTAGATCCTTGTCATTGATCTTATATGGTTCTTTATTAGATTTTATGGTGACACCGTCTGATTCCAGAATTATTGTACTCTGTTCGTCGGTTCTATACAAATGAATATCTCTATCCTTCATAGCTTTCATTATCTC
This sequence comes from Clostridiales bacterium, assembly GCA_012522735.1. Lineage (GTDB taxonomy): Bacteria > Bacillota > Clostridia > Lachnospirales > Lachnospiraceae > Mobilitalea. Next base: position 82,047 of record JAAYJU010000092.1, on the reverse strand, counting down.
CACATGTGGATGACCATATGAATTATCTTTTTTTGCACTTATAATACATATATGAGGGTCTAGGGCATTCAAAAAATCATCACTATTACTAGTGGAAGACCCATGGTGCGCTAGCTTAAAGACATCTGCCTTAAGGTCAATTCCATTTTGAAGCATTTCATTTTCAGAATTTGTCTCAGCATCACCTGTAAACACAAAGGTATTTTCCTTATGCACAAGCTTAATGCCGACGCTATAATCATTCAGATTCTTATAGTCGCTTTCATTGGGTGCTATGATAATAAATGAAGCATTCCCTATAGTGTATTCAGTTCCTATTATGGGCTTGGTTATTTTTAGATTATTATCAGCTATAGTATCGAGTAATTCTTCAAATGTTTTACTTGTGCTTACAGCATTTGACATAATTATTTTGCCAATTTGAAAATTATTAATTACGTTAGCAAGGCCACCAATGTGATCACTATGGGGATGTGTACCAATTACATAATCTAATTTAGTGACACCATTGTCCTTCAAATAACCAATTAAAGTATCGCTGGCATGCCTTTCGCCTGCATCAATAAGTATATGGCTATCATCTGATTGTATAAGTATGGCATCGCCCTGACCAACATCTATAAAATGTACCTTTAAGCTTGAATAATCGTCATCATCCTCAAGAAAGGATACAATATTTCCGATGGTCTTGATAAATCCATCAGGGCCTTTATGTACAAGTAGTGATATTATTGCTAAGGAGAGTATCGATGCTAATAGTATCCATATTAAACGTTTTTTCATATTTTGCTCCTACAAGTAAGTTATACTACATTATATACTAGTAATACTGTAAAATGTCAACGGTAGATTACCGGTCTCTGGTACCATTTTGTGTCAGAGACCAATTTTTTAGGTTTCTATTGACATATATAAATATATGTTATACAATAATTCTATCAACCGGTTGGTAGGCAGATAAATATGTTTTTTATTTGGTATTTATTTTATATAAGTGAGGTTAGATCATGAAAGACGGAACAAATACAAGGGATAGAATTCTTCAAGCAGCTTTAGAAGTATTTACTCATCAAGGCTATGAGGGAGCACGTATGGAAAAGATAGCTTCTATGGTAGGAATTAATAAAGCTTCTTTATACTTTCATTTTAAAAGTAAAGAGGATATTTTCCGAGAGCTTTTTCATGATATATATGAGAAATATCAGAACATGCTTGCTACAGTTATAAATGAATCAGAAGGACTTACTTGTAGTGAACGATTGAACATGATATATAAGCGGTATCTAGATTATAATCTGAACAATATAGAGATGTCTTTTTGGAATAGAATTTATTACGCGGCTCCGGAGTTTATGAGAGATGATATTATTGAGGTTACAGGTGATTCAAAAACTACATTCATAAATGGCATATCGATAATTATGGAAGAAGGAATTAACAAGAAAGAGCTTAAGCCTATGAATCCGGATTCTATGGCTATGACATACTATTATGTTATTACATGTATTGATCTTAGCTCAGATTTAATGAATAAGGAGAATGCAATACATGAGATGGACCAGTGCTTTGAAGTCATATGGAAGGGGATAAAGGCATAGAAAAAAATATGTGGTACAGCCATATATTTTTTATCATCAACCTACCAAATAGTAGGTAGAAAACAATGTAATAATCTTATTCAATATATTTAAGAATAAGGAAGTAAACAGAGACAAGGAGGAAGTAATATGAAACAAAGAGTATTAGGAAGATCAGGAATTCAAGTTAGTCCTATGGGATTAGGATGTTGGGCAATAGGCGGTCAGTTTTATATGGATAATAAAATTGATGGATATGGTCAGACAGATGATAAGGAATCTGCTAAAGCAATCCATGCTGCTCTAGATTTAGGTATTAATTTTCTTGACAGCTCTGATGCATATGGTATAGGTCATAGCGAAGAGGCTATTGGAAAGGCACTTGAAGGTAAGAGAGAGAATGCAGTTATAGCTACGAAATTTGGATTTATTGGTAATGAAGCCACCAAGACATTACAGGGCTACAATGTAAGTCCTGCTTATATCGAAAGAGCCTGTGATGCATCACTTCGTCGTCTAAGAACCGATTATATTGATTTATATCAGCTGCATGTATGGGAGGTTGGAATATCAGAGCTAGATTCTGTAACTGATACCTTGGACAGATTAGTGTCCAAGGGAAAGATAAGAACATATGGATGGAGTACAGATTTACTTAGTGGTATTAAGCTGATTGCCGAGAAGAAGAATTGTAGTGCAATCCAGCAGGAGTATAGTATAGTTAAGGGTGATGATGAAATAGTGCATTTTTGTGAGGAGAATAATCTGGCAAGTATTAATAGAAGTCCATTAGCTATGGGCTTACTGACCGGAAAATACAAGAAGGATTCTAAAATATCACAGGATGATGTTAGAGGAGCAGGATTCTCATGGGCAGAGCATGTATTCAAGGACGGAAAGCCGAATGGTGAAGCATATAAGAAGCTTGAAGCAGTCAGGGATATTCTCACAAGTAAGGGTAGGACCCTGGCACAAGGAGCTCTCGCGTGGATTTGGGGTAAGAGTAATGTCACTATACCGATTCCCGGCTTCAAGACAGTAAAGCAAGTTGAGGAGAATGCCAAAGCCATGGAATTTGGCCCTCTAACAGCAGAACAAATACAAGAAATTGAAATGGTACCAGGTACCGTACCTGGTACCGTTACACTCTGAGACGCATTACAAAGGTGGCACCGCCGCCTTCTGTATCTTGGACTGAGATTTTGCCCTTGTGGCATTGAACCAGATCATTTGCAATGCTAAGTCCCAAGCCAAAATGCTTTTTATCGCTCCTAGATGGATCTACGCGGTAGAAGCGGTCAAATATAAGCTTTTTGTCTTCATCGGTGATGCCAATGCCTTGATCCTCCACCTCTATATTAAGGTGGTGTTCGGTATTATATCCTCGTAAGGTTACTTTCTTACCAGTAGGAGTATAGGATATAGCATTGTCCAGCAGTATACATAGGATTTGCTTTAGTCTATCCTTATCTCCGGATATGATAGGAAGCTCATCCTCCTGCAAATCAAGCTCAAAGTCTAGCTCCTTTTGTCTAAATAGTGGCAGGAAGGCTTCATAGGTTTCAATTAAAAGTGTGTCGATTTCTATCGGCTCACTTTTAATTTGCCAGGTCTTTGTATCCATATTAGCAAGCAAAAGCATATCATCTATTAAGCGAGACATTCGCTTGCATTCTTTATTAATTCCACTCAGGAAATTCTTAGATTCATCAGATGTGGTAGTGATTGCAGCGCTATTAGCCATGATAACAGACAAAGGAGAACGAAGCTCATGGGAAGCAGCGGCTATAAATGCAGTCTGATTTCGGTTGCTTTCTTCAATCGGTCTAATCATTCTTGAGATTAGACGCAGACTTACTAGAAACAAGGCCAATACTCCTGCTAATCCAAGAACGATATATAGTATACGTTGATTTGTTACCGCTGAATAATAATTCGGCAGATATTGAAGCAAGGTAAGGCTTCGCCATCCTCTATCAGTAGGAATGACAGATACATAGCCATAATAGATATCATTATTATCACCCTTTATAGTATAGGTGTTACTGTTAGTCACATTAAAAGAAATTGGATTTATGTCAATGGTAATACCATCATACATAGCCAGTGATCTAATTCGCCCAATAAGTATAAAGCGATTTGTGGGAGGATTTAGAACACCCTTAAATGTCAAGGGATTACCGTTATCCTCTATATATAATAGTAGATTATTTTTAGACTCCATCTGTGTAAGCCAGGTGACATTTATGACATTCTCGTTTTGTAGCTTATTTATTATTGTATCTCCATGATTAGTAAAGGCTTCAAGCCTTTTTTCCTCCAATTTGCTTTCGGTTAGCATAAGAAGGGAAATCATGACAATAAGAAGAATAAGTCCGGTTGATACGGTATATAACAATACCAATTTATTTCTTAAGGAACGAAGCATGTAATCCTCCCTCATTAAAACATAAAATTTTGTTACTTACAACGGAGGATTTACCCTCACTAAGTAAATAATATATATCCACAGCTTATAACGGAGGGTTTATCCTCCCATTTCCACAAGCTGATAACCTACTGAATGCACTGTCTTTATCTGAGCTTTGCAGCCAGCCGTCTTAAGTCTACGTCGTACTAAATATATGTAATTATCCAGATTTCCATCTTCAACAAGAGAATCAATTCCCCATACTCTTGTAAGTATTTGTTCTCTTGTAAGAATCTGCCCCTTATTTCGAATTAAGTATTCCAATAGATGTGTTTCTGTGTTGGATAAAGTAACAGTTTTATTCTCTGCAGTCAGGGTATGTAAATCAGTATTTAGGATGAGGTTAGAATATTCAAGAATTTCATTGTGATTAAGCCCCCTTGGCCTTCGTACCAAGGCTCTTATTCTCGCTAAAAGCTCACCAGTATCAAAGGGCTTTATCAGGTAATCATCGGCACCGGCATCGAGGCCGTCAATCCTATCGTTAATGCCATTCATAGCAGTTACCATAATAACGGGGGTGGTTATGTTGTTCTTCCTAAGGATTTGCAGCACCGATAAGCCGTCAACCAAAGGAAGCATGCGGTCCAGAATTATAGCATCATAAGTAGATGATGTACCATAATGAATCGCATCATCTCCACGCATGCATATATCTACATCGTATCCTTCTTTCTTAAGTGTCACGGATAAAGCTGCACACAAATCCTGATCATCTTCAATCAGTAAAAGCTTCATAGTATAACTCCCCCAAAAAGGCTTTCCCCTTACTACTTATATAGTATATCATATTAGCATTTGATTCTCTATTTTTTCTCTAAAAACTGGTAGCCGGGTTAGAGATTATTTAGATAATTAAATATTATAATTGTATTTAAATGGTATAGGAGATTGCTATACAGTGGAAATAAGAATGCCTTAATGGCAACGGAGGTAGAGCATGAAGAAAGTTATATCTATAAGCATGGTATTTGTACTACTTATCATGGTAATGGCGGGCTGTAGCTCAAATAAAACAGATGAAAAGAGCGAGGATGAAGCCTCGAATAGCAAGTTGGCTAAGGGAAGGTATGTGGAGGAGAATATTGAAGTTCCTTCAGATATAAATCATATTTTATCATTTCTGGTTAGTCCTAAGGGTATTACCGAGCTCTATGGATACGGTAATAACGGTAATTATCAGAAGTATCTCTATATTGATAAGGAATGGGTAGAGGATGAGTCAGACCAGCTGAAGAAAGCACTTTCTTCTACACCTCTCCAAATTGATAGGGTGCTTTATGGAGAGGACAATAATCTCTATGTTCTAGCCGATAAGTTTCCTACCTATAGAAATGCATTGTATCGATTATCTGATTCAGGAGAACTTGAAGACGTTGGTGTAGTAAGGTTCGAGGATTTCTATGCTGAATGGAATAATCTGCCCTATAGACCTAATTCAATTGAAATATTGAAAAATGGCATGATAGCAGTCACATATAATTGGAGAGCAGTCGAGATATACTCTTCCGATGGACAGTCGACGGTTGGAGAATTTGCGTCTGGGTACCCATCTGCTATGACAGCATGTGGTAGTTATTTGTTTTATTCTAATGAAAATAATAGCGAGATATTAAAGCTTGATGTAGAAAAGAATGAAGAGCAAGCTTCAATTCCTTTTGAATTTGAAATAAGCGACAAAGGAATTATCGAATATGATGGAAGCACGGCCTACATATGTGATGTGACGGGAATTCATCTGAACAAGGATGGAGGCTCCATATGGGAGACAATTGTGGATGGAAGTCAATCTAGTCTGGGGATGCCATCACAGGAGCTAAATGATTTCATACTTGGGACCGAAGATGATTATTATTATATACTTCAGGATACGGAAGGAAGATTTATAAAGCATATATATTTTGATGAGAATGCTAGCATCCTGCCTGTGGCAGAGCTTTCAATATTTTCTATAGAGGATAGTAAGACGATTCGTCAGGCAATAAGCATTTTTCAGCAAAGCCATCCTGGCATAAAGATTAGTTTTCGAGTGGCAAATCCGAATAGAAAGAGAGTATATACCTATGGTATAAAGGATCCTGAAGCAACCGTAACCCTACAGGATCAGATCAATGCCCTTAATACAGAGCTTTTATCAAATAAGGGTGCCGATATCTTAGTGCTGGATGGACTACCAGTTGACTCCTATATAGAAAAGGGTGTTCTTGAGGATATGGGGGATATCTTTAAACCTATGATTAAAAATGAGGAGATACTCTCAAATATTACAGATGATTATATTAATGGCGAAAAGATATATACCATGCCCGTTCGATTTAGGCTTCCTATTATATATGGCAAAAGTGAGGCCGTGAATGCTGCAAATTCCTTGGAGGAGTTGGCTAACTATACTGAAAGCAATAAGGTCCTACCGCTTCTTAATCCAAGTAATTATAGGGCTATGACAGCATGGTTCTTACTTCTATACTACAATCAGATTCTTAATGATGCAAACAAGGTCGATCAAGCACTATTACTGGATTTCCTAAGAAATACTGATATTATTGCTAGAAATATTGAAGCATCGGATGATGCTCCTATAAATATTATGGGATCGGCTAAAGGAGCAATAATGGGATATTGGATAGATGGAATAATTCACGTACACAAGAAATTAATTCAGGCTAATATTGAAGAGCTAGATGGAATAATGGATTTTGCTACTCCAATAGAAGCGGCAAAGAAATGGAATGGTAGCTTTGCTGTAATTAACAATACTTACAGAGCTAATACTCTTATAGGGATAAATAGTGTCAGCAATAATAAGGAGCTAGCCAGGGAATTTATACAATTTCTATTTGCAGAAGAGATTCAGAGTGAGGCATTGTTGGACGGCTTCCCAATAAATAAATTAGCTCTGGAGGGTTGGATAGAAAGGGATGAAATTAATAGCGCTTTTTCTGTTGGCGACGGTGATTACCAAATCATGGCCACTTATCCGTCATTACATGCAAGAGTGTTAATCTATGAAGAGATTAAGGTTTTAGAAAGACCGATGGAAAATGACTCTACTCTGATTGATATGATTCTAGATGAGGCTGAACGCTACCTTAGAGGAGATATTAGCGTCCAGCAGGCTGTAGATAATACAATGAGTAGCATTAACACTTATTTGTCGGAGTAATTAAATAATAGCTTGATATTACAAGTAAGAACACTCATGACTTAAGATATGAGAGGTTCAATAGCAACATCTAATTATATGAGAATTCTAATAGACGATTATTGGATATATGTAGGAGGAGACAGATGAAGAAAAGCAATCAAGCATGGTTATTCTTAGCCCCAAGCTTCATTGGACTTATCTTCTTTGTATTTCTTCCTTTTGGGGATGCCATAAGAAGATCCTTTACGACAGCCATGGGTGGCAAATTCGTAGGTCTTAGTAATTATGAAACCGTAGTAAATAATCAAGCCTTCAAGATGGCTTTAGCTAACACAGTAAAATTTATTATTATATGTGTACCACTTTTATTATTATTTTCCTTGATGCTATCTGTAATGATAAGTAGCCTTAAAAAGCTAGGAGGCTTGTTTAAGACATCCTTTTTGATACCCTTGGCTATTCCCGTATCCTCTGTCTTCTTCTTATGGAAGGTGGTATTTCATCAGAATGGTCTTTTGAATATACTGCTATCTAGAGTGGGGGTAGAGGGGTTTGACTGGATGAGCACAAGGGCCTTTCCTATATTAGTCTTTAGCTATCTATGGAAGAATGTCGGCTATGATATGGTGCTTTGGTTAGCTGGTCTGGACACCATATCCCTAAACCTATATGAGGCCGCCTCGGTGGACGGAGCTAATGCATGGAAGAAGTTCCGTTATATAACACTACCGGGGCTGCTTCCCACTGTCTATATAGTGACCGTATTATCAATACTAAATACCTTCAAGGTATTTCGTGAGGCTTATTTGATTGCGGGCTCTTACCCAAGGGATGACAGTATCTATATGCTCCAGCATCTATTTAATAATTGGTTTACCAAACTAGACATCCAGAAGATGTGCGCGGCGGCTGTGATAGTAGCTTTGGTTATTACGGGAATTATATTGCTATTACAGAGACTAGACAGGAGATTTGGTGAGGACATATGAATTTGTTATCAATCATAAAGAGAAAATTGAATATGCTACTTCTTATGGTCTTATCACTTATTACAATACTTCCTATCTGGTTTGTAATTTCAGGTTCCTTTATGGGTAGCGGTGAGTTTACTCAGAGCTTTTCCGCGGTTTTATCTGACACCTCGGGTAAGGTCTCCTGGCCTTTAATTCCCAATTATCCTACGCTAAGATCATATATTGAGCTTCTTATTGATACACCGAGATTTTTTGTGGTCTTTTGGAACTCATGTAAGCAGGTATTTCCATCCCTTATAGGACAGCTGCTTATTGCGGTTCCTGCTGCATGGAGCTTTGCGAGATTTGATTTTAAAGGAAAAAGAGCCGTCTTAACCTTGTACATAATCCTGATGATAATGCCCTTTCAGGTTACAATGGTATCCACCTATCTGGTGCTTGATAGACTTGGCATACTGGATAGCCACTGGTCAATCATATTGCCGGCTGCCTTCTCGACATTTCCTGTCTTTATTATGGTAAAGTTTTTCAAATCAATTCCTACGACTCTATTCGAAGCAGCAAGCATTGACGGGGCAGGAGAGTGGAGAATATTTATTAATATTGGTCTTCCCCTAGGTCGTGGGGGAATTATATCTGCTATGATACTGGGCTTTCTTGAGCTATGGAATGCTATTGAACAGCCCCTTAACTTTATAAAGACACCGAGCAAATGGCCTCTAACATTATTTATTCCGGGTATTTCGCCGGAAAAGGCAGGTATATCGCTGGTTGCTTCGGTAATCATGCTACTTCCGGCGTTATTACTCTTCTTGTATGGCGGGCAGTATCTGGAACAGGGGATTATGGTGTCTGGAATAAAGGAATAAAGGAGGGTAAACCCTCCGTTGTAAGTAACAAAGTTTTATGTTTTGATGAGGGAGGATTGCATGCTTCAAAAAATAAGAAATTATTTTATTAAAGAACATTCAAAGACTATATCAAGGAGCGGGAAGGATAAAAAAGTAACCCTATCGAGTATGGCGGGTAGGTTACTGCTTATATTCTTTTTAGCCATGCTTATCTTTACCTTTGTATCCAGGGCGGCGGCATCATTTACCGTAGCTAAGGTAAGTGTAAGCAGTCCAAAAAGGGATAGATTGTATTATTCTATATCCGGAATCGGGGAGATAATACCTATTAATGAGGAGCGTATTCGTGTAGAACAGGGTTATAGAATTGAAAATGTATATGTATCGGTAGGTGATAAGGTAAGCAAGGATAGGGCCTTGTTTAGCTATGATATGAAAGTCCTCCAAGATAAGTACGATATTTTACAGAATGATATAGAGAAAATAAATATTCTAATATCAATAGAGAAGCTTAGACTAGAACCTACAGAAAGTAAATCATCAAAGCCTAATTTGTTGTCTTTAAAACAGGCAGAGGAGAATCTTGAAATTGCCAAAACAAACTTAGCCGAAGCGGAAAAGGAATACGAAAGAAGTATAAGTAGCTCAGAAGATAAGGAGAATGAAAGCTGGCAAGAGGAGTATGAAAGCAGGCAGAAGAAATATAATACTTTTTTAAACAGCTATGAGTCCCTTGTATTCCAGCAAGAAAAGCAGCTAAAGCTATCGGAGAGGTCTGTGCAAGATGCAAAGGATACATTATTCAAGTCAAATGAAAAGTATAGTGAAATCAATCCATTAATTGATAGCTATTTTGAAGCAGTAAAAAGTAAGGAGGAGGTAGCTGTTTATCGTGCGGGTGAGGCTATATTTGAGGCGTTTTATGGAGGTATCGATCCCTATGAGAAGCATAGGGATGCGGTCTTTAATATAGCCTTGGTAATACAGCAGGAAGACTATTATCTATGGTATTTATGGAACCAACTCTTGCGTTATGATGAGCAGCTATTCATTATAGAAAATGATTTGCAAAATTTAGAGAACAGTATGATTTCAAACGATAATTCAGGTCAAACCAAGGAAAAATTAAGACAAAGCTATAATGAAGCTTGGATAAACTTATCTAATATACTAAAAGAGTATGAGAGGCAGCTGGAGCTTTTAGAAATCGGTGTGGACATGGGAAGCAGTGACCTAAAAGGCTTAAGAAGAGATGATAAGAAGCTTAAGGAACATTTGGCAAATTATCGGTCTGCCATTGAAGAAGAAACCGATATTGAAGCGCCAAGAGCGAACTTATATAATTATATTATGGGTGACAAAGCAAAGACTGCTAAAGAAGAGATTGATAGAGCCACACTGGCACTCTCAAGAGCCGAGGAGGATTATGAAGTATTAGAGAAGGAATTTGGTATGGCGAGGAATAATTTGCAGCTTGAGCTTACAGAGCTGGAGGCTTCTATCTTAAGCATGGAGGGTGAGATTTATGATCTTAGCGATACCTTGGATGGTAAGAGGCAAGCGGTTAAGTCTGCAAAGGAGGCTGTAAGGCTTGCAGAGCAGGTGGTTGAAATGGCTAAGCTACAGTATGAAGAGGCAAGCAAACCAAATAATAATCAAGCCACCACTCAGATAACAGAGTTGAATATACAAGTCCATAATATAGATTTACATAAGAAAGAAAAGGAGCTAGAGGAGGTTGGTAAATTGATAGATTCCTCCGGCGAGGTCCTTTCTCCATCGGAGGGGATTATTAGTCAAATCGGTATAGAGGCTGGCAGGTCTACCACTGGGGAGGAGAATATAAAGATTGGTACAGGAATCTTTGTATTTAAAGGAGCATTTATCAGAGACGAAAATATCAATATAGAATTGGGAGGGGACGTGGACATTTCCTTGGCAGGAAAGGCTAGGGCTATAGAATCGGAAATAGGTAAATTATCAATTAATACAGATGGGATGACAGAATTTATATCTAGTCTACCTCAGGGGGGAGACTATTATCTTGGAGAGAAGGCTGAATTTAAGATAAGTATGGAGTCAGAACAATTCAATCAATGCATACCTATACAGGCACTTCGTGAGGATAATTACGGCTATTTTGTGCTGGTCATAGGCGAGCAGGAGGACATACTTGGGACGCAGATAATTGCAGAACGTAGACGCGTTGAGCTAGTGGCCAAAGGAACCTCTATTGTTGCTGTGGATGGATTATTATCAAATAGTCAGGTTATTACAGATAGCAATAAATATATAAATGCCGGAGATAGGGTTCGGATTGAATAGCTTATGATGGAATCTTGAATGGCATTGATTGTGTTCGTAATAAAAAACTTTGGGAGATAATATTATGGCGTCGAGTCAATATAAGGTTAGCAAGAGAAAAATAGTATGGATAATTATTGTCCTAATAATAGGTGCATTTCTTTGGACTGCTTCTATAATCAATCATATACATATATCCGACTATCACGGAGGCGTCAGCGTAAGATTTCAGGAAGCTATAGTAACAAGGCAGAGGATAGATAATATTCTTGAAGTAATGATATCAAGAGAAGATCCTCATATTCCTGAAATAACCCTATGGCAAATAGACGAACATATAGTTGTAAGCAATAAAGAAGATAATAAATCTATAGAGTTATCATTGATAACAGTGGCAGGTGATATGTCTAGAATATATCCAGTACCTATGCTGTATGGAGGATATTTACCAAGTGAGGATGGCTTTGGGTGTGTTATCGATAGGTCTACTGCCTATAAGCTTTTTGGTAGTTCTAATGCAGTGGGACTAAGGACTAAGCTAAATAATAAGGAGTACATAATACGAGGCGTAATTGAAGAAATCGACAGTAATGTAATGATAATTCAAGAGGAGGCCTCCTCATCTAAGAGTATAAATGCTAAAAGATACTCTTGTATGGAGATGTCCTATACTGACACAGAGAATGCTAAGCTCTTAACTGAAAGATTTGTCACAAGCAATGGATTTGGCATGCCTGAGGTAATTATTGATGGATATCTCATTTCCAAGCTTTCATATATGCTAATCCATTTACCCTTATGGTTAAGTGCCTTGCTGATAATAATATATTTAGCTCGTAAGGTATACTCACTAAAAGCCTCACCTATAGTAGCCCTTATGGGTTTTATAGGGATACTTATAATAAGCTTAATACTAATTAAAGTAACAAATATGCATATCTATTACCCCAACTCAATGATTCCAAATCGTTGGTCAGATTTTGACTTTTGGGCAGACAAAATAAGGACGATTCTATCATCTATAAGTAGAAAAGAGGGAATGGTAGTCTATTATAAAGATATGATGCTAAGAAAAAGGATGCTCATGGTAATAATGGGTGTAGTAGCTGCTGGAATAGCAGAACTTTATATGGTGCATCGTAATGGTGCCTCGTAATGGTGCCTGGCACCATTACGAAAGTATGAACTAAAAATCTAATTGCTTTACTATTGAGAATAATATATAATATAAATGGTATAAATAAGAATAAAATGTTTAAATTAGTCTTTTGCAGGTTGTGTTAGTAAGGGGGAGTAATGTTTAAGTCAAGGTTTACTACTTTAGGAAGGGATATATATCCCGGCCGTGAGGTCAAAATAAGTTGTGATATAGATGTAGAGCATCTTCATGATGGAGACCTGAAAGATAGGTATAGGCTTATATATATCAAGGAAGGCTTCGGTGTCTTTATAAATGGAGGTAACAGTCAGCTGATCACAAGCCCTATGATTTTATGCCTCAATGAGTCTGATGTAGCCGAGGTGAGGAACTCAGTAGGTCTTACAATGGACATAATGTATTTTGAACCCACATGCTTTGAGCGATATGTTGAATTTGATAGTCTTGAGGATTGGAAGAGCTCATTAGGTGATGACCTATATTTCTTCAGACCCTTTTTTGATCGTTCTGATGGATATATTGGTGCCTGTGCTACCAATCATTATATTGGCAAGCGGGTATCCCAGCTCATAGCACTTACGAATGCGGAGTTAACAGAGCAAAGAGACCATTTCTGGCCATGTCGTAGCCGGTCCCACTTTATCGAGCTACTTTTATTGACTAACTCTATATATAATGAGGATGAAGCTTATGAGAAAATGTATCTTGGTTGTATGACTGAGGAGATTAGCCAAGTAATAAGTTGGTTACACATTCATTGCAATGACAAGATTACTATGGAGGATGTAACAAGGGAATTTCATACTAATAAAACCACATTAAATCAAAAATTTAAGACCGTTATGGGTGTGACTGTTATGGAATATGTAATTAATCTGAGGATGCAAATAGTCTGCTCCTTATTAAGAAAAACCTATCTTTCTATTAAGGAGATTATGGAAAGAGCGGGATATAGAGATGATGCACATTTTCTACGTTCATTTAAAAAATATGCCGGTTGTACTCCATCTGAATACAGGAGTAAATATGAAACATCATAAATATTACTATAAATATTTCCGATTAACAGGATATCATTTCTGAAAAGCAATTTAAACCCCCTCACCTAAAGCGTAAAATGGGTGAAAAGGGGGTTATTATTATGAAAACAAAGATATTAAGTATTTTATTAGTAAGTATTATGGTTGTAGGAATCTTACTTACTGGATGCTCTGGGAGCAAAAAGACATCTGCCTCTGCAGCTAAATGGGCTACAGTAGTGGATAGCAGTATAGCTCATTCGTCAAACATTGAAGGTTTTCTCAATGAAAACTGCGGGCTAACAGTAGGCTATGGAGGAGAGATACATTATACTAATGACCAAGGTGAGACCTGGTCTGAGGCTGAAAATAGTTCTATGTGTCGCTACAGTCTGGATATAGTTAATGAGAAGCTGGCTTGGTCAGGCGGCAATGGAAATAATGTACGAATGACCAAGGATGGCGGCAAGACTTGGAGTGCAGTTACAGATATTAATCTGGGTGGCATGCATCTTGGTATTGACTTTCTTGATGATAAGAACGGATGGATTGCTTCTAATAAAAAATGTGCCAAAACTAATGATGGCGGAATCACATGGACGGAGCTAGAATTACCTGAGGATTTAAAAGGTATTGCAGCCATATGCTTAAGAACTACTGAGGATGGATATCTCCTAGCTAATAATGGATTATTTTATATAACGGGTGACGGTGGTTCCACATGGACTAATATGGATTTGGATATGGAAAGCTTTGGGGTTGTGGATGAAAAGGGTAATCCCGGTTTGTACAAAAAAAGTGTATCCTTGGCAGATATCTGCTTTACTGATGAGGATAACGGAATTATCATATTTTCGGGAATTGTACCCGGTGAAGGTACTAAGGGCTTCTGTCTGACAACCAACGATGGTGGAGAAAGCTGGACATCAGAAAAGCTAGAGCCAAAGGAAGGTTTTGTAGTTAATAGGGTGTATATCTCCGGTGATGGCTTATATCTTACACTAGGCAGCAATGATGGACAGCTATTAGTAATGAAACGTGAGGATTAATAATCGTTAGTAACAGCTACTTATAATCGGTACCAGGTACAGTTAATAAGAGTAAACTGTTCTTGGTACCGATATTATTCAAGTTTTGAGAAGCATTTTACAAGAGTTCTTAATTTAATTTGTACCGGTATAAAATTTCAAATAGTCACTTATTAGGTCAGTTTGAATTGAATGCCCTCCGTCATATATAATAAACTCAGATTTTACATTCCTTAGCTGTAGTGCTTCATATAAGGATTGTATTCCGACGGTGAAGGGATCATTAGTGTTACCGGCATCCATATATATATTAAGATTAGTAAATCCTTTCTCCTCTGCAAATGCAAGAACATCATCTATCTCATCTATGTTATCATTTGGAAATAACCACTTCTCCAGCTGTCGGTCAGAGAAATCATTCGATAGTACCCCCGGACTGTAGCCACCTACCTTCGAGAATAAATCAGTATGATGAAATGCAATTCTTAATGCCATCATTCCGCCCATAGAGAACCCTCCAATATATCGCCCGTCTTGTGATGTGACGGTAAAATATTGTGAGTCTATATAGGGAATCAATTCTGTACTGATAAATTTATCAACATTTCTTTCATCCAATTTACCATCATCCTTTAAGTCGGCCTCAATTTCTTTTAAGCTGGCCTCCTTTACAAATGGGAAAA
The DNA here is from genome assembly GCA_012522735.1 of Clostridiales bacterium. Taxonomy (GTDB): domain Bacteria; phylum Bacillota; class Clostridia; order Lachnospirales; family Lachnospiraceae; genus Mobilitalea. The sequence continues at coordinate 66,837 of JAAYJU010000092.1, read as the reverse complement.
CCATTATTAAGGGATCTATTTCACCACTATCTATCAACTCATCAGCAGCCTCTGCAATTCCGTTATTAATCCACATGGTTTCACTCATGCTAAAGCTGTGGAGCCCATACCATACAGGATATTCTGTCCCGTCACCGTATCCTTTAGGCAAATATACGATATATGGAACCTTCTTATCAAGATGCATACTCTCCAAAGTTAACCTAGTTATTTGTGATTTCTCTAAGGGTTCACTGATGTCTAAGTCGCGGGAATTTGCTTTTTTACATCCAATAAATAGCATACATAATAGCATAATAATTATTATAAGATTCATTTTCTTCTCCATATCACACAACCGGCCTTCCATTTATTGCATATTTCATATATTATATCACCTGATGGTGCCTGACACCATTACAAAATTGTTAACATCTGTTCATATATTCGTAATGGTGCCTGACACCATTACAAAACCATTACAAAATAAGGTGGACGATATTAGATATAAATGATAGAATATGCATACAAAGGTATATAAATTAAAGAAAGCTGGTACTAATGTATGGCAAAAAAATTAAATATTGTTGATTGGAAGACTATAAGTGAATTTGTTAGAGAGGTATTTGTAAGATATGGCATTCCTAGAGAGGATGCTCTTATATGTGCAGACGTATTGCTTGAGTCTGATAAGAGGGGAATTGAATCCCACGGAGTTAATCGTTTTAAGCCTATTTATCTTGATCGTATTAAGGCTGGTATTCAGAATCCGGTTACTAACTTTGAGATAATTAAAGAAGGACCAACTACGGCGGTTATTGACGGACATCTGGGTATGGGCCAGGTTATCGGATATAAGGCCATGTCCATGGCAATTAATAAAGCTAAAACCTATGGTATGGGTATGATTGCTGTACGTAATTCCACACATTATGGGATAGCCGGATACTATGCAACTATGGCTACCAAGGAAGGATTAATAGGAATAACGGGTACCAATGCGAGACCATCTATAGCACCAACCTTCGGGGTTGAGAATATGCTGGGAACTAATCCCCTTACATTTGGAATGCCTACCAATGAGGAGTTTCCATTTGTACTTGATTGCGCGACATCTATAACACAAAGGGGAAAAATTGAATATTTCTCCCGTGTCGGTCAGGCTACCCCTTCCGGTATGGTTATAGGAAGAGACGGAGAAGCAAAGACGGATTCCGACCAGATATTAAAGGATCTTAATACTGGTCAAGCGGCGCTGGCACCTCTTGGAGGTATAGGAGAGGAGCTTGGGGGATATAAAGGCTATGGCTATGCAACAGTAGTTGAGATTTTATCTGCGGCACTACAGCAGGGTCAGTTTTTACGTGCCCTGTCAGGTGTAGGCGAGGATGGCGGAAAGATACCCATGCCCCTAGGACATTTCTTTATGGCAATAGATCCGGAGGCATTTATGGGTTTGGAATCTTTTAAGAGTATTTGTACGGATATTCTAAGGGATTTACGAAACTCTGCTAAAGCACCGGGAATGGAGCATATATATACAGCTGGCGAAAAGGAATATCTGGTTTGGCAACAGCGTAAGGATATCGGCGTTCCGATAAATGAAGCGGTTCAAAAGGAATTAATAGAGCTACGGGATGAATTTAAGTTAAATGAATTCCTATTTCCTTTTGAGTAACAAGTTGGAACGATGCAATATGTATCCTTAACAAGGAGGATTATTGGATTATGTCAACTATTAATGAAGAGCCAAGAGGTGAGCAAATATTAGATAATGCTTATAAGAAAATGTTTCTTGCATTGGAAAAGGGTGGTTATAACTCTATTGCCGAGGCGGCTTTTCGGTTGATTAATATGCCAATAATTATTGTAAATGCAGAGCTAAAAAAGCTTGCTCAGTATCCTGACAAAATTATAGGAGATCCCATATGGGATAATTATTTTGACAAGCATGAGATGACACCTCAAATGACCTGGCAGCTCTTGGAGGATTCCATAATAAAGGAATCCGAAAATTGTGAAAGGCCTATATGGCTAGATAGAAGCTTGGTTGAGATATCCCAAGGCTTGTAGGAAATTTTAAAATTGACGGAGTAATAGAAGGATATGTCGGGGTTCTTTTTTCAAGTAGAGAATATTCAGAGATTCATGTCAGATTGACTGACTTGGTATGCAGGACCGTGGCTCTTGAAATGCAAAAGGATTTTCTGGATTCGAGAGTTAAGCAAATAGAATATCTTCTGAATCTGTATAAGCTTGAATCTGGAGTTTCTAATATTTTTGATGATCTTTTAGATATAGCTACCTATAAATATCAGGCAGAGCAGGCACTTGATGTAGGTAGAAGTAGAAATTCGAAGGATACCATATTCGTATATAATGATATCGTGCTAGAAAATATTATGTCCAGTGTACGAAATCAAATTGAACCGCAAAACTATATTCATCCTGCTATAGATATACTGCGTGCTTATGATCAAAAAAATGGTACCGAGTATCTAAAAACTCTTAAGATATATATCACATCTATGTGCAGACATCATGTCACCGTGGAAGCATTACATATACACCGCAACACCTTATTATATCGTTTGAAAAAAATAGAAGAGCTAACAGGAGCCTCTCTAGAAGATGAGCGGTTCTGTGCTCTTCTTTTATGTAATTTCTATTTACTTAGTGAATAATTCTGTTTCTAATTAATCATAAATAGCAACTAAGCGGCCTTTGACCTCTCTATTCTTTAGCTTCTCCTTCAACAAACAGGGCATGATATGATGTCATTCCTGCGTCTGTTGCGGCGGCACCTTGTATGTAAGATACTTCATCCGGTAATTTAACACATTGACATGCAGGTACCAAAAGCTTTGTAGCATATCCTCCGTCACGGCTGTAACCTATTGCTGCACGGGTTTCGGGAATTGTTAATTATATAACAATGTAATGGGAGTAACAATGCGCAATTGCCAGAATATGGTATCCAATTATGTGCAGGTGCACAAAGAAGTACCTGCTACCGTTTACAGATGAAAACAAACAATACCAGGTATCGTTTATTCTATGTAGGACATGATATACTTTACATATTGCCCGCTCTTCTTAATAAATTTATCGGTATCTATATTTTCATTATTCAAGGTTTTATGAATAAATAGTCCATCGCTTGCCAAGAGGATTAGCCATGTAATATATTCGGCAGGAAGCTTAGGATTTTTTTCGGCTATCTTTTTAGAAATTAATTCTGCAAAATCTGCATATTTTTTCATCAACTTAACGCGGATATCCTCATTCCCTAGCATTGCATCATAAAAAAAGTGAAGACGCATACCTAGATTCGATACATCCCGTTCTAAAACATATTGAACAAGACGATGCAAGGATGTGTCCTTATCCGGATCTTCCGTCCAGGCTATAAAATCATCCCACTGTTGTTGTAGATATTTATCAGACAAATCAAACATAAGATCATTTTTGCTCTTATAATGATAATAAAGAGTACCTTTTGAAATACCAGCGTCTGATGCTATCTGAGCAAATGTAATCTCAGTTAGCTTCTGTGTTTCTAATAGCTTCTCAGTTGAACTTAGGATTAATTCCTTAACATTATCTTTTCTTGGGGCTGCCATAGTATAATCCCTTCTGCTTAAATCATTACAATCTTATCATTAACTCATTATAGTCTTTTTTCCTGTAATTGTCTAATACTAGATGAGCGGTAATTGACATATTTTATAATAAATGTTAATATATAGGAAAGAGAGTCGGACGCATGTACGACTCGGAAAGAAGTGAGTGGATGAGTAGAATCAATGCTGAAAGGCATCTGAACAAGAAGCTTAGAAAAGTCTTTTCCGAAAATGTAAGAGTACAGATTGAGAATGACTGTATTCGAGTATCAGGTAGCTTAAATAATTGGGATGATATTATTAAAGCTTGTCGTATGTGCGTCAGTAAAGATAAGAGGTTACATGTGGTGAATGATATTGAGCTGACAGGAAGGACAATACCTGCCATGAGAACTCCTAAGGAGGAAACCAAGGAGTTGGAGGGGGTAAGACCTGATGTTCTTATAATAGGAGGAGGTATATCAGGAGCAAGCATAGCAAGAGAATTATCAAAATGGAAGCTTAATATATTATTGGTTGAAAAGGAGCCGGATGTGGCATTTCAAACCTCCGGAAGAAATGACGGTGAAGTACACCCCGGAATAGACCTAAATAAGGGTAGTCTCAAACAGCATTATGTACTTACCGGTAATCAGATGTTTGACCGGATATGTGAGGAGCTTGCTGTCCCATTTAAAAGAAAAGGTCAATATGTATGCTTCGAGTCCAGGTACTTATATCCACTCATTGCTGTCTATGCATGGCAGCGAAAGCATATCTGCGGCGTAACGGACACAAGAATAGTAGGAAGGAAGGAATTACGAAAGAGGGAGCCTAAGCTTAATGATAGCTTTGCATTTGCCTTATATAACCCCAGTGCGGGATGTGTTAGTCCCTATGGATTAACCATTGCATATGCCGAAAATGCAGTAGAAAACGGAGCAAGGGTCTCCCTAAATACAGCGGTTTTAGATATGGATGTTAAGGATGGTAAGATTGTAGTAGTGAGAACTAACAAAGGAAGAATTTATCCTAAGATAGTTATCAACGCCGCAGGAACATTTGCAGAGGATATTGCAGCCATGGCAAAGGATAGATTTTACTCCATTCATCCAAGAAAGGGGACCATTTCCATATTGGATAAAAAAGCTGCTCATTTAGTTAATTCAATCGCTTCTGCTATGTTCTTATTAAAACAGAAAAAGACCAATACTAAGGGCGGGGGCATATTAAAAACGGTTGATGATAATATTCTTGTCGGTCCAAATGCCATAGAAACGTATGAAAAAGAGGATTTTGCTACTGACCGAGGCAGTATAGATGAGATGTTTTGCAAGCATAAGAGCACTGCCAAGGAATTATCGGAAAAAGATATCATTACATATTTTACGGGAGTTAGGGCTGCAACATTTGAAGAGGATTTTATTATTGAAAAGGGGAGAAGGACAGAGAATATTATCCACTGTGCGGGAATACAGTCTCCTGGTCTTACCACTGCGCCTGCTATCGCCTTGGACATAGAAAAGATGGTGATAGAGGAATTATCAAGTATACAAGAGGTGACAAGGAATGTAAGCTACAATCCCAGAAGAGAGGGGATACCGGTCTTAAGAGAGATGACAGATGCGAAGCGCACTGAGATGATAGAAAAGAACCCCGATTATGGAGTGATAATATGCCGTTGTGAGGAGATCAGTAAGGGGGAGATAATCGATGCTCTTAATTCTCCGATTCCAGTTCCGACTGTAGACGGTATAAAAAAACGTGTACGTCCGGGAATGGGCAGATGCCAGGGAGGATTCTGTATGCCGCTTATATCTCAGATAATTAGCGAACATGAGGATATCCCAATGCACAAAGTGTACAAAACGAATGCGGAGTCCTATATTACCCTTGGTGAAGTAAAGGAGGCATCCTTATGATAAGCTATGATGTCATTGTAATCGGAGGAGGACCGGCAGGACTGGCAGCAGCTATATCTGCTGAAAGTGAAGGTGCTAAAGTCCTCTTAATAGAAAGAGAAGCTAAGCTTGGAGGCATTTTAAAACAGTGTATTCATGATGGTTTCGGATTAATCAGATTTAAAGAGAAGCTGTCAGGTCCGGAATACGCGCAGCGGTTTATTGATGAGTTTCATAAAAGAGGTATTGATTATTGTGTACTTACTTATGTTATAGGTATAGAAAAGCTAGGCCATAAAATACAGGATGAAACTGAACAAAGAATAGAACATAAATTAGAACATGATACTGAATATAAAAGTGGACATCAATATGAAGTTCGTGTAGTGAATAAAAAAGGAGTGGCTGCCTATATAACAAAGACAATAGTTCTAGCTACAGGCTGTAGGGAACGGACGTCAAAGCAGATTAATATTCATGGAACCAGACCATCAGGAGTATTTTCGGCAGGAACCGCTCAGGCTTATATTAATATATTAGGCCAGAAGCCTACTAAAAAGTGCGTGATATTAGGAAGCGGTGATATAGGACTTATAATGGCAAGAAGGATCACATTAGAAGGGGGAAAGGTATGTGGTGTATATGAGGCAAAGGATTCCCCCTCAGGATTAACAAGGAATATCATGCAATGCCTTGATGATTACGACATTCCGCTTCATCTCTCCCATACAGTAACGAGACTTTACGGCCATGACCGACTAGAGGCTGTTGAGATTATGAAGGTTGATGAGAGGATGGACCCCATTCCCGGAACCGAGGAAATAGTTGAGTGCGATGCCTTGATATTATCGGTAGGGCTTATTCCTGAAAATGAACTGGCAGAGAGCCTACATACTGACATAGATCCTAGAACCAAAGGACCCGTCTGCGACCAGGAATTTATGACAAATCAGCCTGGTGTCTTTATATGTGGAAATGCACTTCATGTAAATGACCTAGTGGACTATGTATCAGAGAGCGGAGAGCTGGCAGGAAGAGCGGCTGCACACTATAGATATCAAGATAAGGAGTATGTATCCATAGGTATAGATAAGGAATTTCTGTATTATTTACCTCAAAGAATCCATATAGGAGATGGCAAGGGTGAAACGATATTTTACTTTAGAAGCAGTCGTGTTCTAAAAAATGCTGATATTACTTTAGCGCTTAATGGTAAGGAGATATTAAAAAAAAAATACAGATTCCTAAAGCCTCCTGAGATGGAATCCTTCAAACTAGATATAAGCCAATTTAATCTAAGAAGGGATGATAGACTTACCGCCACCTTGAAAGGAGAAAATCCATGAGAGAAATGATATGCATTGATTGTCCAAATAGCTGTCAAATGATAATTAATGAAAATGGGAGTGAATTAATTGTATCGGGAAATCTCTGTAAGCGCGGTGAGATATTTGCCATAAATGAGCTTAGAAATCCAACACGCACCATTAGTTCAATAGTGAAAACCATCTTTCCGGGTATACCCGTACTTCCTGTCAGAGTATCTAATGAGATTCCAAAAGGTAAAATCTTTGATGTAATGAAGGAGATTAACAAGGTAGTGATAAGAGAAGCGGTAACAATCGGAGACGTAATAATTGAAAATGTATTGGGGCTAAACGCTGACATCATAGCTACGAGCAGTATCATATCAAGTAATATGCTTAAAGAATAAGGTATGGACACAGCCTTAATAAAGCAATAATCCAAGATTATTACAACTCTATATTAAAATAAAACATCAAACAAGGAGAGAAGAAAAATGAGTAAACCTTATAAAGGATTTGAACCAAAATGGGTTAAGGAAGCTGCTCCCAAGGATAGCTATAGGTCAATATTTCGCTGGGGAGACCCGCATTACGTGAAGTATCCTAAGGAATCTTTGTTTAAGATGATGAAAGAAAAGTTTGATATGACAAATAAGGATTTCGAAAGTTACACAGGTGATATCGGAATGGATTCTGTAAAGCTAGATATCCCCTGCGGGCTGGATAGTGAACATATAGAGGCTCTAAAAGGGATTGTTGGAAGTGACTATGTAACGACTGAGGATTATCCCCGCCTTGCCGTAGCCTACGGAAAGACCGGATATGATGCTCTGCGGCTTCGTGATAAGCGGGTAGATTGTGTTCCGGATGTTGTGGTTTATCCCGATACAAGAGAGCAGGTTGAGGAAATAGTGGATTACAGTAGCAAGCATAAGATTCCTTTATATGTGTATGGCGGTGGCAGTACCGTAACAAGAGGTGTTGAACCCACAAAGGATGGAATCTCACTAGATATGAGATTAAGATTTAATAAGGTAGTAAGCTTTAGCGAGATAGATCAGACAATTACGGTTCAGGCTGGTATGTCCGGTCCTCAGCTGGAGGATGCGCTTAATCAGGCTCCAACATTGTTCGGTGCCAAGAGACAATATACCTGTGGGCATTTTCCACAATCATTTGAATACAGTAGTGTCGGTGGATGGGTAGTTACAAGAGGGGCTGGGCAAAACAGCACCTATTATGGCTGTATATCAGACCTTGTTATGGGGCAAAGATATGCAACTCCAATCGGGACTATAGAGACAAGTCATTATCCTAGAGAAGCTACAGGCCCTGATCTAAATCAGATTATGATGGGCAGCGAGGGTACATTTGGAGTGCTGACAGAAGTAACACTAAAGGTATTTCGATATATGCCACAGAATAGAAAACGCTTCTCCTTTATATTCAAGGATTGGGAAAGCTCAATGGAAGCGGCTAGAGAGATGATGCAGTGTGAGGCAGGATGTTCATCAGTCTTTCGTCTATCCGATCCTGAGGAAACGAATTTGATGCTTCGCCTCTACAATGTAGATGATACTCCGCTTCATCACTTGTTTGATTTGCGTGGGTATAAGGATATGGAACGCTGTCTTTTCCTTGGATTTACCGACGGAGAAAAGGGCTTCTCCAAAAATGTAGCCAAGAATATTAAAAAGATAGCCAGGCAACATGGGGGAATGAGCCTAACATCATATGTAACAAGGAGCTGGGAGAAGGGACGATTTACCGATCCCTATCTTAGAGACGCATTAATGGATTTCGGTATCATAACCGACACCCTAGAATGTACAGTAAACTGGTCCAATATGGCACAGGTACATAGGGATGTGAGAGAGGTCTGTCATAAGCTTCCCAATACCATAGTTACTACACATATGTCCCATTGCTATCCTCAGGGGGCGAACCTCTATTTCATATTCATAACTAAGATGAGTGATGCGGAAAGTTTTAAAGAATATCACAGTAGCATCCTTGATGCGATACAAAAATCAGGCGCAACCATGAGCCATCATCACGGTATAGGGAAAATGTTCGCACCATGGCTAGAAGGCCAGATTGGTCGAAAGGAATACGGTGTCTTTAGAGCGATCAAAGAATACTTTGACCCAGGATATAACATGAATCCCGGAGGAACTCTAGGCTTTGATTTAGAGGAAGAGGAAAAAAGATTTAATGGTGTCAGGCACCATTACAAGGATGTTAACAACATTTAATAAATTCGTAATGGTGCCTGACACCATTACAGATATGTTACTAAATTTTTAAGGTGTCACTCGATTGATGTCTCTAGGAAATAGGGTTGATAATCTTACGTTATCCTGATTAAGTAGCTTGCTAGTGAAACGTTCTAAGCCAAGGCCTAGACCACCGTGGGGTGGCATTCCATACTTATGCATCATGAGGTAACTTTCAAATAGCTCTACCTTCATATTCAGGCTTTTCATCTTCGATATCTGTTCCTTGTAGTTATGAATCCTTTGTCCACCGGTTGTTATCTCAAGACCGCGAAATAGCAGGTCAAAGCTTAGGGTTTCAGTTGGATTACTAGGGTCTTCCATAGCATAAAATGGTCTCTTTGCAGTCGGATAATGGGTCACAAATACGAATTCTGAACCGGTTTCCTTCTTGATAGCTTCTGAGAGTAGCTTTTCTTCTTCGGGTTCGAAATCTTCGAAATCCTTAATAGCTCTGTTATACTTTTTTGAGATTAATTCTTTGGCTACCATAAATTTTATTGATGGAATAGTTGATACATTCGGAAGGGCTACCTTTAGTAGCTCCAGTTCATGGACATAATTTTCTTTTAGTTCTTCCAGAGCATAGCTTAGCATTCCAACTTCCATGTTCATAATGTCTTCGAAGCTTTCGATATATCCCATTTCAAAGTCAACGCTTATATATTCATTAAGATGCCTTGAGGTATCATGCTGTTCTGCACGAAATACAGGGGCGATCTCATAGACCCTTTCATATACTCCAACCATCATCTGCTTGTAAAACTGTGGGCTCTGGGCCAGATATGCATCCTTTCCAAAATAGTTCAGATGAAAGATGTTGGCCCCTCCCTCTGCACCGGCAGATACTATTTTAGGAGAGTGTATTTCTGTAAAGCCTTGCTCTGATAAAAACTTCCGAAAGCCCTTGCATACACCAGCCTGAAGCCTAAATATGGCTCTTTCCTTTTCATTTCGTAGAGTTATCGGTCTATAATCCAACAGATTTTCAAGAGAAGTATCAACAAGCTTATTATTAATAACAATAGGACTCTCGGCTAGGGGCTCTGATAGTATATCTATTTCTACCATTCGAAGCTCCCATCCTAATTTGGAACGTTCCTCTTTAATTACATCAGCGGTTAGCTTTATACAGCTTTCTTCTTTAAGTGTCTCTAGGTTGAAATTAGAGAATTCTTCACTATATATGCATTGAATAATTTCTCTTTTGGTCCTAAGCAGAACAAAGGCAAAGCCGCTCATCCTTCTAATCTTATAAATACTTCCGTGTAGACTTACTCTTTTGCCTATATGATTTATTGTATTCTCTACTTCTATATTTGTAGTTTCTAAATTCCCGTCTATTAATTTCATATATAACCTCCATATTTTATGACATATAGCATAATAATATAATTAGAAATTCTTAGTCATGAATAATTGGTTTCATTTCATATAAGTAAAACTTCATTATGTTTATATCCATAAAGACATCGTCAAAATGTCTCATCCCACCACTTCCCTTCATTGTAGAGCATATAATAGCTCATAAAGAATAATAAAATAAGAGCCTCATCAGTAATATTTATATACCAATGTGGCTCTTAAAAATATTTCCACATAGGCACAAGACTTAGAGCGCCTGCACCTATGATTGTTAACTCATAGATACATGCGCTAGAAATCGTTGTCCCTATTTAGCTTATTAAAACATAGACTATGCATGATAAATATATCCTTTCGAATTTATCAGTATATTAGCACTGAAAGGTAAAGAAGTCAATCAGAAATCAATAATATAGCTAAATAATTTAAATCCAACCCTGCTCCTTCCAATAATTTGAGTCGACCGGATTATAATCATTACTCTTTTGCATATTCTTCATAAGATTAAACATAAATCTGGCTTTAATACCAGGCTTTACATATCTATATTTTTTATTAATAGCATTGGCGACTTTTGTGGTTTTCTTCTCGGCCTTGATCTTAATTTTATCTTTTACTGTTCCCCAGTTCATAGCAGCTACAGCCATAGGTATCTTATATGTTTTTCCTACCGACCACCAAAACATCTGAGATGAAATAAGCTTAGTTACCCTACCGGCACCCGCTCCTGCGGTAGTTGAGATGGCAACTCCGATTTTTCGCCTCATTGAAGGGTGTGGTCTGTGGGATATCCACCGATATGCCATATGATCAAAAAAGGTTTTTAATTGTCCCGACATATTCATAACGTAATTCGGAGAATCAAATATAATAATATCAGCCTCCTCTATTGCTTTTATAATTTCTTCTGTCTGACTACGATGTGGACAGTTTTCTTCTCCCTTAATAATGCACTGAAAGCAACCAATACAATCCGAGATGTCATTTGCACAAAATTCCTTGACATCCTCTTTGGCACAGTCCAGCTTATCTACTAATAATTTGGTTATGTGATATGTACTTCCTTTATGCTTTTGCCCGTGCAATACTGCAACCTTCATATACTTTCCTCCCCAGGGTGAACCCGCCCTCTGACTTATACCATGCTTTCCCTAAATCATTAAGAATTTATTCATAGTATGATTTTATATTATTATACAGGATAACAAGAGAGATAAAAAGCGAAATATTAGTAAAGATGTCAATCTATTATATTAATTTGCATAAAAGGACTACTTAATATAGAATAGGAATGTCTTTGTTCAAGAAGAGAACAAATGACATGAAGCAAGATTATTCACAGCGTAAGGAGACAGATAATGTATAAATTGATTGCCATTGATATGGATGGAACACTTCTAAATGAAAAGAAGGAAATATCCAATAGATGTAGGGAAGATATTCGTAAACTGAAGGAAAAAGGAATAAGTGTGGTTCTGGCTACAGGAAGACCCTTTCATGGGATAATACCTTATATTGAGGAATTGAATTTATTGGGTGAAAATGATTTTGTGGTTACATATAACGGAGCACTCGTTCAAAATACAAAGGCTGGCAAGGTCCTTAAACTGAGTCCCCTATCATTAGATTCCTATAAAGAATTATATACAGTAAGTAAAGAGTTGGGGGTTTATATACATGCTTTGACCGAAAGCAGTGTGCTGACACCTAGGAGTAATCCATATACCCTTATAGAGTCCACTATTAATAAAATTCCAATTATCGTAGAGCCTATAGAAGACATAGATAGTTCTACGAATATTATTAAGGTTATGTTCATAGATGATCCCAAGAGATTAGATGCTATCATTCCTCTAATTCCGGAGTGGGTGGAAGAAAAATACAGTATACTAAGAAGCGCGCCTATTTTCTTAGAGTTCTTGAATAAGGGAGTTGATAAAGGGGTTGGAGTCTCGCTTATTGCAAGACAGCTAGGAATAGAACCTGATGAAGTAATATGTATAGGTGATGCAGGAAATGATATCGCCATGATAGAATATGCAGGATTAGGTATTGCCATGGGCAATGCCACAGATGATGTTAAGGCGATAGCAGACTATATTACCCTATCAAATGAAGATGATGGGGTGGCTCATGTCATAGAGAAATTCATGTTATAGGTTATAAGATAATAACCGGAGAGGAAAGAAATTTGCCAACATATTATAATAAAATTAATCCTCCAAGGGAAATCTATCAATGAAAGTGCTAAATAGTGATGAAGCACAAATTCGCAGCTAAATGATAGATTGGAGGAATATTATGAAAATTAGAGATATTATGACAAAGGATATTGCCACACTTCGGTCTGACGATACAATTGAGAGAGCGGCCAGGCTTATGAAGCAATATGATGTTGGATCAATCCCTGTATGTACCGATGATAAAATAATTGGCATTATAACTGATCGTGATATTGCCGTAAGGTCTGTAGCACCGGGACAGGTAGACAACCAAAGAGTATGCGATGTTATGTCTACGAATCTGGTTGTAGGAAATCCTGATATGGATGTTCAGGATGCAGCTAGTATAATGAGTGATCGTAGGATTAGGAGACTTCCTATAGTCGAGAATAATAGCTTAGTTGGTATAGTTTCTCTGGGTGACATATCTCTTGAGTCCTCTGCGAAAAATAGTGCTGAAGAAGCTCTAAAGAACATTTCAGAACCAGGCGGACATATCATATAATTATAATTAGGTTAAGTTACTAAGCGCAAATGAAGCGGAATATAAAAATGTATGGAGGTTGCTTATATGAAATACAAGCAACCTCCTATATATTTTTTGAAACAGTCTATAAATATCATTTAATATCTTGGGCCACTTCTAAGGTCTATCTCAGCCTTGTTTTTCACAAATAGGGATTTATCTCTACCATATACCCTAGCTAGTTCATCATCATTTTCAATAAAGCCCGTATATAGCTCTAAGGATAGAGCATCCTTTCTTACCCTTTCGTATATAGTCAGATTGTAAGTATGCTTACATTTCTTACATTGATATATTAACCACACATCAATTCGACTACCATTAGCATTAACCCGAAATTTATTACTATTAATAAATATAGCCTTTTTTCCACAGACAGAGCATTTACGAATTACTCTAAATGATTCATTTGAGGATGAAATATATTTATTATTTTTTAAATAGCTCATTTTGCATCTCCTTATATTGGACTTAGGATTTGCAAAGGCTATTACATATTAATTTGTTATATTTGCAATAGCCTTCGCTATGCAAAACATACGGGAGTAGTCATATATAAAATCCTTTCTTTGTTTTTCTTCATATAAGATTCTAGCATTTATATATCTATAAAACTATCTTAAGTATTTTTATAAAAAAGATTGAGCCGGTTTTAAGAACCGACTCAATGAATTAGTTATTATTTTTACATTCACGTACAATACGATGTATGCTTTTTTCTGACAAGAAATACTTTGTTGCTAATTCGGATACCTTATAACCCTTCTGATAATCACAATAAATCGAGGAATTTCTATCCGATAATTCTTGCCTAATCAATGTCTGGGAACCCCATTCCTTCTTATTACTTTCTTTTCTCGGAATATAGATATTCTCCCCATCAATGTAATTCTGAATTAACTTAATAATATTCGATGGCAGAATTTCTTCTGCTCTAAAATAGCCCATTTTGCCCTCCTAATAATATATTTGCTTAGGATTAGCAATGGCTATAACAAATTTATTTGACTAAACTGCAATAGCCAATGCTATGCAAGATTTATACCTATTCTCATATAAGCCTCCTTGGAAATTATTTTATATAATCTACTTATGGCTAAGTATACCATATTTTACCCAATAGATACAACTATAAAAACAACCCACTTATATAAACCGCAAGTATTGCCCCGATAGCCACCACAACCAGGCTTTTTTCTTTATATGCAAGAAATAACGCAACGACAGTCCCACATATGGCGGTGGTAATATTTTTGGTAGAATAGAAAATATCAGGAAATGTTAGTGCTCCAAGTACCGCATAGGGTACATATCTAAGGAAGGATTTTATATATTTTGATTTTATCTCTTTTCTAAAAACCACGATTGGCAGAACTCTTGGGAAATAGGTTACTAAAGCCATAAGGATAACAGCTATAAAAGCATATGTTAGATTCATTCTATAGACCCCCTTCCCCCATGTTCACAGCTAGAGCGAGAAGGTACATACTGTTCGCCTAAATTATCTTCATCCTCTACCTTATCATCCTCAATGGGAAATAGGATAGCGCCGATTCCAGCGCCGATGATTGTCGCAATAATAACGCGAAAGCCTGATGAAATCATCTGAAACAAGGGCATATACCGTAGGATACATACTATCGCTACAGATATGGCTACAATAATAGTTACCTGCTTTGATTTCTTTGCAACTGGAAGTACAATAGCTATAAACATCCCGTAAAGAGCTATTCCCATGGCGCTACTTAAACTTTCTGAAAGAGCCGCGCTGATGATAGCCCCTAGGGCGGTTCCCGTGGTCCAGCCAAGTACAGGACCGATTATCAGACCTAGAAGATATGGAAAGGTAAGTGTTCCTTGCTCCATAGATGCAATCGAAAAAATCTCATCAGTTACACCATACCCAACCAGTAAGCGCTTAGGCAGACTCATGCTTTTATCTAGCCTTTGCGTTAAGGATAAAGACATAAGCATATAGCGAATATTAATAATAAATGTGGTTAAGGTAATCTCAAGATAGCTAGCCCCCATAATAATCAGATTTGTCCCCGCAAACTGACCAGCGGAGGTCAGATTAGATAGAGAAATAAATATAGCCATCCAGGCCGGTATTCCTCCCGAGACAGCCATAAGCCCAAAGGTAAATGACACGGGAACATAGCCCATGGCAATTGGCAGTCCACGCTTTAATCCATATTTAAAATCTTCTGTCCAGGTTCTTTTCATTTTTAGTCTCCGTTATGTATGTTTGTTGTTTGTGTTCAATAATTATATCACATTTTATTTTTTAAAGGAAGTTAGCGTATGTATTTTTATTAGCACAAACTTTTATTTATTTTGCATATGGAACCTTTTTCCTCTTCCTCTCTTCTAATTATTAACAAGAAAAAATTGTTATAGAGGAGGGGTTTTTTATGAGGAAAACATTTATGAGGTTATTGTCAGTATTTATGGTAGTGGTAATGGTTTTAATTGCTGCAGGTTGTGCAAAAAGCGAGAACTTTACCCAGGACACGGGCAAATCTAGTTATACTTACAGCGATGGCTACAAGACAAAATCGGATATGGATTCCACTATTGATTTGAACACAAGCTATAGTATTGCAGGGTATGAGGTTGAGTATGAAACAATGGATGGCTTATTCGTCGATGAAGAATTTAATACCGAGGAATATAGCGGGATAACAGAGAATAATTTTAAGGCTGTAAAAAATCATCCAATGTCAACATTTTCGATTGATGTGGATACAGCGTCCTACAGTAACATCAGAAGAATGATTAATAGTGGTGGTAAGGTTGTTCCTGATGCAGTAAGAATCGAGGAAATGATTAATTATTTTAGGTATGACTATGAGAGCCCAAGTGGAGATGTTCCTTTCTCAGTAAATACCGAGATTTCTGAATGTCCATGGAATAAGGATGCAAAGCTTATGCTTATCGGACTACAGGCAAAGGATATCGATCTAGCAGACCGTCCAAGCTCCAATTTAGTATTTTTGCTTGACGTATCAGGATCGATGTACTCCGATGATAAGCTACCTCTTATGCAGAAGGCATTTATAATGCTTACCGAGAATCTGAATGAGAATGACAGGATATCCATAGTAACATATGCAGGAAGTGAGAGAGTGGTTCTTGAAGGTGTCAGAGGCGATGAGACTATGAAGATAGTCTCTGCCATTGAGGACTTATCTGCCGGTGGATCGACAGCCGGGGCAGCAGGAATCCAGAGAGTTTATGAATTAGCGGAGGAGTATTTCATTGAGGATGGAAACAATCGAATAATACTAGCTACAGACGGAGATTTGAATGTCGGTATAACCAGTGAAGGAGAGCTTAAGAGACTAGTTGAAAAAGAGAGAAAGAAGGGTGTATTCTTATCTGTGCTTGGTTTTGGTACAGGTAATATTAAGGATAATAAGATGGAGACCTTAGCCGATAACGGCAATGGTAATTATGCATACATTGATTCGATACTTGAGGCTAAGAAGGTTCTCGTAGAGGAAATGGGAGGAACTCTATTTACGGTGGCTAAGGATGTAAAGCTTCAGGTGGAATTTAATCCCGCATATATTAAGGGGTATCGTCTTATCGGATATGAGAACAGATTACTAAATACCGAGGATTTTAACGATGATACTAAGGATGCCGGTGAAATTGGAGCAGGTCACAGGGTAACAGCTTTATATGAAATTATTGAGACTTCATCCGAGCAGGAGATAGCTGAATCTGATTTAAAATATCAATCCGATAAGGAGCTAGTAAATAGTAATGAATGGCTTACTGTTAATATCAGATATAAGGAACCTAAGGAAGATAAGAGTCAGCTTCTATCATTCCCTGTTGATGAGAGTGATTATACATCTACCATGCCTGAGAATCTGGCATTTGCAAGCTCAGTCGCTGCATTCGGAATGCTTCTTCGTGAAAGCAAGTGGAAGGGGGATTCTTCCTACGATATGATTATAGATATTGTGGAGGAACTGGACATTTCGGAGGATGAATACAAGGATGAATTCGTCTCATTAGTAAAGAGAATGAAGCGAATCAACTAGAATTGAAACATATCATAGTAAGAGGTTGATGCAAAACTGTACTAGGGACATACAGGTATAATCACAACAACATGGATATACCTGTATGTCCCTCTATTATTCTAAATTAATCCAACAAACAAAATGGTATAAAATAAAGGTCCTTTTTTGAAGGAAAGATTATCTACTCTGAGTCCCCTTCTGTGATAGTTTCACATTTTGTCAATCCAATAAAGCTTTCATTAATCTCATAAAAGCTACTGTATGTGTACTCTGTAGGTAATTTAAAGCTGTCTGTATCATATTTCGGTTCTGGATTTTTATTACATGCCACCAAAGCATACATTCCTAGAATACAAATAAATGTTATAAGGGTTTTTTTCATAATAACTCACATTCCTTTCGCTAAGGCTCAGGCACAATCTGGATTAAGTAAAAAGTACTGTTATGCTCTAATAGATAAAAATTATTGGATTTTCTTTTCGTAGCAATTTAGAATCTCATAAATATATCCTTGGAAGAAGAATTCAGTACAGCCTGCAAATTTATATCCTAGCTTGGGATACATGGTATTTGCAGGAAGATTACCCTCATAGGTATCAAGCCGGATAGCATCATAACCATTATCCGCCGCAAGCTTTTCAGCAAAGAGAACCATTTCCTTTGCCTTACCCTTTCCCGTAAAACGCGGTGAAATGCAAAGAGTATGAATAACCAATACCCTTTCAGCCTCTATGGACCAAGGAATATTACTATATTCCGAAAGCTGTACATCATTAAGTATCATGCTACCCCATATAAATCCATCATCATCACCGACATAAAATGTTCCTTGTGAATATGCCTTTCTAGCATCATTTATGGTAGGATATTTGCCTTTCTGCCAGTTGGTATAGCTTATGGTCTGCTCTTCAAGATCCAATATCTCATCATAAATAAGTGCCGCTTGCTCTAAGTCGCTTTCCTGGGCTAGTCGAATCATTTCGTATACCTCCATTAATCAATAATAGTCTTTTCTGCTATCCAATAATTTATATATTTTACTGCTCCTAGCTTACCATACCACCAATCAAGCCAGGTATATCCTATATGGCAAGTCTTACATCCAGCATCCTTCAACCTAGAAAATGCTTCCTGACATAGCTTCATTCCGATACCATGCTCTCTATACTCCTTAAGAACGCCAAGACAAGCTATAGTACCAGCACCTTTAAGTGATAATGGAAACATGCAATTGTCAGGATCCATTATAATTGCTCCTACTATTTCACCCTTAAACTCTGCGACTATTACATCGGAGGCTTCTTTATAATACTGGCCCCACTTATCTACTGTATCCCCGAATATAACTATTTTTTCTATATCGACCCTATCATTTCTGTGGGGTCTGATAATAATATTATCGTCCTTATTATCAAGCTCAGGTATACGATTGTATTTGCTTAAATCTATAACCATATCAAAGCAAACCCATTTTTCAAGGTATCCACGACGCATAAAGAAAGTGTGATAATCATAATTATCACTCATAGGTACACCGCATAGGAGATAAGTATTCCTAGAAAGGCCCAGACTAATCTTATCAAAGCTCTTCTTAATATGATTTTCAGATATTCTTAATAGTTCTGTTCCGATTCCTTTGTTGCGGTAGCTTTCATCGACACATAAGAGCAGAATTCCATCATCATTTATTACACTATAGCCAGCAAGTATATCATATTCTCTATGTTCGAAGACAATAGAACCATCGTTAAGCATTAGATGCTCTATAAAATTCTTTTCATCAGTCTGTAAATTCGGAAATGATCTATTATATAAATCCAGCAGTTCATTTATATTTGTTATCATGTGCTAGCTCCTTATCATTTACATTTATAGCCTTGTATTACAATATAATACCATACGAGATAAAATAATGAAATAATAAAACAATATGACAAAAAACTATTTAGTTTGGAAGCATTAGCAAAACATTCTTGTATCTGTGAAATATTGGAGTATAATAGAATATGGTAGTATATGGTTGTTATATATATTTAATGGGGGTGTATTATGAAATACAGGAATGTCATTAAGATAATTGCAATATTTATTCTGATAGCCTTGGCCTGGTTTCCAAATCGTACCAAAGCTGCTAATTCAGATAAGGGATATCTTCTTATATTTGAAGATAAAGATGGTACTTATAATACCTTTGATAACTTGGTATATGAAACTTCTGATAATGAGCTATTAGTAAAAGCAAAACCAACAGCTAAAGCATTGGGACTGAAATACCAGAACGGTAATGGAACAAAAAAGGGTTGTAAGATATCCTTAGGAAATAAGCAATTAGCATTTACGAGAAATTCGAAAACATATTACTATAGTACCACTACATCAAATAAAAAAAAGACTGCTAATTATAAACAAAGCTTTATAGCCTCTACAAATATGATTCATTATAGTACACTCAGTACATTTTATGGCTGTAGCTATTTTAATACAGAAAAAGTACAGGGTTATTATAGTAATGGATATAAGGGAGTTATAGTATATAGTGCAAAGCAGAAAACTCCCACATTACCTAATTCGGACATAATGTTCGGAATAAAGGTCAAGGCCTCTTCCTATCAACATAATTATGAGAGCTATAAGCCACAGGTAATAAAAGCCTCAGTATCCATTGTGAGTGGGGCTGATAAACTTAAGCTAGATCTATCAAATGTATTGGAGACCTACCGCAAGAATAAGCTCCCTTCAGATGGAGTATATGGATATGGTTCCTGCGATGAGAATATTACTATAGAGGGAGTTAACAATAAGGGGGAAGTGGTAGGAAAATCTAATATCAGGGAGAGAAATTTCATGGTTGATTTTCCTGGTGCCCAGACTCTAATAATATCCGGTAAAATAAAGAATCTTCATATCGGATTTACCCCTGAAAAGCCCATCGTAATTACAGATACTATAACCCATGATCCTAAAGATATAGATTGGTTATCAGCTGATGGGTGTTCAAGGAAATATTTTGTACTTCCTCCGTATACAGTATTTAACTTTTATAATTGGATAACCCAGGTAGCTTATACTCATGATTATAAGATTTTAGGTAATAATATGGAGCCGAATGATTTCAACAGTGCCTACCAGCTTCTGTCTGTGATATTTTTTACCTCACCAGAGACGTTTATTACCGGAGAAGGGTTTGGAATTCAATTTAAAATATGGGAAAAAACCATCGATAATCCTAAGCTTTTGGTTTATGATAGCTATAGCAACTCCCAATCCTATAATTATGAATCCGAATTAAATAGAATTATGGACGGATTAAAAAATGCGGGCTTATATAAATATTTTAATAAAAATATATTTGACTCTAAAGTGATTATAAAAGTTCAGGACGGAGTTCCTACAGGAGGTAACAGAGGGGTAACAGTTGAACCTGAGTATACTGATTTAGATGGTCCATATGATTATTATGTTCATTTTCATGAATTAACACATTTTTATGAGGGTCAGCTATATCATTACGGTTTTTCTATACAGGCATGGACGGAAGGTAATTCCTTAACATTATCAGAAAAAGTGATGAAATCAATGAACATAAACACTGATGACATTTATGCATTTAGAAGAAATGTAGTTCCTTTGATTGAAAGAAACAAGCAAAATTTTGAGGATTATTACCTTACAGTTAGCGGTGATGAATCATATATAATCGGGTATTATTTTACTAAATATCTAAACGAAACTTATGGAGATGATACTGTATACCGAATTCTTGAAAATGTATACAAAAAGAATATCCCTACCAATGTAGCGCAGAGCAGTATATTGGATAAGCAATTTGCAGATTGCATCAAAGCAGCGACTTCAGAGGATGTGTTCGATAGATTTGTAAAAGAATATCAGAGCAATTGAGAGCCTGAATAATAGTATAGAAAAGAGGGTGTCCATGGGACACCCTCTTCGTAAGTTCGCCCATGCTGAGCGAACTTATATAATGGCGTTACCTTTATTCGAGATAACGCCATTTTCTTAATAAATATCTGGTAACCAGAATGTACCGAAAATACTCATGTCTTTTCCGATTATTTGATCAGTATATACCAGGCCGTCAATCATCCCTGAATTGGTGCAATTGAATACTCGATCTATTATCGGATCTCTATGCCCCAGCATTCCGAGCACGCCTCCCACACCATATCTACCTTTGACTTCACCATAATTATTGCAATTTTCCATTCTGCCAATTGAAAGGTAACCTGCTATTCCTCCTACATAATAAGTTCCGAATACATTACCCTCATTATTGCAATTCATTATTTCGCCATCAAATGTATATGCACCAGCGATGCCGCCTACCTTTTCTCTTCCGGATACTGTTCCTTTGTTCCTGCAATTTGATACTAGGCCTTCACCCCTTAATTTACCTGACAGACCACCTACATTAATATCTCCGGATACTGTCATCTGATTGACGCAGTTGCTAATAGATCCACCTGTAGTATAGCCATTATAGCCACCGACACCGTCATATCCTATTATTCTTCCTGAATTTGTACAATCAACTAGATTCGGACTACCATAGCCCGAGATGCCTCCGACATTGCTAATTCCATATACATTCACATCAACAGTACACTGACTAATACTTATAGAGCACTGACCTATCAGACCACCAACCTTTTCATAACCTTTTACAACACCACTTATATGACAGTTACTGATACTTCCATTATCACTATAACCAGATAATATACCGACGTAGGATTTGGCCAGAATATCTGCATTTCTAATGAATAAATCCTTAATATTACCTTTGTTTATCCCAAATAAACCCTGATAATCCTCATGTATTCTGCTAATACGAAGATTATAGATTACATGATTATTACCATCAAAGCTACCCATAAATGCTTTAGTTCTATTATTCCGACTACCATATTGAGACCAAGTTCCAATTGGCTGCCAATTGGGATAAGAACTCAAATCAAGATCCTTGGTTAAGACGATCTCTTTATCCAAAAAGTTAACACCATTATTAACTAGTGTGGAAAGTCCTGCTAACTGATCGGGATTACTTATATTATATACACTATCTGCTTCATTATACCAGGAGGTATCAGCCTTCCCCTTGCCCTTGATAGCACCTTTAGGAGCTTTAGTGGTTTCAGATACCGTTCCATAGGGTTCATCAAGATAATATATCGGTATACCCTTATCCATGAGGGAATAAAAAACATGTGATCCCCTATAGGTGTATACAGTTACACCCTTAGCCATATCAAAGCTATAAGTATCGAGATATGGGTTATATATTCGGATACATCTGTTAGGAACATTATAAATATCATTTTCTACTTGCAATAAGCTCTCAGGCAATGATATATCTAAAAGCTTATTGCAGCCTGTAAATGCATCCTGAGCAATTAATCTTGTTCCATTTGGTAAAGTAACTTTATATAACTTCGTGCAATTCAAGAAAGCTCCCGCGTAGATTTCGCTGAGGCCTTCTACAAAGTTAACCTCCCTAAGATTAGTACAATCTCTAAAGGCTTCTATTCCAACCGTTGTAAAATTCTCCTGTGTAGATAGCTTTGTAAGATGAGTAGATCCCTTGAAGGCTGTATTTCCAATCATCTTAACATCCTTTGGAACAGTATAATTACGGTTTGTTTTTCCTCCGGCATAAGTGACTAGCAATTCGCCGTTCTTAGTGAATAGAACATTGGATTCAGTTTTGTAGGAGGGGCATTCTTCGGCTATAGTTAGTATTTTCAGACTGGTATTACCGCCGAATGCAGCTCCACTAACATATGTTAATGTGGAAGGAAGATGTATAGCAGTAAGCTTTGCACATTCCTGAAAAGCCATAAGCTCGATTTTAGTGACCCCTTCAGGGACTATCAGCTCCCCTTTTTTTCCGGGAGGACAGTAATATAGTATGGTCATGTCTTTACTATATAGCACACCATCCTTGCTGGTGAATGTCTCATTTCCTTCTTCTACCTGGACATATTCCAGATTCGGACAGTTCGGAGTAACCGAAGAAAAGTTCTTTACAAGCCAGGGATCTATCTCGTAATACATCTCATCCAAGACAAAATCAATCTCTTTGGGTATAATCAACCTCTGAACATTTGGATTATCATACACTTTTGATGGATGGCTAATAATGGTAATCATTTTATTAGAATTAGAAGTCGTCTGGGTATCAGAGCTTTGGCTTGCTTGCAAAGCTTTTACATCTATACCAACTAGTATAAATAATAAAAGAAATAGAAGAGCCATACCTATCTTTATAAATACACACTTTATTCGCATATAAAGTCCCCCTTTATGTCCATGATTTGCGATATTACAATATGAATTATACCATATATATGGAAGAAGCAAACATATTTTTCTGTTTGCACTTGAAATTTCTGGTATAAAAATGTAAGGTATTGATATGAACTATAAGGAGGCATATATGAAACTAATCTATAATGGAAAATTTAACGGGGATATGGAATCACTTCCATGCAAGGAACACAAGCCAGGAGCGGTGAAATTTAAGGAATTTAATGACCCTAAGAAAATGGCTATATTTTTTAATCTATTAGCTCTTGTAATTGCAGCGATTTTTCTAGGCTTATTCTTATTGCGTGCCAAGGTTTCAACTACTAGCCTTATGGCAGGAGCTATGATAACCCTTCTGATATTATTCCCTCATGAGCTATTACATGGTATATGCTTTAAGGAAGAGGTATATCTATATACATATTGGAGAAAAGGGATGTTGTTTGTTACAGGACCTGAATCAATGAGTAAAGGACGCTTCATTTTTATGTCCTTGTTGCCTAATGTGATATTTGGATTTATACCATATACAATTGCAATGATATTTCCCTCTCTTGATTTTTTAGGTGTGTTTGGGGCCATATCAATTAGTGGCGGTGTGGGAGATTACTATAATATATTTAATGCAATAACTCAGATGCCAAAGGGAGCTAAGACTTATCTACATAAGTTTAATTCATATTGGTATATGGATTGATGGTTATTAAATACTAATATTTAAGAGGTGTGTTATATGGATATGTATCACATCAATGGTAGATAGTAAATATTGAATATAATAGCTGGAAACATAATATAATAAAATCTCAACATAATAATTTTCTCTTAAGTATCTTATTTTTAGTAATTAATATATTTATTCAATACTATTTCTGAGAAAGATCCCACCCATTTATTCTAATACCACTTATTTCCCATTGTAGATAAGCAAGGCAATGTATTGATTTTCCTGTAAAAATATGTGCATATTATGGTTTCGTAGTTTGCGAAAATAAACTAAATAATATAGAATAGAGATATCTATTTTTTAATGACGACGAAAGCTTAATAATTTAGGAATTGGGGGCCGTTGCTTTTGAAGGTTATCAACTTCCTAAGGAGTATATGGATCTTGTTGAACAGCACCATGAACGCCTCGATGGAAGTGGATATCCTAATATCCTCAAGATCTGGTATCTATATTAGAAAGGGTAATGAATTAATATTGGAGGAAGACTATGACTGTAAAGGGTTTAACATATGATACGATTTTTCAACAGGCACCGATAGGTATAGCTATTACATACAGCAGTGCCGATGATGTCAACAATAACTTTGTTAGCATAAATCAGATATTTCAACAGATTACAGGGAGAACTAAGGAGGAACTTATTAAGATAGGTTGGATTAAGATCACACACCCGGATGATGTGGAGGAAGATATCAGTAATTTTAATAAGCTTCAATCTGGTGAAATTAAAAGCTATTCGATGGAGAAAAGGTATATAAAACCGGATGGCTCCATCGTATGGGTAGATATGGTTGTGGCTTCACTGACATTATCAGATGAACACATGAATAACCAAATATGTTTGGTACAGGATATCACAGAACGTAAAAGATTAGAAAGGGAGCTACTAGAGAGTGAGAGAAGTAAATCAGTTCTTTTATCAAATCTCCCAGGTATGGCCTATAAATGTAATTATGACTGCCACTGGACGATGCAATTTGTTTCAGCAGGCTGTTATCAATTGACCGGATATACCTCAGATGATCTTTTATATAACAGAAGGCTTTCGTACAATGATATAATCTTACCCAAGTATCGTGAAACACTTCGGAATGAATGGGAGCGTATACTTGGTGAGAGACTGCCTTTTAGATATGAATATGAGATTGTAACAGCTAATGGAGAGCGAAAATGGGTTCTGGAGATGGGACAAGGAATCTATAGCGAACTAGGGGATGTAGAAGCACTTGAGGGTATTATACTTGATATTTCTGATAGGAAAGAGATTGAAAACAACCTTAGATACAACAATGAACATGACCAATGGACAGGCCTTTATAACCGTAGATATTTAGAAAACTTATTGGCTAATGATGCAGAATTGATAACTACGAATAAGAGAGCACTTATAGGTATTAACTTAAGCGCTGTCCAAAGATTGAGCTTGACATATGGATTTCATTATAGCCAGGAAGTGATTAAAAAAGTCGCAAAAGCACTTAGCTTGCTCTGTACCGACAAACGCAAATTATTTAATACATATGAAAATCGATTCGTATTCTATATAAAAGATTATAGAGATAAAGATGAGTTGATTGTATTTTGTGAAGAGATTGATAAGACGTTAGGAACTATATTTGCGGCAGAGGGATTAGGTAGTGGTATAGGTATTGTTGAAATAGATGCGGATAATAAGCATGATGTAGGGCAAATATTAAAAAATCTTCTGAACGCATCCGAAAAGGCGATTTATCATATTAATAATAGCTTAGGGTTTTGTTTTTTTGATAAGGATATGGAAGCAGAAATTATGCGTGAAGAGGATATTATAAAGGAGCTTATGCTAGTCGAATCGGACGAAAGCGATGGAGGACTATATCTGCAATATCAGCCAATTTTGGATCTGAAATCAAATCAGATATGTGGATTTGAGGCCTTAGCTAGACTAAAAAGTGACAAGCTAGGCTTTGTATCACCCTTGGAATTCATACCATTAGCAGAAAAAACGAAGCTTATAATTCCAATTGGTCAAAAAATTATTATTAAAGCATTTGGTTTTTTGAATAGGCTAAGAAATTGCGGCTATAGAGGGATTAACATGTCTATTAATGTATCATCGATACAACTGCTAAGAGAAGAATTCAACAGGGACTTATTTGATATTATCGCAGATATGAATGTGAATCCTGAAAATGTTGGGCTTGAGATCACAGAGTCCTTATTTGTTGATAACTACCAGGAAATAAACCGTATTTTAGGAGAGCTTAAGAGCTACGGCATACGTATAGCTATCGATGATTTTGGGACAGGGTATTCCTCCTTAGCGAGAGAGAGGGAGTTAAATATAAGCTGCCTTAAAATTGATAAATACTTTATTGACAAGCTCCTTTTACTTAAGGAGGAGGAGGCTATCACTGGCGTTATTATTTCAATGGCACACAAGCTAGGTCATTGTGTGGTGGCTGAAGGAGTAGAATATGAAGAGCAGAGATTGTATTTGGAAAAATATAAATGCGACAAAATCCAAGGATATCTGATTAGTAAGCCACTAGATGAAGATGCGGCAATTGCAATACTAAAAGAAAAAAATCATATATAATGACTGCCAATTTAATGACAGCCCTTGCTAGGGGCTATATAACAGAAGGTGTTTTGAGGATGCGCCTGAGCAATGAGCAGAATAGGTGTGAATTCGTGGAAGAGGTTGTGGGGATTTTTGATAGGCTATAAATATGGTATTGCAATGGCTATTTCCAATTGTGTTTACTTGAGAAATCCCTTATAATAGTAAATATAATTATATTATACAATTTTTTATAAAAAGTGACATTTAACGAGCGTGGTATTAAATAATATATTTGGGTGGCAAGTTGAATGAATAAGGGGAAGAAAGCATGGAATTTTTAATTATATTATTTATAATTAGTATTTTGTATGTAATCTTTTTGCCTCAGATAAAGGGTTATTTTGGAGAGAGAGTAGTTGCGACCATGCTTTCGGGACTTCCCATTGATCAATATAAAATATTAAACAACATTATGCTTAGAACGGAATATGGGACAACTCAAATTGATCATATCGTTGTTTCTGTATATGGGATATTTGTTATTGAAACAAAGAACTATAAGGGTTGGATTACAGGAAATGAATATGCAGATCAATGGACTAAGAATATGTATGGTAAGAAATATAGATTCAGAAATCCATTAAAGCAGAATTATGCGCATGTAAAAGCATTAGTAGCAACTCTAGATATTCCAGAAGATAAATTTATACCGATAGTAGTTTTTTCAATAAACAGTGATATAAAGGTAAAGACAAGTAAGCCTGTTGTATACACAGGTCAATTAGGTAGGACAATTAAGAGTTACTCAGATATTAAATTTACTGAGCATGAATTAGATGGTATAGTCACAAAAATTCGTTTGGCGAATGTTACAAATAAAGATGCAAAAAAAGAGCATGTGAATCAAATAAGAACTAAAGTTAGAGATAATAATCTTAAAATTGCGCAGGGAGTTTGCCCAAAGTGTGGAGGAAGACTTGTGCAAAGGCGTGGAAGATATGGAGTCTTTACAGGATGTAGTAATTACCCCAAATGCAGGTATACGAATAACAAATAAGTTATTATTAACTGTATAGCTAATTTTGATTCTGATAGAGTTGAATTTCGTTTAACTAATTCTATTAAAGATGTAAATAAAGCAATATATAATTTCCTTATATCTCATAAAACTAATATAGAAAGCTATATAAAATTAATGTTTTTGAAAGCCGGTGATAGAATATGAGAATGTATGTTGGTATTACTGATTATGACTGGTATATGACATTAAGGCAAGCTAACTGTGATGAGATTAATTTCTGGAAGCCGGGAGGAAAAACGAATTTTAAAGCATTAAATGAAGGGGAATTATTCTTATTCAAATTACATAGTCCAAGAAATTATATTGTAGGTGGTGGATTATTCCTGAAATATATACTATTACCATCTTCATTGGCCTGGGAAGCTTTTGGTATGGCTAATGGTGCATATAATCATTTGGAACTAAACAGCCGAATCTATAAATACAAAAAGACAAATCGAATTTCCGACCCAGATCCACAGATAGGGTGTATCATATTGTCCATGCCTTTTTATCTAGATGAAGAAGATTGGATTCCTGTTCCGGATAATTGGAGTAGTAGTATAGTACAAGGTAAGACATATGATACCTCTGAATATTACGGAAGGTTATTATTTAATCAAGTACAAGATAAAATATATACTCAAAATTATAGTGATAATATTATTAAAGAAAATTCCGATTATAGTAGATATGGGAATGAGCAAATAATAAAGCCAAGATTAGGCCAAGGATCATTCAAGGTTCTAATTACCGAGGCTTATCATAGAAGGTGTGCAGTGACTGGTGAGAAAACCTTACCGGTATTAGAGGCTGCACATATTAAGCCATATAGTCTTGATGGCCCTCATGAGATTAATAATGGTATTCTTCTTAGGAGAGACATACATACATTATTTGATCGAGGATATATGACAATTGATAAGAAATATAATATTGAAGTGAGTCGACGCATCAAAGAGGATTTTGGAAATGGAAAAGAGTACTATTCACATCATGGGAGTAGACTTATTATATTGCCTGATAGAACAGAGCAGTTACCAGATCCAGATTATTTAGTATGGCATAATGATAATGTGTATTTAGGATAAGTTTTTATATTCTAAGAATTGCAATATATATTAAGGAATTATCTATGAGGATAATCCCTTAAACACATTTATCTGTTATAAATACTATTCCAATATCATAACGTAATAACACATTTTATCATTTTGCGCTTTATGATTGTTCCAATCATCCTCTATTGCTTCCTTCATTTGCTTAGCATCATTAAAACTTGCACCACGCTTTTCGCAGTGTTTAGCAAGTAGGTCATCGCTAATGTCTAGATATACGACAACTTCGCAATCTACGATAACAGTTCCGAATACGGGAAAGCCAGGCTGGATTTTTACATTCCTATATACTATCTTATCTACCATATCTCCAACTTCTTTGGTCCATGGTGTTCGGTTAATGATTGCCGATTCTTCAGCTGTTATATCTATGAAAGCAATTGAATCCATATCAATGCAATTTTGTATCTGTGAAATAAGTGTTGACTTTCCACAACACGTAGTCCCAAGTACATATATTCTTTCATCTTTATGTCTTTCGAATATAGCCTCTAAGGTGTTAATGGTTTCTTTTAGTGTAAAAATACCAGACATTATACAGCCTCCTATACGTGTTCCCGTTTTGAATACCATATGAACACTACTTTATACAGATTATACCATATATATGTAAGAACCCAACATATTTTCTACTTGTACTTGAATTTTGCAAAATAAAAATGTAAGGTAATGATATGAATATTTTTTAACTAATCTACCTTTAAAGAGAATAAAACCTAAGTTGTAAATAGCATATGAGTTTATTTTTAAGAGGATGTTAAGACCTCCGTTATAAGCAATGAAAATATATAGTCTATACGAGGAGGTTAAAACCTCCGTTGAAAGCTTTGAAAAGAATTTACTTTATTCAGGAGGTTTAGCATGAATATAATAGATTATGTTAAGTCACAAATGGATGACTTTGATACTACTAAATTCAATCTGGTAGACAGCTTGGTGTTATCTCAATTTGCCTATATAAATTTTAATGATGTCGTACCTGGGATTGATGCTGAACAATCGCACGTGAGAATTGCAGATTTGCTGATGGCAGAGCATTTTAAGAAAATGCTACATAATGTTCGATATCCTAAAAAGAATCAAAAGCTTTTACTCGCTCTAGGAATGAGCCCAAGGTTTCGAAATATTCGTATGTGTTTTTTCGTTGATAGCCTTAGTATAGTGGAGCAGAAGCAATTTGCGGCTGTCACCTACCTGCTGGATGATGAAACTGCTTATGTTGCCTATCGAGGTACGGATACAACCTTTGTTGGTTGGAAAGAGGACTTTAATATGGCATTTATTTCTCCCATACCTGCACAGCAGGAGGGAGTATCGTACTTAAATGCTGTAGCCAAGCGGCTTTCCCATAGGCTTATGGTGGGAGGTCATTCTAAGGGAGGAAATATAGCCGTTTACTCTTCCATGGAGTGCCATAGTTCTATACAAGACCGTATTGTAGGTGTATACACTCATGACGGTCCAGGCTTTAAAGATGAAGTATTTTCAAGTGAAAAATATAAAAGAATAAAAGATAGAATACACAAAACCTTACCTCAGTCCTCTTTAGTCGGAATGCTTCTGCAGCATCAGGAGGATTATCTTGTAGTAGAAAGTAAGCAGTTTTGGTTTATGCAACATGATCCCTTTTCTTGGTCTGTCAAAAAAGATGGCTTTATATATGCCCAAGGTATTACAGAGGGTGCAGAGCATTTTAATAGAGTTATTAATCAGTGGATTTCATCTATAGATGAAGAAAAAAGAGAGCTATTTGTAACAACGCTTTATAGCGTAATAGAATCCGTGGGATTAGTGAATTACAGTGATTTTACAGAGGATTGGCAAAAGAAAGCAGCTTTGGCAATCAAAAATATTAGAGGCATTGATAAAGAAACCAGACGCTTTGTTAATAAAACCATCAAGGCCCTTCTAGAATTATATGTGAAAACATTACCTAAACCTAAGCCTTTAAAGATAGCAGAAAAACGTAATCGCTAGTTACACCTATAGATTTCTAAAATCGATATCATATTTTGTTCCTTTGTTAAAGGAGGAGGTATACCTATATACATACTGAAGCAAGGGGATGTTCTTATATGTTATAATTTATTTACAACCATATCCCCAACTTCTTTAGTTCAGGGAACCTATATGTGTTTATTTTGTATACGTTTTAAAATGTGCGTTACATTCATATTATTATTGGCAAAGCGATGTATGTAAATTACACAACCATTTTATTTTCTGGAAACAACTTACCTTTTTCAATCTCAGCAAGCTTATTGCTGATTCGTTCGTATACCATATCACATATTTCCCTAGTTGACATTCCAGCATACTGCTCATAATAAATTGGTTCTAGATAATGAACCTGGGTCGTAACCCTTTTGACTGAATTGATAGTAAAGGGTTTATAGGAATCATATATAGTAACTGGTACAATCGGACATTTTGTCTTTAAAGGAATCTTAAAGGAACCCGGATGGAATTCCAGAAGAGTATTCTTATTATCTGTATAACCACCTTCGGGAAAGAGAAGGTATCTTCGGCCTTCTATGATTTCTTTTATTACCCGAGAGATTGCCTTTACCTGTTGTCTTGGGTCTTTTTTATCAAGCTTCTGACCTTTTACAAGCTTTGTATAAAGCCTTGGAAGAATTTCTTTGGTGGTTTTCTTATCTATGACGATTGCACAAGGTCTATCATGAGTAGATACAATTCCCAGCATATCATATTTCCCCTGATGATTGGAGTACATGATATATCCACCATCCTTCGGTAGGAATTCCTGACCGCTTGATATGGTAGTAATCCGTCCTCGCCTTTTTATCATCCTTATCAGGCTACGACCTACCTTGTAACGGGTCTGCTCTGAGTATTTATCTGGATTTTTTGCTATGTACCACATCAATGGCAGATAGTAAATATTGAATATTATAGCAGGAAACATAATATAATAAAATCTTAGCATAATAATACCTCTTATGTATAAAAGTAATGAATATAACTATTCTACATTAAATCAGAGAATAATTCTACCTAATAATTAATTCCAATATACGGAGTAGTGAAATGACATATTTTTATGGAGCTTTAACGAAGAGAAGTTATTTTGAAGGCTGGTATTTTAAGAATCAAAATGAGTCAGAGGTCATATCCTTTATTACTGCGCAACAAAAAACCCCTTGAAAATCAAGGGATTTCGTAAGCGAGAAGCTCTTTTTATTCAATGGTAATAAACTCATAACTCTTTAGTTGCGTCAGAAATGAAAAAATACTATCTCTGCAGGTATCCTCAGCTACATCATACACATTCATTAACCTATGTAAAATATCTGAAACAACAATGGGAGTTTGGATATAATCCCATATTTCATTTGCTGCTCCTTTCAGTAAAAAATATTTACCTGAAGAAAAATCAATCATAACCTTTTCTCCGTCTAGGTCGGTTACCTCTAGCTTTTTAATCAAGTTAACTCTGCTTTTTTCAGTCATGTCAAACCTCCTAATAAAATGATAGATTTTAAATAGCTTTTAACGGAGGTTTTACCTCCTCCTCATATATTGGTAAGCTTAAATAAAAAGTACTTCCCTTGCCCAAGGTGCTTTCGCACCATATCCGTCCCTTATGCTTTTCCATAATGGATGATGCAATGGACAAACCGAGTCCGCAGCCCTTAGCATCCTCCGGTGTACGTGAGTCTGAAATCATAAAGGTATGTTCAAAAATCCTAGTCAACATATCCTCTTCTATACCAATTCCGGTATCAGTGATTGCAATTGTTATCTCCCTCCCCCTAAGTGTTGCTTGCATAAGAATTTCATCATTTTCTTTCGAATACTTTAAGGCATTTGTAAAGAGGTTGTCTAAGACACGTTCAAACATCTCTACGTTAAGTAAAACATAGTATGTAAAATCCTCTGGTATTTCTAGAGATAATCGACGTTTTGCATACTTTTTGTCCTTTTCACAGGAAATAAAAAAATCTACTAAACATTTTTTAATCTGATAAGGGATTAGAATAATCATTTCTGCCAAAGCATCTAGTGATGTAATCATAAACATCTCATTTAACAAGTAATCTAGAGATAGAAATTTCTTATACATTTGATTTAATATAAATAAAACCTCTTCATGATCCTGTAGATTATAAGAAAGAAGATATTCCACGTATCCTCTTAAAGTCGTGATAGGAGATCTCAGATCATGTGAAATGTTAGCCAATAGCTCAGTACGTTTCTTCTCGCTATCTACCAATCTTCTATTTGCTTCTCTTAGCTTCAAATTTGCCTGATGAAGAGCAACCGTCAAATCCTCGACTGTGAGCTCCGGCTTTGTAAATAACATTTTATTAGCTTCACTATTAATCATAAAGACTCCTGCTTTATATTAAAGGTATATCCCTTTGACCAGACAGACTCAATGTTATTAGTCAGCTCCTGGTAGCTGTCCAGTTTTTTACGAAGACGACTGGCTATTACCATGATTGTTTTACGGTCACTTTCTGTATAGGTCCCCCAGATGTGATTGCTGATTGCTTCATAGGTTACAACTTGATTCGCGTTTGTAACAAGAAGTAGCAGTAAATCATATTCACGGTTACTTAGTAAAATATCCTCATTATTATAAAATGCCTTGTGTTGTTTTAAATCAAGAGACAAGGGAGGGTAGCTGATTCGGTTAGCATCTATTCGCGAATTATGCCGCAGCTGTACCCTTATTCTGGCTGATAATTCACGAAAGCTATAGGGCTTAACAAGATAATCATCTCCTCCAAGGATTAAGCCTTTTATTCTATCGTTTTCGCCTGTACGAGCACTTAGGAAGATAATCGGAACCCTGGAAAAAGATCGAATTCGCTTGCATACCTCAAACCCATTCATCCCGGGCATCATGACATCTAGAACAATACAATCCGGTTGAAAACTTTTTAATAATCGAAATACATGCTCCGATGTTGATGATATTTTTACATTATGACCTTCCTTTGTAAAATATCTGGCATTAATTTCAAGAAAGTCAATATCATCATCAACGAAAAGAATATTTGACATCTTCATATCTCCCTGTTATAATGTAAAATAATGGAAATAATAATACGTTACCGCTATTATTATACATTATATGGAAATAAATTCAATAGCAAATAAAAAAAAATGTCGCATGTTTCGATAATCGAAGGAATGGGGATATGTATGATATTTGTAATATTAGGAACACAAAAGTTTCAGTTGAACAGGCTGTTAATAGAAATGGACGATTTGATTGAAACGGGTGGAATTACCCAAGAGGTGATTGCCCAAATTGGAGTTTCTGACTATGAACCAAAGAATTATCAATTTCATCGTTATATTGATAAAAATCAATTTGATGAATACATAACTCAGGCTTCACTTATTATAACACATAGCGGTGTTGGTTCCATCATAACAGCACTGAAGGCAAAAAAACCTGTAGTGGTCTATCCCAGATTACGAAGATACAATGAGCATGTAGATGATCATCAGCTCGATATCGCCAAAGCCTTTGAAAAGATGAATTATGTTTTATGCCGACATAAGGAGGATACCTTAGCAGAGGTCATGAATCGATGTAAACAATACCCTTTCGCGGAATATGTCGAAAATACCAATAGGATTTCAGGCATTATTAATGCATTTTTACATAAGGAGTATAATAACACTTCCATATAATATAAGGAGGATGCTATGAAGCAGAAAATATGCCTTGCAGCTTCATTAGGTGGACATTTGGAGGAAATAGCAAGACTTACTGAGCTAGGAAATAAATATGATCTATATCTTGTAACGGAAAAGGGAGGGTTCGCTACTTTAAGCTTCTGTAATCAAGTATATTTTTTGAATCATATAAATCGAAAGGAGCTCTTGTTTTTACCAAAGTTCATTAAAATTTTTTTCAGATCCTTCTACATACTAGTAAAAGAAAAGCCTTATAGTATTATTTCAACCGGCGCCTTAGCGACCTATCCAACCTGCTTGTTAGGTAAACTTATGGGAAAGCAAATCATATATATTGAATCCTTTGCAAGGGTAAATTCTGCTTCACTTACAGGGAAACTTATGTATCGGATCGCAGATCTCTTCATCGTTCAATGGGAGGAGATGCTTAAAATCTTTCCAAAGGCCGTATATGGGGGCGGTATTTTCTAGATAAGTACATATTAAGGTACGATACAATAAAATTATTTACGAGGAGAGAATCATGTTTGAAACCATATTAACGAATTTCCATCTAGAGAAAATTTTCTGGATTTTAAAAGTAAAGCTAAAATACATATTATTATTTACCGTAATAGCAGCATTATTGTCGGGGGTTTATGCAAAATACACACGCTCGTCAGTCTATTTGGCTCAAATATCATTCTATGTTTATAGTAACCCGGCTTATATTACGGACCCCACTGTGAACATTAACAGTTCGGATTTTACACAAGCAAGGAATTTGGTATCAAGCTACATGCAAATTCTGCGAAGCAAGACATTTCTTAATAAATTGATTAAGGAAACAGGGTCACCCTATTCTGCAGACTATATTAAAGGTAACATTACTGCATCATCAATAGAAAATACAGCAGTCTTTATTGTCAGTGTCCGTAATCCGGATCCTGTTAACGCCATGAATATCGCAAATGCTATTGGTGATTTGGCTCCGGATGAAATCACAAGGATTGTAAAATCAGGAGGAATAGAAGTACTAGATAGAGCTGAATTACCCACTTATCCATATCAGACTACCAGTGTCCTAAAAATGTCAGCCATAGGGGGTATAGGTGGTTTTGCTTTATCTATTTTTTTATTTCTGCTTCGTGGACTGTTAGATACAACGATAAGGAAAGAATTTGAGATCAGAGACATGTTTACCATACCTATTTTAGGCGAGGTGCCTTTGATGCCTCCTGATAGTAAGAAGATTAAGGTAAATAAAATATTAGGTGAGGACAGTCCATTTGCCTTAAGGGAATCCTATAACAATATTAGGACTAATTTACGGTTTACAGGACAATTAGAAAAGTGTCCGGTTTATGCGATTACAAGCTCTGATATAGCAGAAGGCAAAACATTAAACGCAATTAATTTGGCCATATCCTTTACTCAAATCGGCAAAAAAATCTTAGTAATTGATGCTGATATGAGAAAGGGCAGTATAAGCATGATGTTGGGCATTGAGTTAATAGATGGACTCAGTGAGTATCTAGCTGGTTTTGTTAATACACCATACATAATTGAATATCTTACTAATTTATCTATCATATCCTCAGGTGAGATCCCACCAAACCCTACAGAACTCTTATCTAGCAATAGGTGGAATGAATTATTGGAGAACTGTAAAAAGGAGTATGATACCATTTTCATAGATTTACCTCCGGCGGGAATTGTTTCTGATGCTTTGCTGTTAACAAAGGATGTGACAGCATACATTTTAGTTTTGAGAGAAAAGGTTTCAAGGTACGACAGAGGGAAGATGATGGTAAGTAAATTAGAAGCGTTAGGAGCGAATATCTGCGGATTTATATACAATGGTATATCGATAAAATCACGGGATTACCCCTATGAATATTATGGAAAGGAATATCTTAATTGATTTTTATGCACTCTAAAAATCATGCACATTAAGCATAAAAGAAGTAAGAGGTGGCTTTCATGTTCCATGTTAGTGTGATTATACCCGTATATAATACAGAAAAGTATCTGCGTAGATGTATGGAATCCTTAGTAAATCAAACTCTTAAGGAAGTTGAGATTCTACTTGTGGATGATGGTTCAACGGATAATTCTCTTTCTATCATGCTTGAATATGAGAATAGATATCCTGAAAAGGTCAAGGTGTATACAAAAGAAAATGGCGGACAGGCAACTGCCAGAAATCTAGGTATCCAACGAAGCAGAGGAAAATACATCGGCTTCGTGGATTCTGATGATTATGTTGATGTCGGAATGTATGAAACAATGTATAGGGTTGCTGAAGAAAATCAGTGTGATATGGTGGAGTGTCATTACCGTTACCTCTGCGAGGAAGGAAAAAGAACCAAGGAATATAGAGCAAGAGGCTATATCAGACAATACAAGAATCAGAGGGATATGTTCATTAACGCCCAGGTATCACCCTGCAATAAGCTATTTCGCAGAGAGGTATTAATGCATGAAGGAGTTGACTTTCCAGAGGGTTTTATTTATGAAGATACAGCTTTCTATATAAAATCGATACCCTTTATTAAGAAGGAAATACATATAAACGAGCACTTCTATTACTATTTTCTTAGAGGTGGTTCAACTATGAATGCAAATAGAAGCAGAAAGGTTGGTAATATATT
Organism: Clostridiales bacterium; assembly: GCA_012522735.1. Taxonomy (GTDB): domain Bacteria; phylum Bacillota; class Clostridia; order Lachnospirales; family Lachnospiraceae; genus Mobilitalea. Next base: position 29,533 of record JAAYJU010000092.1, on the reverse strand, counting down.
TCCTGTTTTAGAGAATATAATAGAGTTTTACAGGAAATCGAATTTCTATTCTACATATAGGATGGAGCTGGAATATTTCTGTGTGAAGATATTATTTTGCAGCTCATTAAGTAGGATCGGGAGAATCAAGGATCAGAGCATAGCCGAGGACTTATATGAAACAACTTTTTCCTTTATAGAGGATCATTTCCCGGGATATATGCAAAATCACTATTTTCGAGGGAAGATTGGAGCCTATATCAGATGTGTAAAGCCATGGAATTGTAAATTGGCAGGAAAAACATTAGGTTTGATTTTGAGGGGATAAATGAAAGGATACAAACATGAAACTATCAGTTGCTATAGCTACCTATAATGGTGCAGATTATATAGAGGAACAATTAGACTCCGTTCTAAAGCAAACAAGAGCTCTTGATGAGGTTATAATTTGTGATGATTGCTCTAAGGATAATACCGTAGCCATAGTAGAGGCATTTATTTGCAAGCATAATCTGCAGAGCAAATGGAGTATTGAGGTAAATGTGAAGAATTTAGGTTTCGGTTCAAATTTTTTTAAAGCAATAACCAAAACAACAGGAGACATTATATTCTTTTGTGATCAGGATGACATATGGACCTTGAACAGGGTAGAGGCCATGACGGAAGCTATGGAGAGAAATCCAGCTATATTGATGCTGGGCTCGGAATATGAACCCTTTGAAAGTACAGCTGATGCATATAAAGTCTCGTCAAAGGATTTGGTAAAGTTTAAAAATGATCACTCCCTAGAGCATTTAAAGCTTCAAGCAAAAAATATATTTATAGGATACCTGGGAAGCTGTATGTGCATTCGGAGGAGCTTTTTTAGTCTGATAAAACCCTATTGGTTTGAGGGCTGGGCACATGATGAATTTGTCTGGAAGTTGGCCTTAGTCTTAGATGGAGCCTATGTATATCACGGGATAACCGTAAGAAGGCGCTTGCACTCTTCAAATACCAGTATGGGTAAAATGAGAAATCTTATCAAGCGTATTAATTTCTTAGAAGATTTGCTAAGAGGTCATGAGGCAGCCCTTCGCCTTGCTAAGGATAATGCAAAGGGTCATGAGGCGATTCGGTTGCTTGAGAAAAATATAGAGTCGGTAAAACTCAGAATTGAATTATTAAAGGAGAAAAAGTATCTGAACACCTTACCTTTGGTCTTTCGGTACTTTAGGTACTATCATAGTCAAAAATCTATTCCGGTGGAGCTATACATGGCTATAAGGGGATAAAGGAGTAGGATATGGAGAAAGCATTCATTTTAGCAGAAAGCAAATATGTTAAGTCGTCCAAAGAAGAAACGACATTTTCCTTTATATGTACCGTGTTTTTTATAACTCTTTATGTATTACCTCAATATTTTGGGATACCCCTTCTTTTCTTTGATTTTACAGTGCTCCGCGTGATGATGCTGATTATGTTTATGTTTGTACTGGGGATAAAGCAGAAGCAGGAGGAGTTTTTAGGCTTAATAGTAAAGGCACCCTATAGTATGGTATTACTTCCTTATATTATAGTTTTAGTCTATACAACTATCCTTAGAGTGGATGTTAATGCATTTTTAAACCCGGTTATTGAAATACTAGCCTACTATTTGCTGGTGTATATAATTCAGAATTACTTTGGAGTTAAAAAAACCTTAAGATATATTTTGATTTTCTCATATTTAATAACTGCGCTCGGATTAGTGGAATATGTAATGCAACGATCACCCTTCTCCTATTTGGAAACAATAAAAGGAATATACTCCGGACAGTTTATAAGGTCCGGATATTATCGAATCATGGGACCATCAATTCACTCCTTAGGTTATGGACTAATATTAATCACTATGATTCCTATTATATGCTATGACATAGAAAAAGACGAAATCAACATTTTGAAGCATAAATTATTGTTTGCCATGGCAGCGGCAAATATATTCTTTACAGGTTCCCGTTCCACACTAAGTGTTTTCATACTGGAAATTATTTTGCTAGTTTTATTTTCTTCAAGAATTAATAAAAAAAAATTACTATTGACAGGAAGTATATTTGTAGCTGGGTTTGCCGCCTTTTTGTTAGTTTTTCATAATACATCGGTAGCCCAGTATATATTATTACAGATAACTAGTGTTTTGGATGAAATTTTTGGTAGCACTTTCTCTGTGGCTTATGGAGCGGATATTGAAGCACTTGGAAGCAGCTCACATTACAGGAGTCAATTAAAGTATATTTTTAAGGTGGAATGGCTTAATCCATTGATTGGGTTAGGTCGTAAAAGGAGCTTTGCTTGTGAGATTAACGGTTCCTTCATTAGGTCAGTTGATAACTTTTATATCGCAGAATTTATACGTTATGCCTATCCTGGCATGATCTGCTATATTGGCTTTCTATTATATTTTTTGATTCATATGCTAAAAAGCAGTATTCAGAAAAAGTCACAGATTAGTAAGATGCTGCTAGTAGGTTCAACATGCTACTGCATTAATTTATTATGGCTGGATTCATTGCAAACATTAAAATACTTATATGTTCTATTTGCTATATTTTGCTGTTTACCGTCGGACAGCGTCCTAGAACATAAGAAAGTAAATAAGAAAATACCTTCAAAATACATCAAATGAGGAAGAGGTATGTCATGAACACAGTAAGTATCATAGTTCCGATTTATAATGCACAAAAATATATCGATGTCTGCTTAGATAGTATATTAAAACAGACCTACCAGGATTTTGAGCTCATCCTAGTTGATGATGGTAGCCAGGATGCCTCAGGCAGAATTTGTGATTTGTATGAAAAAAAGGATGAAAGGATTACCGTTTATCATAGAGATAATCATGGAGTAAGCGCATCGAGGAATTTTGGACTGGCTCACGCAAGAGGGAAGTATGTTTTGTTCATCGATGCAGATGATTCCATAGAGCCTAATATGCTAAAGGGTTGTATTGAGCTAGCAGATGAAAATAAAGCGGATTTAGTCATATGTAGCTTCCGTTATTATATGAGGGATGACAACAACCGAATGGTTGAGAATAGTTTAGCTAGTGATTTCTGTGGTAGCGCTAGGGAAGTATTTGATCAATGGTTTATTACACTTGTTGAGAAAGAGATTCTTAATCCCCCATGGAATAAGCTTATTAAAAAGGAATTATTAGATAAGCGCCTAATTCAATTTCACGAGGAGTTTTCCATTTGTGAGGATATGACCTTTTCCACACTGCTTTTATCCGCCAGTAAGACCACAGTACTTACAGGGAATATGTACTATAACTATTTTATTAGTAAATCAGGAACACTTGTGTTTAAGTTTCATGATAATTATTTCGAGGCCGTGACTCATTTTTATGATACTGCTTATAGCTACTGTAAAAAATTTAGAAGAAATAGTAAGCAGATGAAGATAATAGATACCTTGTATGTGAACTTGACAATTATGTTTATTAAGCAAATATGTACGAAATCTCCTTGGGATAAAAGAAGCAGATATAAAAAGATTATCGAAATAGGGAAAAAGGAGAAATTCCTCAAAGCTGTAAAAAGTGCAAATCTTACCCGCAAAAGGAAGCTAGTGTGCTATTTACTCAAAAATAGGAAGGTTAATATGATTTTTATGTTATTTAAAATCAAAGATTGGAAGGATCGAATTATCAAGAGCTATTGCATAGGAGGAGGTGATATTCGTGAGAGGTAATATAAGCCATAACCAGAATGCCTGTCGAATTCCAAAAATAATTCATTACTGCTGGTTTGGAGGTAATGCTATACCCGAGAAACTGCAAAAATGTATTGATTCGTGGAATCGTTTAGAGGGCTATAAGCTTATGCGTTGGGATGAAAGTAATTGCAGCTTTGAAGAAAATGATTTTGTCATAAAAACCTATCAGGAGAAGCAGCTTGGATATATCGGGGATTATTATAGACTAAAGGCATTATATGACTATGGGGGAATATATTTAGATACCGATGTTAAGGTGAATAAGTCCTTTGATGATTTATTGCATTATAAGGCCTTTTTCAATTTTATCTTTGATTGCTCGGTTGGCTCAGCCATCATTGGTGCAGAAGCGAAAAATCCATTGATTAAAAATCTATTGGATATGTATGACGCGACGGTCTTCACGAAAAATGCAAGTGAAAAAGTATTTGAGTGGTCAGGGGACCGGCTACTTGTTAATAGCTATGCGACCAGTAATTATTATTATACCTACTACATATTAAAGAATTACAAGTCATTTCGATTAAATAACCGATTTCAGGATCTTGGAGATTTTGTAATCTTCCCTAAGGAATATTTTGAAATTGGAACCCTAACCTCCAGACATTATGCCATTCACTTATGCTCTGGTGAATGGCGCATTAAAGCTGATGATACAAAGAGTATAAAAGGATATTTAAAAAGAGTAATTACTAAATGGCCGGCTTTATTCGACAAGCTACAAATTATTATTCGAAAACATAGATATAATAAATTGAAAAAGGACATTCCTTTTTATAACTGTTATTTAGCACAAAAAGAGGGAAGGGAAATCCCTGATTTATAAAACGGTATATCCGGAGGGAGTAAAGGAGTATGAAGCCCAATAAGATAATACATAAAAAGTTTTCATTCATAGATGCCATTATCGCTATTATAAGTCTTGCTGCCCTAGCAGCATTGATATTTATAGTGAAATATACTAACACACAAATCAGAATGGAGCATGAGCTGCTTGCAAAAGCAAAAAATAATAATCAGTTTATGAAGTCGGATGACCCATTGTATGAAATGATAGAGTATTTAGTATTCAATGAGATAAATCAAGGCGGTTGGATTGAACTATATAATATAGATAGGAACACGGGCATAGAGTTATCAGGCTGTTATATAGCTGTGAACGGTAAAAATCAGTATACCTTTGACGATACGGATGTCATAAATGCAGGGGAGTTTCTGTGTATCGAAGGAATAGGTAAATTAGGTAGCTCAGAGCATGATATTATCGGAATATATGATGAGAATGGAAATAACCTTAAGAATATTATGATTCCGGGCCTAGAGAAAGAGGAGAGCTATGGGTGCCTAATGGAGGGAGATATAAGCTATGATTATTTGACTGCCTCCAAGGGTATTAGCAACAGTGAGAGCGAAAGGATAGATAAAGACCAGTTAACATTTTTAGTCCCCGGTGGTTTTTATGATGAGAGCTTTGACCTCATGCTCACTGCCCCAGAGGGTTCTACTATTTATTATACATTGGATGGTACAAAGCCTAGCAATCAATCTAATATATATACAGAGCCGATTTTGATTGAGAATAAGAGCGGCTCTAATATGAAGTATGCGAAAGCGGATGGAATTGATTACATAGGCTCCTATCGACCATCCAGCATTAGTATAGGAATGGTCGTCAGAGCAGTAGCAATAGATCCTAATGGTATAAGCAGTGAAGTCAAATCCCAATCCTATTTTATCGGATTTAAAAATGCGAGTGACCTAAAGAACATTCCCGTACTATCTATTACAACAGAGCCGGACCTTTTGTTTGATTATTTTGAGGGTATTTATGTGACCGGTCGTAGTCATGAGGACGCACTGGCAAGAGGGGAAGATGGTAAAGAGTCGGCAAATTATCTCAATAATTGGGAGAGAGAGGTATTCGTAGAATATTTTGATGCTCAGAAAGAAAAGACCTATGAAGGGATGATGTCAATCCGTATTATTCAGGATCTAAGTATATCCTTACCACAAAAAAGTCTTTTGTTAAAAGCAAAGGGAGGTGGCTTTCCTGGTTCAGGGCTTAGAAATTATTTTAATGATATCAGCAACTCTTTAACTCTTCAAACTAACAGGACTGACAATAGCTTTAAGATAAGAGAATATCTTGCAGGGAAATTACTGGCGAATACTACAGTCGGTACTCCGTATATTATGCCATGCAATGTATTTATAGATGGTGAATATTGGGGTGGATATATGCTTAGAGCGGAGTACGATGAAGCCTATATCAATAAGCGTTTTGGTATTGATGAATCGAATGTATTAATTGCAAAGGACAGTAGAATAACCAATATACCTAACTATCAGCAAGAATATACCGAATTACTGGAATTTATTATTAATAATGATTTAAAGGATGAGGAGAACTATGCATGGATTGAGGAACATATGGACATAGAAAATTATCTGGAGTATTTTTGTGCCAATATGTTTCTGGCGAATGCAGAATATGGAGAGGATTCCTTGGTTATGTGGAGAACTATCAATGAGCAGGGTAGAGGTTTTGAGGATGGCAGATGGAGGTTTTTGATGCCGAGGTTGGACAATTCAATGAAGAATGAGGTAGCTGGTAAGTTGGCCTCCAGTAGTATTAACACCTTCTTACAGACAGGCGTTACCGAAGATGTGTATTTTCAATCGCTCATAGGAAATGAAAAGTTTAAAGAGCTACTAGATAAAGTGATGACAAAAATGGTAGAGGAATGCTTTAACTATGAGCAAGTGGATAAGGAAATTAATATGATTTTCGAGCAGATGAAAAGAATGGTCGAAAGTAGCTACAAAAGATACTTTGGATACCCATCAGACTTTTTTTATACAACAGAGATTGATAAAATCAGAAGCTTTTTTCAAGAACGAAGCAGATTTATATTACTGTATACAGAGGAAGTAATGAGTTGGGGAGGTATCAGTAATGTCCGTGATGATGGAATATCTGAGTGAATTAATTCATGCACAATTGAAAGAAACAAAGCCGGGAAACATACCGGAGGGAATTCATATAGAAGAATTGGAAGCTATTGCACATAGAAATCATATGGAGTACCTACTTCTTGGGGCTTTACTTCGGACAGATCTGGATGGAACTCAGAAGCAGAGATTTAAAGCCTATGTCATACAAGGTGCTATGAGATCGCTGACCCAGGCAGCCTGTTTATTGGAATTTGAGGAGAGATGTGAAAAAGAAGGAATCTATCATCAATTACTAAAGGGATCTGTCCTAAAAGGCCTTTATCCTTCCCCTGAGCTAAGGGAGATGAGTGATATGGATGTCATGATATATGATGAGGATTTAAGGAGAGCAAAAAGTATTATTGAGGAGATGGGTTTTTCATTATATAAATCCGTAAAGCATCATGACATTTATAGAAAACCTCCCTTTCTGGTAATGGAGCTGCATCATGCACTGTATGATAAGGATGTAGATAAGGTCCAATATGAGTACTATAGGAGTAGAAAGCAGTTAAGAGTAAAAGAAGGTAGAAAATATGCATTGCAATTTAGTATCGAGGATTTTTATATTTATATGATAGCACATATGGCAAAGCATTTTTATGAGACTGGCTGTGGCATACGAAATATAATGGATGTTTATATGTATCGGAGCATATACGAGCCAATCTGGGACGAAGATATTATTGAAAAGGAGTTATCTAAGTGTAATCTCTCTGTCTTTGAAGCTAGAATATGTACCTTATCCAAGGTATGGCTTGGAGGGCAGGAGGCGGATTCGTTTTCAGAGGTTCTATTTCACTATATGAGTGATTCCGGTATCTATGGAAAAGGTGAAAATGGTGTATGGGGAAAGTTCGCCTTAGACAGCCAAGCTAACCTAAAAAATTATAAAGCCTATGCAAAAAGATGGTATTACTTTCCACCAAGAACCTATATGGTAAGCGATTATCCATGGCTTAAAAAGGCTCCTTTTTTGCTATTCGCAGCATGGGGAATCAGAGCAGTACATGGATTATTGAGTAAGGAAGGAAGAGAAAAGAGAAAAATGCTACTAAGTATTAAAAGTGAAGAGGTTAGTACCATCAATCATATATATAAGAATATGCAGCTTAATTTTAAGAAGGATTAAGTCATAAGAATTATCGTATTTTTGGGAGGCACACGATGAACAAGAAAAAGGTGGGTATTGTAACTATAATAAGTAAGAATTATGGGAATAGATTACAAAACTATGCCTTGCAGGAGTATCTTAAGAAATTAGAATTTGATGTTTATACATTGCCCTACAAAACAAAGTTTAGATTGGTAATAAAGGAAAGTATCCGTTTGTTTCTAATATACTTATTTAAATATTGCCGCAATCGATGGGTATGGGAGGATTTTAACAGAAAATACATAAAATGGACACCTATAAAATCACAGGATTCTTATTGGAACAACCGATATGATTATTTTGTTGCAGGAAGTGACCAGATATGGAATCCACTCTTTTGGATTAATTCTGAGCGTGAATTTCTTAGGTCCTATAGTAGGGAAAAAAGAATTACCTATGCGGCAAGCATCGGTATCGATCAATTACCTATAGAGTATCATGAACGATATAAAGGCTACTTGAATGAGATACCGAATATCTCTGTTCGGGAAACAAAGGCAGCAGATATTGTTTATACTCTTACCGGAAAAAGAGTACCAATCGTCATTGACCCTACAATGCTAATAACAAGGAAGGAGTGGGAAGCTTTTATCAGTTCGTGTAGCCTAGAGCTTCCGTCCAGATATATTGTTAATTATATTCTCGGTGCTGGGAGCTCGGAATATATAAAGCTTATAAAGATTAAAGCTAAAACAGAGGGTTTGGAGATTATCGATTTACTTGATGAGAAGGGAAATACAAAAAGAAAGATCGGACCAAGAGAATTTATATATATTATCTCACATAGTGAAAGAACCTATGTGGATTCCTTTCATGGTGCAGTATTTTCAATTTTATTTTCTAAACCCTTTGCTGTTTTCGAGAGACCCTATGAAGAGGGAGCGGGTCTTATGACCTCAAGACTTGATAGCTTGTTATCAACCTTTCGTTTGACTAATAGAATGGTAAAAAGCATAGAGCAGTTAGAAAAGCTAGATGATTACTGTGATTTTTCTCAGGTGGGGGATATACTCAAGGCAAAAAGAAGGGAAGCCTTAAGCTATTTAATGAAAGCCTTCAATCTTGAGGAGGAGGTTAGAAAAAATGAAAATAGAGAGAGCTAAGAATGCTACACGAAATATTATTTTTGGCCTTGTATTAAAATTATATCAGATTGTAGTCCCTTTCTTTATGAGAACAACAATGATATATCTGCTTGGTATTGAGTATTTGGGCTTAAACGGTCTGTTTGCTTCCATATTGCAGGTACTAAACTTAGCAGAGCTGGGCGTTGGAACGGCTATGGTTTTTTCTATGTATAAACCTATATCAGAGGATGATGACGTAACAATATGCTCATTAATGCATTTGTATAAAATCTATTACAGGATCATAGGTGGGGTTATGCTGATTGTAGGCTTACTCTTATGTCCCTTTGTGCCGTCTTTAATAAAGAGCGGTATTCCCGTAGATATGAATATATATATTTTGTATCTTTTGAATTTGGCTGCAACAGTACTGACCTACTGGCTCTTTGCATATAAGAACTCCTTATTGCAAGCGTATCAGCGGACGGATATCTTAAGTAAAATAACCTTATGCACCAATACGGTTACCTATCTGCTACAGTTCTTATTATTGTTTCTCTTCAAAGACTACTATTTATATATTATCACAACCTTAGTGCTTCAAGCCGCTAATAATATAGCTACAGCTTTGATTACAGATAAAATGTATCCCAGATATCATGCCAAGGGGAGGCTACCTAGGGATAAGGTGAAGGAAATAAATCATAGGATTCGTGATTTATTTACATCTAAGGTGGGATTGGTAATCGTAAATGCCTCGGCTACTTTAGTAATATCAGCCTTTTTAGGCTTGACATTTCTAGCTATATATCAGAATTATTTTTATTTAATTTCATCGGCAATTGGTTTTGTAGCAGTTATATTTTCCTCCTGCACCGCCGGAATTGGCAATAGTATTATCATAGAAAGCGAAGAAAAGAATTATAGGGACTTAAAGAAGTTCACCCTCATCATAGCATGGATTGCAGGCTTTTGTGCTAGTGGTTTCTTATGCCTAATGCAGAGCTTTATGAAATTATGGGTGGGAGAGGATTTGATGCTTGGATTTTATGCTGTGATTTACTTCTGCTTATACATATTCATATATGAAATCAATAATCTATTAATCACTTACAAGGACGCTGCAGGTATTTGGCATGAGGACAGATTCAGGCCTCTGTTAACGGCACTGACTAATCTGATTCTAAGTATAATTATGGTACAGATTTGGGGAATTTACGGGGTCTTAATCTCCGGTGTGCTTAGTATGGTGGTGGTCGGAATGCCATGGCTGTTACATAATCTTTTTACTGTGCTTTTTAAAAGAAACCCATGGGCTTATATCAGAAGACTTCTAATCTACACAGGTGCGACTGCCTTTGTATGTATTATTACCTATGTCATATGCAATCAGCTGCCGAAGGATGGAGCCCTATGGTTTGTCGTTAAGGGTGTTATATGCTGCCTTGTATCGAATTTGCTCTTTTTCCTATTATATAGTAGATTAGAGGAATTCTCTGATATCAAACGACTAATTGCCTCCATATTCACAAAAATACAATTCCGGAATACAAGACCGGTGAAGGGTGAAAGAGATGGATGGATTAAGGAATAATAAGAAGAAGGTCATTTTTTGTATAAAGAGAATATTTGTAATTAGCTTTGTAGCAGTCAGCTTATTAGCTTTAGTCTTTATCGGCTATGATATTTTACTAAAGGTTGAGAATAAAATAAATGCACAGAATATGGGCAAGTTTGAAAATAGGTCGGAATGGATTGACCAGATGAAGAATAGGGCAATAAAGGAATACAAGCACATGCCTAGGCTGAAGGGGAACCTAGGCTTTCCTAGATTGATGACACAATTTCGAATCGATAAGCATTCACCGATTTATGCATGGCAGGCTGGCGGTTTACTGCTTGGTATATACGAATGTACAACCGAGGAGGAGTTTATAGAGATTGTAAATAAGAGAAATGATTTGTTGAATTTGACAGGAGAAGAGATTGATAGTGCATTACTCGCTTACGCATTAAGCTATGTGACAGAGGACGAATATCCTGATAAAGAGCAAATTAACAATCGGGTTCTAGAAAGTATATATGCTAATCTTGATACACAGAAAGGAACACTTATGTATCGAACAGTATATCCTAGCTTTCGTTTTATCGATACGATAGGATTGGTATGCCCCTTTTTAGTTAGGATAGAGGAGGGTGAGAATAAGGGACAATATGAAGAAATGGCATTATCACAGCTTCTGGAATATGAGGAGTTAGCATTTAATGACGATTATGATTATCTTCCCTTTCATGGGTATGATTTTGAATCAGATGCTCCCCTTGGGAAATATGGCTGGGGTCGTGGAACGGGCTGGTATGCCTTAGGATTGATCGATACATATCAGGAATTAGAGGACGATAAGAGAATACAGCTGGAAAATAGCATTATAAAGCTTGCTGAAGCAATAAAAAAATATCAGAAGGATGATGGAGGATGGGGAGGAACAGTTAATGTTATAAGCAGTCAAACTGATACTTCAGCCACAGCGTTATTCCTATATTTCATTAAGCTTGCATGCAAACTGGAGCTAATCGAAAAAGAGTCCTATTTGGTGTGTATCGAAGCTGCTGAAAAATGCCTAATGAGCAATACACTCCCAAACGGTCGTGTGATCAATACAGAAGGAGATTGTATCGCCTTAGGTAATTATTCATACGATTACAAATATATGCCCTTTACCTTAGGCATGACTCTTAGAGCGGTATGTCTCGAATAAAACTGAGATATATTCTAGTCAACGATAAGTTCGTATAAATGAAGAAAAAAACAAGAGCATGCTCTTGTTTTTTTATTGCCTTATGCTGAAATTAGCTTAATTCTTCTTCCGGATTAGGGGTTGGTGTGGGAGTATAACGCCCGACAAAAAAACCATCCCAGTCTGAACCGGTCCATTTATGCTCGGTTTGATTAATTTCTAATTCATGTAATTCAGCGTTCATCCAAGTCTTCATATTATTTACCTTCCTTTTTAATTTATTTTTATTGCTATAATAATCATACCATGTAAAGGTAAAATATAGAAATATTATAACAGAATTGTAAGGTTTCATATGATAGAGATCTTTATACTATACATTTAGGCAAATTCAAAAAAGAATTTAGCACATGAACTATCATTAAGTACTTTAAATCTAATTCATTTTTTGCACTTAATGCTGATTTTGTATTATTAAAGAAGTCAGATACTGCCTCCTCATTCATATAGGGAAGGATTTTTGAGGAGTACAAGGACTCCTTCAAAAGAGGATAAAGCCTATCCCAATCACGAATAAGACGTGTATGATAATCCGAATTTTGAATACCATAACGTAACCAATTATTTCGCAGGTCATCAGGTAAAATATCCTTTGATTGGGAACGAATAAGCCACCTCGGAGTTCCTCCGTATGCAAATAAGTGATACGGTAGGTGATAGCAAAAGCTTAGGATGCGCATATCCTTTGTAGGGTCGCGAAGGACAAGTCCATAATGCAGGCCAGCCTTTGTCTCGAATTCACCTATATAGGTATAAGGTGTTTTCAAACCAAGCTGCTTTAGATACAGATGTCTAGGAACAGGTAAACTCCCTTTATATAAAGATAAATCACCGCTTGCATATCTTTCCCTTATGGGGTAGTCATCACATATCGTATCCTTAAGAAATGGATTATCTGGGACGTAGTTAAAATTGTTATCGGAATACATCTTTTTTGAATTATGAAAATACCGAACAAATTCCTTAAATGCATGTTTTCGACTCTTCTTTGTGGTTTTACAATAGCTATTCAAATATTTTAAAAAGGATAAGTATTTTCTTTTTGTATAAAGATCATATAAAATATCCTCAATATAACCAGAGGAAACCGTACTATTACCCATTTGTCCAGACAGCACAACCTTACAGGAATTAATAGAAGCCTTATCATAGATTTCAAATAAGCTTGGAAGATTACCAAATGCTTTATATGGAATTTCCATGATATCTATTCCGAATGTAATGCCATAAAAGCAGTTTTTTCCATCATTATTAAGAAAGAGCGGAACCATGTTGGGATACATGCTTACGATTTTCATGACATCCTCTTCTTCGTTATGGATTTTATTTTTGTCTTTATCTTGAGCTACCGGCTCATAGGGTACATAGGTATAGGTATAAAGCTTTTTATTCTTCTTTTGAAGAAAATTGGCGGCGATGGCACCCACACTGGAGGAATCTAGGCCGCTGCTTAGGGCAATGCCTATATTTTTATCTGTGCGAAGCGCATCCTGTATGCAGCTTTCATACAAGGCTCGAAAATATGTACCATATTCCTCAGGAGAACTGCAGTCACAGTTGGTTAATGGCATGCTGGGAGTCCAATACTCCACTTCCCTTATACCTTTAGATGTAATCTCTAAATAAGTTCCTGGATTTAATTTGAATACCTGCTCGAAGGGAGTTTCTTTTGATACAATGCTTGGCATAAGTCCCGGTGCAGTCAGAAAATCCTTCAAATAGAGCTGATTATAAGAAATATTCCTATGTAGTAAACGCAAAGGCATTAATAGGGTTGAGAAGGTAAGTTCTTCTTTGCTCCAGTAATAGTAAAGACAACGACTGGAGACTTGGTCAGTAGCAAGATATATCGTGTTTTTCTCAATATCATAGACAGCAAAGCTAAATAAGCCCCTGAAATACTTTATGCAATCGATTCCCCAACGTAGGTAAGCAGATAGCATAAGCTTACCGTCAGGCAAGGAGGTTCTTGTCTCACTAAGCAGCTCAAGTAATTCATCGCGATTGTCAAGGAGACAGTCCGCAGTAAAGCATAGCTTATGGTTAGCATCAAAGACAGGGAGAATCTCATCATATGCTTCTTGTGTTATATGTTGAATACCACAGCCGAAGTAAAAATTAGATTGCATAAGGAAGCTGCTGCGATCAATCTTGCAATTACTTATATAATAAGAACGCATTATGGAATCAGCATCTTCAGAAATGGTATTATTGAATGATATAGTTCCCCAGATTGCGGACATAGTACAACACCCCTATTGTATATATTTGTAAAATATGATACCATAAATTTACAGTTATGACAATATAAAATTAATTTATGGAGGCGTGAATGTGTATTCCTATCGTTTGTATGGAAATACAGTAATAACAGATATTCCTTTTCCTCAATTGGTTACGGTAAGAAATATTGAATGTGAACCTTTGGATATCATTATTCAGGCAGGAATGATACCTGAGGATATTAAGAGACAGGAAAAGGAACGTAAATATTGTTTTAATGAAAAGAGAAGCTGGCTTGCCAACTCTACTACATGGTTATTAGTAGAGGAAGGAAATCGGGTGACCTATGAGCTTCGAGCAGGTGCCGATCTAGATTATCTTCGAACCTACATATTGGGATATGGCCTGTCGATGCTATACCTGCAAAGAAAAGAGATGGCATTTCATTGTGCGGCAGTATCCAAAGGAGGAGAAGCTATTCTAATAGCAGGAGAGAGTGGGAGTGGCAAATCAACAATAACAAATGCCTTATTAGATATGGATTTTACCCTCATGGCTGATGATATGGCTGTAGTTCGAATGAATGATTCAGGAAGATTCGTAGCTGCACCTAGTTTTCCATTTCAAAAGCTCTGCAGAGATGTTGTTACTCAAAGGGGCTATTGTCCTCAATCTATGATCTACATTAATGAAGAGAAAGATAAATATCTAGTACCCTATGAAGCAGAGTTTTGTGTAGAAGAAAAGCCTCTGAAGGCTATCTTCCTATTGGAATTAGGAGATAATGCGGACGAGCTGTTATTAATGGAGCTCAAGGGATTTGACAAGCTTCGTGCCTGTGTCAATAATCTTTTCCTTAGAAGGCTGCTAAGGGAACAAAGATATGAGGCGGCTACTGCTAGTAAATGTCTTGAAATCGCATCTAAAGCTCCGATTTACTTAATAAGAAGACCTGTCGGAGCGAATATGTTGAAAGAGATTGTTGATTATATAATTACGATAACTAATTAGTATATATCAGATTTATATATACCTGCCCGACAAATTAGATATAAATTAAGGTGCTAAATAGATTTTTGCATAATATAGTGGAAAACTTTAAGGAGTGATAAGAATGATTCGGATAACAAATTATATAAGATATAATCGAGATAAGTGGCTAACGATTCAGGTATGGCTATGGGCGGCGGTATTTAGGCTGGTGCTTCTAATTGTTCCTGTTAAATATGTGAAAGGCTATTATGGTATATCCGGGGAGGAATCACCTGAGCTTGAAAGTAAGGAAAGCTATGGCTGGGCTAGGAAAATCGCATATTATGTGAACCGTGTCTCAGAGCATACGCCCTGGGAAAGTAAGTGTCTGGTTCGTGCGCTGACAGCCCAAAGGCTTCTTACTAAGAAGGATGTTAGCTCTACATTATATCTTGGGATAAGAAGTGAAGAAAATAAGATGGTAGCTCATGCTTGGTTAAGGACCGGTTGCTACTATGTTACAGGTGGTAACGGGAGTGATTATACAACGGTCGCTAAATTTCGAAAATAGATGGGGGCTAGCTTATATAAAAAGCTTACAGATATGATAGATATCAAGCATATTGTTGACATTATATTTTTAATATACTATAATGTAAAAAACTGGGAAATTAATAAAAATTAGGTAAGTCAAACTGAAATTCTGAATTACTAAACTTGTAGGATGAGGAGCATTACCATGAGTACGATATGTGGAATGATAAGAAAGGGAAAGAAAGAGGTATGTATCGAAGACTTTAGGTTGATGATTAATTATTTGAGTAGATTTCCTAATAGTATAGAGTTCAAGTTTGAAAGCGATACAATATGTCTTGGAAATACAATACAGCCTATTACTGCTCAGGATAAAATGGAGCAATTACCTAGATTTGGACATAATAATGAGTTAATTATTGTGGCAGATGCTATTATTGATAACAGAGAACAATTATACCACGAGTTACATATGGAAGACAGACCTTTATATGATATTACAAATAGTGAATTGATTTTAGAAGCCTATATACTATGGAATAAAGAAGTACCTAAGCATTTGATAGGAGACTTTGCTTTTGCTATTTGGAATAAAGAAAAAGAAGAGCTATACCTATGCAGAGATCATGTCGGAAAAAGGATTTTGTATTATACCCAGGAAGATAATACAATCGCTTTCAGCACCTTAATCAATCCATTATTATATGTTAAAAAAAATATATCATATTCTGAGCAATGGATCGCTAATTATTTGGCTGCTCTGGAAGCAATAAATGAATTGGATCTAGAGTTAACATTTTATGAAGGTATAAAACAGCTTCCGCCTGCTACATATATGATTTTTACAAAGGATAAAATAGAAGCCAAAAAATACTGGAATCCAATGGAAGTGAAGCCATTAAAGCTCGGTAGTGATGCCGCCTATGAAGAAGCTTTCCGGAAGGTGTTCTTTGAAGCTGTAAACTGTAGATTAGTTGCTGATGATGAAATCGGAATAATGCTGAGCGGAGGCTTAGACTCGGGCTCTATTGCATGTGTTGCTGCGCTAAATCTAAATCAGAAATCGAAAAAGCTGAGAGCATATAGTTCAATACCAAAGCCGGATTATGTAGATTGGCTGCCCAAAGGGATAGTGGCTGATGAGAGTAAATACATTAATGAATTAGTCAAGAATTATCAAAATATAGATCTGAAATATTGTACTTTTGATAAACTAAACTCTTATAATCAGATGGAACATTTAAGATTAATACAAGAGTATCCTTTTAAATATTTTGCTAATTTTTACTGGATCGATAGGATCGCCCAGCTTGCAAAAGAAGATGGCTGTAAAGTTTTACTTGACGGTCAATCAGGTAATTATACAATTTCATATGGAAATATAACGGATCATATTGTTACCTTGATTAATAGGTTAAAGCTCATCACTGCATATAAAGAAATAATGAAATATTCAAGATTACATAATAGGATACCGAAAAGTGTTATTAAGTATTTTATATTACTTTATGTGCCACGATTTATTAAAGAGTTTAGAAGGACAAAGAGAGAATCCAATACAATTAATCATATAATTGATAAAAAGTTGGCTCATAAGTGGAAGATCAGTAAATGCTTAAAGCAAAATAGGTTAGATAAATATTATAAAAAAGGGCAGACGGTTAAGGAAGCAAGATTTTTTATAAGCAATAATTTGTTGTTTTCACAATCAGCTGCTTCAGAGGCAAGGTTGTCAATCGAATATGGTGTGGTGAGGCGTGATCCTACAAGAGATAAACGGGTTATTGAGTTTTGTATGGCTTTACCTTCGGAACAGTTTGTTAAGGATGGGATTGATAGAAGCTTGATCAGGAGATCTATGAAAGGAATTCTTCCTGACTTAATACGTACAAATATGAGAGAGCGTGGAAGGCAAAGTGCCGATTGGGTTCAACGGCTGCAGCAGGACTGGGTAAGTATAGTGAAGGAATTTACCCAAGCCATTAGTAATGATAGGATAAAGTATGTTGCTGATACTCACAAATTAAAAGAAGTACTTTCAAAAATGAGTGAATTGCCTCCGGATAAAGAAGATTACGAGGTGCAAGCTATCATGACAATCATAAGTTTGTATCGATTTCTTAAGTAGAGTGCATCGAATAATAAAATTTTCTTATGGAAAGGAGGGATAAGAATGAAAAAATGGAGCAAGCCAGAATTATTAAGTCTAAATGTACAGTTAACAAATGCCGGTGGTTATGGCCTCCCAATAGATGGAACTGTATACAATGTAGACGGTGATATTATGGTTGGTACTAGCGGTCCTGCGTTGGATTATCCAATTCAAGAATAAGAGGCATATGTGAATTGATGTCGTGTCTTAAGGAAGGATGTCAACAAACGATGATTAGTTTCATCAATTTGACACCCTTCCCTTTGATGTTTACATAGCGGATTTTATAAAGAAAGAGAGATAAAAAAAGGAAGAATGTATGGAGAAAAGCTATACTTATTACATGTTAGGGATGAATATTATCTCTGAAATAGAATTACCAGGTATTGTGAGCACTTCATTAGATTATGATTTAAAAATTATCATAAGCAAATTTAATATGGATACAGAAAAAGGGAAAGATTACAAGACTTTTTATACTATGAATGAGAATGAATTTTTATGTGATATCAGGAATGTGGCAAAATATAAGATAAGCGGGGGAAGCCTAATTGAAATTGACCCCTACGATCAGGCCGATATGGAGCTTATTATAGTATACCTGTTGGGAACATGTATGGGTGTGCTTCTGGTGCAAAAAGAAATGATAGCACTACATGGAAGTGCTATTGTAATAAATAGGCAGGCAATTATAATTACGGGTCAATGTGGTGCCGGTAAAACCACCTTATCAACTGCACTTCGCTTAAAGGGATACAATATTTTATCTGATGATATTTCTCCGGTCATGTTGCTAGATAGTGGACAAGTAATGTCGGCTCCGGCTTTTCCCAGACAGAGGGTTTGTCATGACACGGCTGTTAAGCTGGGTATTGACACTAATTTTTTACAAAGAGCATGTTCGGAGGATTTGAAATATAATATTGATATAAGTGCAGAATTTCTGGAACACCCTGTAGAACTCTTTGGAATCATACAAGTCATTCCCGGTGATGTGGAAGATGTGGCCTTAACTGAACTAACCGGCTTTGAGAAGATTAATCTTATAAAATCAAATATATATTGTAAGGAATTTTATTATCGGATGGATTTTAAACCATCTTATTTTAAAAAGATTATAAACCTTGCCAGGAAAATACATGCCTTCCGTTTGGTCAGACCGATTGGTGAATTTACAGTCGAAAAACAGATAAATTTGTTAGTTAATGTAATTGAGTAATTTCAAATAAAGTAAGACAGGATATTGTAATGAGGAAACTTATAATTGTAATTTTTTCATTAATATTAATATATTTTCTTTGTGGTTTTTATAATGGACTAGAAATAACAAATTATAGTTATCAGTATGAGAAGCTACATGAGAAATTTGATGGATTCAAAATCGTCCTTATTTCAGACTTACATGGCAAGGTGGTTGGGAAGGATCAACATAAGCTGATCAGAGCTATAAGGTCCTGTAATCCGGATATGATTGCATTTACCGGAGATATAACTGATGGATACCATAAGGATTTATCACCGATCAGGGATCTGCTTTCGGGACTTTCAGGAAGTTATCCAATGTATGCCGTAACAGGCAATCATGAGAAGGATAATTTGCGAAATTATGAAGAGCTTCTAAATTGTTACGAGGAATATGGGGTATACTTTTTAGATGATGACTATCAGACGATTGACAAGGAGGGTGAGCACATTGGGATCTACGGTATCGCTTATCGAGATAGGAATCTTATGAAAAATGATATCAAAGGACCAAATAAAAATATAGATAACTTTAATATTCTTCTATGTCATGACCCGAATGCATTTTCAGACATTAGCTTGTATGGATATAATCTTGTACTATCGGGACACACTCATGGAGGGATTATACGACTTCCTTTTATTGAAGGACTACTAAACAATAACAGATCTCTCTTTCCAAAGTTTGATGGTGGAAATTTTTCTATGAACGGCAGCTCTATGATAGTAAGCAGAGGAATTGGAGATTCAGTATTTGCTAGATATTATAATCGACCTGAGCTTGTATGTATTACCTTGAATACTCGTAATAATTGAGATTATTAATGAAGGTGACCATGATGGGAAAGCTTTTGAAAGTAATAAAAAAATGCAGAAATCAGGGTAGTTATTTGGTATGGCTTGTTTCATATTCTCTACCCTATATTCCGAAAATTGCATTAGTTATGGCTTTAGGTATTGTGGATACCTTACTTTCTGTTGGCTTGGCAATCATATTAAAGAGAATTATTGATGGAGCAGCTTCCGGTGGAATTAATGGGGAGGTTATTCTAATCTACCTCGGGGGAGTATTGTTGTCTATGCTAATTGGTGCCATTAGCCAGTTAATCTCTACTGTATTGAATGAGAAGTTTTCCTTTGGAATCAGAAAGCAGATTTACGATAAAATTGTCCGATCATACTGGATGGATGTAAAGCAATATCATACAGGTGATCTTTTGACTAGAATGACTAGTGATACGGAAATTGTTTCTGAGGGCATTGTTGTTCTGATACCTACCATCGTCCGCCTATTCATTGAGTTGATCATAACATTCTTTACCTTGTTTTATTTTGAGCCAAGTCTTGCTGTTTTTGCACTTGTATTAGCACCTATTTCTTGTCTCATTTGCTTTATTTTAGGAAAGAAGCTTAAAAAGCTTCAGATTAAGGTGCAGGAATCGGAATCGAAATATCGGTCCTTTATACAGGAGAGTCTTAGCAATTTATTAATTGTGAAAGCCTTTGCCAATGAAAATAACTCTGTAGAGCGCTTGGGTGAGCTTCGTCAGGAGCGTTTTAATTGGGTATTTAAAAAGAGCAAAATGAGCCTTGTCAGTTCAGCAGTTTTATCCCTATCCTTTCAACTGGGCTATATAGGAGCCTTTACTATAGGAGCCTTTCTTTTGGCGAAGAAAGCAATTACCTTTGGCACTATGTCCGTCTTCATGACCTTGGTTAATCGTATTCAAGCTCCGATTCTTGCACTGGCACATACGATACCACGTATCATATCTGTTCTTGCTTCGGCAGGAAGAGTCATAGAGTTGCAGGATATGCCCCTGGAGATATCTGATAGAACCTATATTGACACCACCCATGTTGGTGTCAAGGTGGAGAAGCTTTGTTTTGGCTATTCAGATGATATAGTATTGGATAATATTTCCTTTACGGTGAAGCCCGGAGAGTTTGTAGCAGTGGTAGGAGCCTCTGGAATTGGAAAGACAACACTAATCCGCTTGATTATGTCCTTTATCCATAGTGCAGCTGGATCGATTCAGTTTATTAATAATAAAGGTGAGTCTGAAAACGTAAATGCTGGTGTTAGAGAATTTATTTCATATGTTCCCCAAGGAAATACTTTGTTTAGCGGTACGGTTAGAGATAATATTCAAATGGGAAAATTAACTGCCACGGAAGATGAAATTCAGGAAGCTTTGAACTTATCTGCCTCGGCGCATTTTGTTCAACAATTGCCACATGGGTTAGATACCGTAATTGGTGAAAAAGGACATGGTTTATCGGAGGGACAGGCACAGAGGATAGCAATTGCCAGAGCATTGATTCGAAAGTCACCATTATTGATTTTAGATGAGGCAACCTCTGCACTGGATGAGCCAACAGAACTAAAGGTAATAGAAGGAATCCGTAGTCAAAAGCCAAGAATAACCTGCCTTATCATTTCACATCGAAAATCAGTGCTAGGCTATTGTGATAGGGAATTGCAAATCGATAACAAAAAGATATCAGAAAACATAGCTTAATTTGCTGTCTTATCTATTATCGTAGATGGCTGTATGGTGGGCAAAGATGGAGTTATAAGAAACTAATAAATAATTATGGATCTAGACGGAAGCGTCGAAGGTACATTAACGCTGACATTTAGTAAAGCCACAGATGTCGAAAAGGGCTTCAATTTACAGAAGAAAAACTTTTCGGGG
This sequence comes from Clostridiales bacterium, assembly GCA_012522735.1. GTDB lineage: Bacteria > Bacillota > Clostridia > Lachnospirales > Lachnospiraceae > Mobilitalea. The sequence goes on along the minus strand of JAAYJU010000092.1, from coordinate 7,979 downwards.
GCTTATGGCTCATTAAGCAATAACCTTGGACAGAAAAGTTATAATATGCCTTTTGACAGACTAATCGCACATTAGGCAATGAAAATGAGCGATATCTGCCAAACAGCTTTGATATAAAGGTTCTCGGCAACAAGACGATAACGGCGCAAAACGGTGCGGTTACTACTTCGCTAAACGAAAACCAACTACGTATTGTGCTTTATTGGGGAGAGCTTCCATCTGACTTGGATTCACACCTCGTAGGTCCTGATGTAAGTGGCGAAAAGTTCCATATATACTATTCGAACATGTCATATTATTCGAATGATGTAAAGATGGCAGACTTAGACCTGGACGATGTATCAAGCTATGGTCCGGAAACAACGACTATTTACTCACCTACAGACGGGATGTATGCTTTCTATGTTCACAACTACACTGACCGCTACGAATCAAGTTTAAAATGGATATGAAAAGGACCCTTCACAGAGTCCTTTTCATACTATTTGTCAATAAATCTATAAATATTGTTCGCCATAATTATAATGCTCCACTACATAATCAATATCCTTATCTCCTCGTCCACTTAAGTTTACTAGTATGGAACCCTGCTTCATCTCCTTTGCTTTCTTCATTGCATAAGCAACCGCATGGGAGCTTTCAAGGGCAGGAATAATACCTTCGAGTTTTGAGAGTCTAAAGAATGCTTCAACGGCTTCTTCATCCGATGCTGTTTGATACTGAACTCGACCTAAGTCGTGTAAGAAGGCGTGCTCTGGTCCTACGGATGGATAGTCAAGTCCACTGGCAATCGAATATACAGGAGCAGGCTCTCCTTTTTCATCCTTTAACATAATACTTTCAAAACCATGTAAAACACCTCTGTCACCATAAGTCATAGAGGCAGCATGGTCTCCTAGATTGGAGCCTTTACCAAGGGGCTCTACACCAATAATATCTACGGGCTCATTTAAGAAAGGAATAAACATACCCACAGAATTACTACCGCCTCCGACACAAGCACAGACAACATCAGGAAGTAACCCGGTCATTTCTATGAATTGATCCTTTGCTTCATAGCCAATTACAGTTTGGAAATCTCGTACCATCAAAGGAAAAGGATGAGGTCCTAGAGCTGACCCGATACAATATATCGAGTCTTTATAATTCTTTGCGTAGGATTCAAATGCAGAATCGACTGCTTCTTTAAGTGTTTTTAAACCATGAGAAACTGGAACGACTTTCGCCCCAAGTATTTTCATTCGGGTTACATTTGGGGCCTGCTTTGCTATATCTACTTCTCCCATATGAATTTCACATTCTAAACCGAAGAAGGCAGCAGCAGTTGCAAGAGCAACACCATGTTGACCTGCACCGGTTTCCGCAATAAGCTTTTTCTTACCCATGAACTTAGCTAGAAGACCTTCGCCCATGCAATGGTTAAGCTTATGTGCACCAGTATGATTTAAGTCTTCTCTTTTTAAGTATATTTGTGCGCCACCAACATGGGAAGATAAGCGCTCACAGTGATAGACAGGTGTAGGGCGACCTTGGAATTCTTTACGAATTCTTCTAAGCTCATTAATAAATTGAGAAGAATGGCAGATAGTTTGATAAGCTGCCGATATTTCTTCAAATGCAGGTATGAGCTCTTCGGCAAGATAAGATCCCCCATAGACACCAAATCGACCATTAGTATCTGGATAGTTTCGTAAGTAGGTTCTATAATCCATATATTCCTCCTGAGTAGTTTAACGAGTTAACGTTTTAATATTTTAATAAAGTATAACAAGAATGTATAAAGATTACAATACCATTCATCCAGCCACTCGATTATGGAACATTTCCGTGATACGCAAACCCTATTAAATCAAGGAGGAAAGCACGCTGTCTACAAAGTGTCTACAATCAGTTTACAATTGTTTTAAGTAAAAACGTTATATGTTGTAAGTGCCTTATGTATATGCTAAAATGAGTTAAATGTTGTAAAATCTGGTCGAATATAGGAACTTGATTTGATATCAAATAAGACGAAAAATACATTTTTGAAGATTACTTGGTGTTACAACAACTAAACACAAGTATGTTAAAATAAGCACAAGAAGTAAATTAATAATATTTTTTAAGCTTAATACTATAAAATATAATGCACTAACCTGTTGGATTATGGTTAAGCGTCCATATACCATTACAATACACTTTGATTCTAAAGGCGGCTCAAAAGTAAATTCAGTAGAAATATTGTTTGATGACTTTGACGCTGTTAATTATGGTGTTGGTCGGAGAAACTGTAAATATTGGTCATGTCCTTCGGTATAGTAGCCTTATAGAAGTATGGAGTATTTCATATTATTATTGCTGATATAACTTTTACAATAAGGATAAGGGGGATTAGTAATATGTCAGAGCTCATTATAAGAAATCCTGGTGTTGGTGCATTACTTATAGAGGCAGGAGTCAGAAGAATATTGGTTGATGCTTTTAACACATTAATAAATCCGATTGATATTTTGCCTGGAGATATCATCCTATTTACGCATGACGATGGAGATCACTTTAGCCCCGATAAAATACCTTTCATTAAGGGACAAAATATCACGATTTTAGGACCACCATCTATTGTTAAGCCTATACTTGTGCAGGAAAAGGTTGATTTGAATCAGATAGAGGTTCTATATTCCAACAGCTATGCAGAACCGTCAAATATAACATTTGATTCTATCAAAGTTACATGTTACCATACATATCATTTTAATCATTGGGATCCGATACACAACAGCTATCTATTAGAGATTTTTGATAAGAGACTATATATTACAGGGGACAGCCTATTAACTAAGGAAATAGCAGAAATAATTGGTGAGATGGACGCAATTGTTTGTAATTTGGTGGAACAAGGGTATCTGAAAGGATTAGAGGAATCCGAGGTGGCAATACATCATACATTAAGTTATCTGCTAAAAGTAAGAACGGAAGGGAGGGCAAAAAAGGTTATCGGTATACATCTCCAAAGCTTTCCTTGGTCTGTTGATGAACATTCTATGAGGGAGCTTGTGAAACTTAATGACTTTCGGAATATTATAATACCCATCAGTCCGGATGAGGAGATAACTATCTAATAAGGAAATGCAATTAAAAACAAAGTTTTATATAAGTGTGTACCCAGAAGAATAGATGTCTTAGAAATGAGGTTAAACTATGAACTTCCCATTTTGCTTATTAGCGAATGTATAGGGAATGAAGAAAAGCTCGTAATAGTATTAGATTATGAGCTAGGTAGAAAAGGAACATTTAGTTGAGAATGACATCAATCAACAATGTACAATAAATGTTGATGGTAGTATCAACAGAGGAGTTTGACAAGGATTGTCGATATAAATACTAAGGGGGTTGCTATGGATAAGATTAGCAGGAAAAACTGGGCTTTGATCTGGATTTTGGGGCTGGCAGGACAGCTCTGCTGGAATGTAGAGAATGCATGGTTCAATTCATTTGTGTATGAGAAGATTGCACCAAATCCGTCCATTGTTTCTTGGATGGTGGGTGTAAGTGCAGCGGTTACGACCTTTGCAACCTTTCTTATCGGAACGGCTGGCGATCGAAGGGGAAGAAGAAAACCATTCATTGCAATGGGATATATCCTATGGGGAATATTTACGATTGCTTTCGGCATATCGGAATTTCTTCCAATCAGCTCCATATTTGCAGCCGGATGCTTTGTTGTAGGCATGGATGCAATCATGAGTTTCTTCGGCTCGGTAGGGTATGATAGTGCATATTGTGCATGGACAACCGATATTTCAAATAAAGGAAACCGAGGACAGATCGGCGGGGCATTTGCTACTATGCCAGTACTGGCAACGATATTCGGTTCCGTGGTATCGGGAATTTTGATTGATGCACTTGACTTCTTTGCTTTCTTTATTATCATTGGGAGTATCGTTTCACTGGTCGGCGTATTATCACTGTTTACTCTACAGGATTCTCCGACCCTAAAGGCAAGAAAGGATCCGAGGGGTTTTTGGCACCAGTTCTTTTCAGTGTTTAATTTTAAGACCGTACATAGAAATAAGGAACTCTTTTGGGTTTTCATTGTCATGATGATATATTTCATTGGATTTAATGTATATTTTCCATATATAACGATTTATTTCGTGAATTATCTAAAACTGGATTTCACCTTAACTGGAATCATCCAGGGTATCAGCTTACTACTAGCCGTCCTTCTTACGATTCCAGCTGCAAAACTTATCAACAGTGGGAAGAATACAAGGGTTATATCAGTTGCGCTTCTTATTAATGTTGTGGGACTTATTGTTATCTGTATAAGCCAATCACTTATTATACTTGCAATAGGGATGCTGCTTACCGGAGCAGGATATGTAATCATTCTGCAGACCTTAACAGCCTGGTATAAGAATTTATATCCGGAGGATCAGAGAGGGCAGTTTGAAGGTATAAAGCAGTTATTTTATGTCTGTATTCCGATGATAATTGCCCCGATGTTATCTAACATCATTATTACGAATTATGGTGTTGCAGGTGTTGTAAATGGGAAAGAGGGAATGATACCAAATGAATTTTTATTTGCAGCATCAGCCGCTGCGACCTTATTCACCTTACTACCACTTTTTCGTGCAGGTAAATTAATGAATGAAAGAAATCGGAAGGATAATGCAGAAACGAAAAAGTAATTGTAGGCCATAGGAAATATATTTATGCTATAGTAATTTATATGGAATAAAAAAAGTCTTGCATTAGGTCTGATAACAAAATTAAGCGATAACCCGAAGATAGAGAAAGTATGTATAGAAATTATTTTCAACAAAGCTTATCCACCAGAACTATTCAATGAATTACCTATTGGGTTTGAATTATTACCAGCGAATGAAGATAAGAGCTTATTATGCTTCGAGACCGAGATAAAAAGTGAGATTTACAACACAAATACTTCGTTGATTATCGAATCGCATATACAGAAATTGCAAGATTGGATAAATGGTCTTGATGAGAACAGCACGAAGGCCATACTCTTGTTGTTTGGTCTGCTGTAAGCGAAAGAAGATTAGCAAATTATCATTTAGCAGCTTTTGATTCAAACATTTGATATAATTGTTGGTATGAGGAGAAGCTAAAATTAGAAAGGTGGTATTGATATTCTTTATTGTCTAAAGCATCGAGTTTATCTTGATGAAAATCATAAATGTGAAAGCAAAGACATCATTCATGTAACCGAAAACATGAGTAGAATAGCTGATAAATTATATGACTTGGGATTTGGACTGGCAGCTGCTACATATTCTGTGTCTGAGATTATTGGATATACTGATCAAAGGATTCGTTTAGATATAGAATTTAAGACAAAGTACAACAAATCACTTTTACCGGAGTTACCTAATGGTTGGGGGTGGTGCGATTTTCAAGAGCCTGTAAGAACAGTAGATAGATGGGGGCATTATCATACAGAAAATGGTTCTATAAAAAGCTCTCTTATTTATTCAAAAAGAATTAATTATAAAGACATCCAAAAAGCACAGGGAAAAGCGATAAGAGTAATAGAGGAGTTACTTGTTTATTTGAATACATTTGATAGGGATGGTATTATGGCTGTTATGACACTTCTTGATAGTTAGTACATAAATGTAACAGCGCGAGACGGGATTCGAACCCGCGACTCCGCAGTAAGTTGGCCTGAATTAATAAACCTGTGTTGACACTCTATTGGGTCATAAGATATCATTTTTTCATTTTCATTAATATTAGAAATGAAAATATATACTTGATTTTAGATACGACTAGATTTATAATAATTATGTTGATATAAACGACTTCAATTTGCTTACGAAAGGGGCTGATTAAATTATGAGAAAAGTAGATATGGTGATGAATCAATAATTTAATATTGAAGTATGCAAAAAGCATTCGCTTCCTTGCGTACAAGGAACCCTTTAGTAAATACTGTATAAACAGACTTGCCAACGGGCAAGTTTTTTTGTACCTAAAATTGGAGGAAAATCATTGAAAATGAAAGAAAATGTAATACAAATGCATGCTATTGTTTGTGAAGTTCAACGAGAATTGTTTACGTTGATATGTGAACATGGAGAGATTCATGCCAAATTAAGGGGAGTATTTTACAAAGAAAACTGTATATTCCCAGTTGTAGGGGATAAGGTATTAGTTCACTTTAATCAAAACGGAGATTCTATTATTGAAAAAGTTCTTGAAAGAAAAAGTAAGTTTTCAAGATCGGATTTTTCAGGACATGCGGCAGGTTATGTAAAAACAATAAAAGAGCAGGTGCTTGCAGCAAATTTTGACTATGTTTTTATAGTTGATTCACTCAATAAGAATTTTAATGTGAATCGTATCACAAGATATATAAGTGTAGCTTTAAAAAGTGGGGCAAAACCAGTAGTAATTTTAACAAAAGCTGATTTATGCAACAACGTTGATTATTATATTAAAGAAGTCAAAAGCATATCAGAAAATATTGATATCTGTATCATAAGCGCAAAATCAGGAATTGGCATGAAGCAGCTTGATTCTTATTTGAAACGTGGTAGTACAATTGTACTTCTTGGCTCATCAGGTGTTGGAAAGTCTACTCTTGTAAATGCAATTGCAGGTGAGGAACTAATGGAAGTCAGTGAGATACGTGAAAACGATTCAAAGGGACGTCATACTACCAGCCACAGGCAATTGATAATGCTTCCATCAGGAGTTGCAATTATTGATACACCGGGAATAAGAGAATTAGGTATGTGGGAAGCAAGCGAAGGGATTGATGATACTTTTTCAGATATAAGGGAACTTTTTGGAGATTGCAAATATAGTAATTGTACACATACAACAGAACCTAGCTGCGCTGTAAAAAAAGCAATTGAAAACAAGATTATTTTAAATGAACGCTGGAAATTATATTGTCAATTAAAACATGAAGATGAATGGTGTAAAAATAAAGCTATTTATACATCCAAACAAAAATTAAAGAATAAAATTAGCAGGATACAAAATAAGATAACATAATTATAACTCTTAAACAAGATAATCCTCAAATCTAAAGAAATTGTAAGTAGTTGCCTGCTGTTTGTTCGTGTATTCATAAACCTTCTTTTTAAAATGATGACCGGTTTCTTCAAAGTTTTTTGTAAACCATGCTTCCGGAAGCCATCACTGTCAGCTTCAACGTTAGCCCCATGATAGGGTATACACCGCCGATCCAGGATCCTAACACAGTTACGGTAATTAATCCTAATACAAATGAAGTACTGGGAACTATTGCTTAAGGCAGCATCAGGATGGATACAGAAGCTATATGTCCCGAACGTAAAGTAAATTCACCTATAATATGAGTTGTCTCGTATATTCTTTTTGCAATTTCTGTGCTACCCTTTTAGTATTTATGGCAACATAAGATTAGGCAAATACCCTAAATATCATGTCGTTTAGTAATAATGTACTTAATTATACTTTTCGTGGTATAAAAAGTCGATCAACGCCATAATCCATAAAATAATAGGCAGACTAGGATGAATATCCATGTCTGCCTATTATTTTAAAGTTTGTGATATTTATTAACTGCGTATAGCGATTCTTATGCAATAATGTACGAATGTTCATACACGATTGCAAATCTATATTAAGCTAATACTACATTAACAGCTTGTAAGCCACGTGCACCCTGAGCGATATCAAACAAAACATCTTGATTTTCGTCTAAAGACTTGAAGCCTTCTGTAGCAATACCTGAGAAATGTACAAATACATCTTCACCAGATTCGTTATTAGTAATAAATCCAAAACCTTTTTGTGCGTTAAACCATTTTACTGTACCTTTATTCATTAAAGATACCTCCTATTATTATATTTTGAAGTTTAAGATTGAAAATAAAAAATCACATATTTTTGTAAAGCATTAAACTCGTTAATGATTTACAAAAATATGTGAATCAAAACTTGCATCTAAAAACAACTAGTTAACAATAACACTTATAATT
>JAAYJU010000091.1 GCA_012522735.1 Clostridiales bacterium | reverse complement strand
GTGTTTATGAGCATTGCAAAAAAGCCATTGATAGGACTAGCTTCGGAGAACATGGACTTCCTCTAATGGGTGGAGGTGATTGGAATGACGGTATGAATAAGGTAGGAATCCAGGGGAAGGGAGAGAGTGTATGGCTTGCCTGGTTTTTATATACCGTATTAGGTGACTTCATTCCTTTATGCTATCAGGAAGGTGATGAGTACTATGGTCGCAAGCTGGAGCAAATGCGAGAAAACCTTCTTAGAAGCATCGAGGAACATTCATGGGATGGGGAGTGGTATCTCAGAGCCTTCTATGACGATGGCGGAAAGCTTGGTTCAAAGGAAAACGATGAGTGCAAGATAGATTCCATCAGCCAATCCTGGAGTGTGATATCTAAGGGGGCGAAAGAGGAACGTGCGAAAGTAGCAATGCAGTCGGCTTGGCGTCATCTTGTAAGGGAGGAGGAAGCCCTCTCATTACTTTTGGCTCCTCCCTTTAATAAAACAAGCAAAAATCCGGGCTATATCAAAGAATATATCCCAGGCATTCGGGAAAACGGAGGCCAGTATACCCACGGGGCAATTTGGCTTGCGATAGCATCATCGATGCTGTGCGATTATAACATGGCGTACAGTCTATTTACCATACTTAACCCGATTTATCTTACGCTAAACAGGAAGGATGTGCTTAGGTATGAGAAGGAGCCCTATGTAATGACTGCGGATATATCCCTTAACCCGCCCTATACGGGAAGAGGCGGTTGGAGTTGGTATACCGGTTCAGCTGGCTGGATGTATCAGGGATTATTAGGCTGGTTTTTAGGTATTCGAAAGGAAAAAGATGAACTAGTCATTAATCCTTCGACACCGGCAAGCTTCGGTGATTTTTCTATTGAATATAAGTATGGAAGGTCGCTCTATGAGATTAGCGTAGAAAGCAGGAGCAAGGGAACTCTTACAACAGAAGCAATTACAATGGATGACAGGTTAATTCAGGGAAACAGAGTTTTTTTGGTAGACGACGGAGAAAGGCATCATATTATTGTATAGTCCTAACGGTATACGATCGGCTTGGAGATAGTGCTTGTATTTTATTGAAGAAAATTTTATAATATATTTAACCATAATAATCATGTTCATACTAATGCACCTACCTATAGATAAAGGTTCGCAGATCGAACATAATGTGAAACGGAGAATGCTATGAAACATGGATTTATTCGAGTAGCTGCTACCACACCCCATATAAGGTTGGCAGATTGCAGCTATAATGCCGAGCAAATAATTAATATCATAAAAATCGCAGAGGAAAAGGAAATCAAGCTTCTGGTTTTTTCTGAGCTTTGTGTTACCGGGTATACCTGTGGGGATTTATTCTTGCAGGATATACTGCTAAGGCGTGCTATGGAACAGGTGAAAAGGATAGCAGAAACTACCGTAGATAAGGAGCTTGTTACGGTAATAGGCTTCCCATATGAAAACCGGGGAAGACTTTACAATACTGCTGCAGTCATACAAAGAGGTAGAATATTAGGACTTGTTCCGAAACAAAGTATACCGAACTACGGAGAGTTTTATGAATCAAGGTACTTCAAACAGGGACCACAGGAAGCTATTATGGTGGACTTTATGGGAGAAGAGGTGTATTTTGGTTCAAGGCTGTTGTTTGAATGCAGTGATATGCCTGATTTTATTTTGGGTGTGGAAATCTGTGATGACCTGTGGATTCCGATGTCTCCGGGAAATTACCATTGTATTGCCGGAGCGACTGTGATAGCAAATTTATCTGCCAGCAATGAAACCATAGGAAAGGCTAAGTATAGAAGAGAGCTGGTAAAGAACCAGTCAAAAAGATTAATTTGTGGGTATGTATATTCGGATGCCGGGGAAGGAGAATCCACTACCGATTTAGTATTTTCAGGACACAGCCTGATTGCAGAGAACGGTTCATTGCTATCTGAAGCAGAGCCATTTCATAATGAAATGATTATTAATGAGATAGATTTAGATATTATTAAGAGCGATCGAAGAAGGATGAATACCTTTAGTGATCAAAGCCGTGAGAATTATACACATGTTAAGTATTCATTCTCGGAGAATGATTATAAGCTAAAGCAATATGAATTAATACGTAGGATAGACCCATCACCCTTTGTTCCGGAAGGAATTTCAGAACGAAAAGAACGCTCTAGGGATATCTTTACAATCCAAGCTATGGGGTTAAAGGCGAGACTTTCCCATATCGGAACAAATCGTGTACTTATTGGGGTATCAGGAGGCTTAGATTCAACTCTAGCTATGCTAGTCTGCTTCGAAGCATTTGAGAGGATGGGACTTGATAAGAAGGGGATTTTGGCCGTAACTATGCCATGCTTTGGCACATCTTCGCGTACCTATAAGAATGCAATATCTCTATCAGAGAGTCTTGGTGTAGAGCTTATTAATATACCCATAAAAGATGCGGTTATACAGCATTTTAAGGATATAGGTCAAGATATAGATGTACATGATATTACCTATGAGAACTCTCAGGCCAGAGAAAGAACCCAGGTTCTTATGGATCTGGCAAATAAGCATAAGGGACTGATGATTGGTCCCGGTGACTTATCTGAGCTTGTTCTGGGGTTTACTACCTATAACGGTGACCATATGTCTATGTATGGAGTTAACTCATCAGTTCCTAAGACATTAATTCGCTCCATAGTGGAATGGTATGCGGATTCTACGGATAATGAAAAGCTGACAGAGGTATTAAAGGACATATTAGATACGCCGATTAGTCCCGAACTTATTCCTGCTAGCGAGACAAATGAATATCAAAGAACTGAGGATTATATAGGACCCTATGAACTTCATGATTTCTTTATTTATTATGTTCTTAGATATGGATTTTCACCTGAAAAGGTATATCGTATGGCAAAGGAAGCATTTTCACACAAATATACTGGCGAAGAAATAGTAAAATGGCTACAACTCTTCTTTAGTAGATTTTTTGCCAATCAATATAAAAGGTCATGTCTTCCTGACGGACCTAAGGTAGGTACTGTTGCAGTATCTCCCAGAGGAGATCTAAGGATGCCTAGTGATGCAAAGGCAAAGCTGTGGTTGGATGAAATAAAGCGTATATCATTATAAAGATGGAGGGAGAGCACTATGGCACTAAAGATTATTACAGACTCTGCGTCGGATATACCCAGATGGGTTACCCAGGAGTTCGGACTACATGTTATACCTACACCAGTTGTAATAGATGAAAAGGATTATTTTGATGGGAAGACCATATTTCCTGAGGAGTTTTATGATGTTCTACAAAGCGGTAGGGAAATTAAGACCTATCACATAAATTCTCAGATGTTTTATGACAATTTCCTACCTTATGCTAAGAATAATGATGAGCTAATATACATATGTTTTTCTACTGGAATAGCAGGGACATTTAATGCTGCTAATATTGCTAAGACAGAGCTATTAGAAGAATATCCCGATTTCGATTTAACCATCATCGATTCAAAGTGTGCATCATTGGGCTTTGGACTAGCTACATATTATGCCTTGAAGATGCAAGAAAATGGTGCTAGCAAAGAAAAAATTATAGAAGCTATAAGATGGCATTGTGACCATATGGAGCATATATTTACGGTTAAGACCTTAGATTACCTTCTTAAGGGAGGGCGGTTAAGTAAGACCTCGGCGGTTGCTGGAAGCTTACTCGATATCAAGCCGATTATTCAGGTTAATGATTTAGGCGCTCTTGAATCCATTGAAAAGATCAGAGGAAGAAACAAATCCCTAAAACGCTTGGTGGAAATGGTTGGCGAGAGGGGCAAGGATTTATCAAATCAGATGATAGGTCTGGCACACGGTGATGATGCGAAGACTTTGGAAGCAGTTAAAGACATGCTAAAAAATACATATGGCTGTAAGAATTTTATGGAGAACTATGTTGGCTGTGCTATCGGTGCTCATACCGGACCAGGAATAATCGGTATAATATTCTTAAATGAGGAGTCTCCCTTCAAAGAGCTTTTAAAATAAGTTCAAAATACTAGAACAACGTTCTATAAGTAATCGGCCGCTACTAGAGGCTCGTTACTTGCAGAACGTTGTTCTAAGAAGGTGCTATGTAAGTATGGTTAGGGTGCTACTTTGGCTTTATCGAGCGCAACCTTAATTGCTTCAATTAGAAGAGTCTGAGTATACCTACTGTCATCCCTTAGCTCTAGTTGATCTATGGGAACATCATTGCTCAATTGCGCTGAAATTTCATCTAAGGCAGGTGCAACAAGGGGATACATAGTGGTAATTGTTTCATCAATATTAACGATGCGCACCGAATTAATATGGTTTTCATCCAAGACCACTTCAAGATTGATTACTGTATCACTAAGTGGAATGGAGGAGGTCCATACTCCGGCTTTATATAGCTTAGTATCAGAGGCGACATCTTCATTATCTTTTCCGCTGAACATAAATATAAGCAGAAGAATTAGAAGAATACCTAAAGCAGCAAAAATTACCGTATATATAATTTCTTTTAATTGGATAACGACTATTTTCGTCTTTGCCATTTCTATCCTCCGGAGCATAAATGCTTCATTGTCTTAATCTTATTATATATTATTAATCAGTAGATTAAATTATGCCGACAAGTTGAGTTTGTGTACTAAAAGTTAATAGATTCTATGTAATCGTAGTTTAATAAGCATGTATAAATAATGAGGTGTATATATGTCCTTGCAGCTTTATCTTGGAAGTGCCGGTTCAGGTAAATCCTATCAAATGTATAAAAATATAATAGAGGAATCGCAGAAAAACCCCGGAACGAATTATCTTATAATCGTACCGGAGCAGTTCACCCTGCAAACACAGAAGGATATCGTATCCATGCATCCCAACCACGGTGTCATGAATGTGGATATCCTGTCTTTTATGCGCTTTGCTTATCGAATATTTGATGAGGTGGGAGGAAATGATTTTCCTATACTAGAGGATACCGGTAAAAGCATGGTAATTCGAAAGGTAGTAGCCAAGAAGAGTAAGGAGCTCATACTGTTTGGAGCAGGGGTGAAAAAGACAGGCTTCATTAATGAGCTAAAATCTCTTCTGTCTGAGTTCTATCAATATAATATAAGACCGGATGATTTTGAGCAGATGTTTGAAATATCAGCAAAGAAGCCGGTTCTAAAGGCAAAGCTCCATGATATTCGCACCATTTACGAAGGCTTTGCCGATTATATGAAGGAGCGTTATATAACCGCGGAGGAGATACTTGTAGTATTAAGCAAGGTAATTGATAGCTCTGACTGGCTTAAGAACAGCGTTATCTGTCTCGACGGTTTCACAGGCTTTACACCATGTCAGAATGAGATACTTGCAAAGATGATGTCTCAGGCAAAGAAGGTTATGGTTACAGTTACAATTGATCCTAGAGAACCTTTGGAAGGTAAGGAAGCTGAATATAGTTTATTTGGATTAAGTCAAAAGACTATAGAAAAACTTAATGAGATTGCAGATTCCAGTAAGACTAAGATAGAAGAGCCCATATATGTTCAGGATAAAGATGAATGCAGAGTGCCATACCGCTTCTGTAAATCGCCTGCATTGGCGCATTTAGAGAGAAATTTATTTCGTTATCCCTATGGAGTATATGAGAAGGAAGAGGATGAGATTTCTATACATAGTGCTAAAAATCCGGAAGCAGAGATAGCATTTGTGGTTAGGGAGATCAAAAGACTTATCAGAGAGGAAGGGTATCGCTATAAGGATATAGCTGTTGTCACTGGAGACATTGAAAGGTATGGTCGTATAGCAAAGTATTATTTTGCTTGGTCCAATATACCATGCTTTATAGACTATAAAAAAGAGATACTTGGCAATCCCCTTGCGGTATTTATTCGATCCGCCACCCAAATAGCATCTGAGGATTATAGCTATGAGAGTGTATTTGCTTATCTAAGGACAGGCCTCAGTGATATAGGCCAGGATGATGTGGATATTCTTGAGGATTATGTTCTTGCTAGGGGAATTCGGGGAGCTAAGCACTATCAGGAACCATTTACAAGAAGCTTTGGTAGAAAAAGGCCGGTTGATTTAGAGCACCTTAACGCTATTCGTGAAAGGCTAATTAGTGAAGTTCACCCTCTTTATGGAATTCTAAAGAATAAGAATAATACGGTTAGAGACTATACGGCTGCTCTTTATGATTTAGGGGTTCGCCTTAATGTATGGGAGAAGCTTGAAGCGCTTAATATATATTTTACCGAGAAGAATATGCCTCTTATGGCCAAGGAATATGAGCAGGTATATAGAATAGTCATGGATATATATGATCAGATAGTTATGCTTCTTGGTGGTGAGCAAATTAGTTTAAAGGAATTTACAGAGATACTTGAAACAGGTCTTGTGGAGGCTAAGGTTGGACTTATTCCTCCGGGAATGGACGAGATAGTTATTGGCGATACAGAGCGAACAAGACTGAAGGATATAAGGGCATTGTTCTTTGTAGGTGTCAATGAAGGCATTGTTCCTAAGACTATAGGAAGCGGAGGAATCCTATCTGATATTGAACGAGAGCTTCTTACAGATAACGGCATAGAGCTTGCTCCTACTAAGAGGCAGCAGGCATTTACAGAAAATTTCTATATATACCTAAGCATGACAAAGCCCAAGGATAAGCTCTATATTACCTTTCACCTGGTAAATGAGGAGAGTAAGTCGGTAGGTCCATCTTACTTAATAGGCAGGCTTATGACTTATTTTAAGAAGCTTAGGATTTATAATGAGGATGAGCAGTCTCTTGATTTGGATTACATACTTGAGGATGATGGAATTAAATTTCTGGCTGAAGGTCTAAGGAAATATCAGGCTGGCTCTAGACCAGCCATATTAGATGAAGATGATGACATCATTAAAAGTGATGACATGAATTATAATGAGCATTTAAGAGCCAAGGAAGAAAAGAAGGCTTTGATATTCCGAGAGCTTTATAATAATTATGATGAGGATGATGAGAGAAGAAGGATTCTAGAGCTCTTAAAATCAGGGGCTTTCTATGTGAATAGAGAAAGAGGAATATCTAAGGAAGCTGCTTATCATCTATACGGTGATAGCTTAAGTGGAAGCGTCACCAGAATGGAGAGATATGCAGGCTGTGCATTTGCACATTTTATGTCCTATGGATTATCCATGGAGGAACGTAGGGAATATAAGCTGGCGGTTCCAGATATCGGAAACATTTTTCATAATGCTATAGATGAATTCTCAAAGATGCTTGATGTCAGTGATTACAACTGGCATACCATACCGGATGATACTAGGGAGGAATGGGCAGTAAAGAGTGTAGAAAAGGCAGTAGAGGATTTTGAAGGTAGCTACCTAAGAAGCAATAAGAGAAATGAATATCTGATTAAGAGGATCGAAAGAATTACCGTAAGAACTCTATGGGCACTATGTAACCAGATACGCCAGGGTTCATTTGAGCCGGCTGGATATGAGATGCCCTTCTATCATATACCTGATGAAGGTCTATCACTTAGGGGTAGAATTGATAGGATGGACCTCTATGAGACAGATGATAGGGTATATGTCAGAGTTATAGATTATAAATCCGGATCTACAGCCTTTGATATTCAGAGCATATACTATGGTCTTTCGCAGCAGCTTGCCATATATCTTAGTGCTGCTATAGATTATCTAAGTAGCGCGTATAATGGTAAAGAGATAATTCCTGCGGGTATATTCTATTACAACATAGATGATCCAATAGTAGCCAAGTCTGAAGATGTAGATGAGGTTATATATAAGAGCCTTAAGATGAATGGACTTGTTAATAAGGATAAGGAGATTATCGGGCTTATGGATAGTAATTTTCAGGGACCCGATGGTAGCCTTCGCGCCTCTGTAAAGTCAGATATAATTCCTGTGGATACCAACAAGGAGGGAGAGCTTTCAAAGCGCTCATCTGTAGCCGATACCAAGCAGATTGAATCCTTACTTGGCTTTGTTAATAATAAGCTAGTTGATGACAAGAGCAATATATTAGAGGGCGATACAAGGCTAAATCCTTATAGAACCGGAGATAGGGTAGCCTGTGATTATTGTGAGTTTAGAAGTGCCTGTGGATTTGATCCACGACTTCCGGGATATTCATATCGGAATCTGGCTAAGCGTCCGGTAGAGGAGCTTAAGGAAGAGATATGGGGAGAGGAGGATACCCATGGCTATGATGTGGACAGATGCACAGCAGAAGGTGATTGACACTAGGAATAAGAACCTACTGGTTTCGGCAGCAGCAGGCTCGGGAAAGACTGCTGTGCTTGTTGAAAGAATTATATCTATGATATCAGAAGGGGAGAATCCTCTAGACATAGATCATCTTTTGGTGGTTACATTTACTAATGCAGCTGCGGCTCAGATGAGGGACAGGATAGGTAAGGCCCTTGATAAGAAGCTATTAGGTGAACCGGGTAATGCCCATCTACAAAAGCAATCATCCTTACTTCAAAGTGCTCATATTACTACTATTCATAGCTTCTGTCTGAATATTATAAGAAATTATTTTCATCATATTGATTTGGACCCATCCTTTAAGATGGCTGAGGAGTCAGAGATTACCCTCATGAAATCAGATGTTATAGCTGATGTGCTGGAGGGTTGGTATGAGGAGGGTAGAGAGGATTTTCATAGGCTTATCGAGAGCTATTCATATTCTAAATCGGATATACCCATAGAGGATCTGGTGCTTTCTCTATATAACTTCGCCATGAGTAATCCATGGCCAAAGGCTTGGCTAGGTAACATTGGAAGGTCCTTTAAACTGGATACTATAGAAGATATGAATAAATCCCCTTGGATGAAGGAGCTTCTTGCTTATGTAGCTGTGGTTATTCTGGATCTTAAGGAAAAGATAGAAGCAGCTATAGCTGTATGTAATGAAAGCGATGGACCAGAGGCATATCTTCCGGCTCTTATAAGTGACCGCAAGATGCTTTCTGGGCTTATGAATATAGATTCCTATGAAGGCTATGGGACCGTATTGTCTGATATATCCTATACCCGTCTATCCTCTAAAAGGCAGCCCGACGTAGCTGAGCATAAGAAGGATAGAGTAAAGGGCTTAAGGAATGAGATGAAGAAGGGTATTAAGGATCTTACTTCTTCCTTCTTCTTTCAGCCAATAGAGGATATGCTTAATGATATGCAGTCAGTAGGTGAAGTAATGGAGGTTCTTTCAGAGCTTACTCTGGATTTCATGGAAGCATTTGCAGCCAAGAAGGAGGATAAGAACCTAATAGACTTTAATGATTTGGAGCATTTTGCACTTGGCATATTGATAGAAGAGAAAGAGGGGGAGATTATTCCCTCTAAGGCTGCCATGGAGCTAAGTGAGCTCTTTGACGAGATACTGATTGACGAGTATCAGGACAGTAACCTAGTCCAGGAGACTATTCTTAGAGCTATATCTAGAGAGCATATAGGCGAGTCTAATAGATTTATGGTAGGGGATGTAAAGCAAAGCATTTATAAGTTCCGTCTGGCTATGCCTGAATTATTCCTTGAGAAGTATAAAACCTATGGTACATATGATAAGGATGAGGACGGGAAGATCAATCTAAGCCAAAGAATTGACCTAGACAAGAACTTCAGAAGCAGAAAGACTATTCTGGACTTTGTAAATGTAATATTCGAACAGATTATGACTGAGCCCATAGGTGGCATTCATTATGATGATGCGGCCTCCTTAAAATACGGAGAATTATTTGAAGAGTTAATGTTTAAGGGGGAAGAAAAGCTAGCTTCGGATATTGAAGAAAGAATTGCAAGGGATGTTGAGCTTATATTAGTTACCGATGAAGAGCCTTCTGAGGATGATACATTAGGCGGTAATAAGGAGAGTGTAAGGAATAATATTGATAATATATCAGGAGAAAACCCTAGTCTATTTGATGATGAAGAGGAGATGCAATATTCCAAGAAGGAGCTGGAGGCAAGGGCTATTGCCATACGGATTAAGGAGCTTATAGATCCAGAAAAAGGCCTGCTATTATTTGATAAGGATAAGGATGGTAACTATACTCATCGTCCCGCAAAGCTTAAGGATATTGTGATACTTCTTCGTACTATGACAGGGTGGTCGGATGTATTTGTTAATACCTTAATGCAGGAGGGAATCCCTGCCTATGCCGATACCGGTACTGGATACTTTCAGACCATTGAGATAATGACAATCCTAAATATGCTTAGAATTATTGATAATCCAAGACAGGACATACCATTTACAGGGGTATTGTATTCTAAGA
This sequence comes from Clostridiales bacterium, assembly GCA_012522735.1. Lineage (GTDB taxonomy): Bacteria > Bacillota > Clostridia > Lachnospirales > Lachnospiraceae > Mobilitalea. Next base: position 1,176 of record JAAYJU010000091.1, on the reverse strand, counting down.
TTGGAGGTCTAACTACTGATGAGCTTACACATGTTAGGCTTATGGATAAAAACGAAACCATGTATAAGGCCTGCTTAATCTATGCTGAGGAAGGAAGCAATGAAGACCTAAGGGATAAAGTGAAGACATTTTTAGAAATGCTTCACGTCCTTCGTGGCATGGTAAAGTATACTTCTATACATGAACTTATCCAGCAGATCCTTGATATGACCGGATATTCATATTATGTCATGGCTATGCCCGGAGGAGACAGAAGGAAGGCAAATATAGATATGCTGATATCTCTTGCGGTAGGCTTTACGAAGGGAAGCTATAGTAGCCTCTTTCATTTTATAAGGTATGTGGAGAAGCTGCAGAAGTATGACGTAGATTATGGAGAGGCAAGCATATCTGGAGAAGATGAAAATACCGTAAGGATTATGAGTATCCATAAAAGTAAGGGACTGGAGTTTCCAGTCGTATTTGTGGGAGGCTTAAGTAAGCAATTTAATATGCAGGATCAAAGGAGTAAAATTCTCTTTGATGTAGATTATGGGGTGGGACCGGACTATATAGATTTAGAAAATAGAACCAAGGTTCAAACCTTACTTAAGAAGGTTATCCAGAAAAAGACTCAGATTGATAACCTTGGCGAGGAGCTTAGAGTGCTTTACGTAGCCATGACAAGAGCTAAGGAAAAGCTGATAATGACCGGTTATCTAAAATCCGTAGATGATATGAATATTCAAAAGGATTTCTCCTTCTTTGAGCTTATGTCGGTTAAAAGCTATCTGGAACTGGTGCTTCCTGCCATGAATAATGTATTTACCGACTATATGAAGGTTAGCCTTCTTAATAAGAGCGACATAATTCTCGAGGAGATCGTAAAGCAAAAGTTCTTAGAGCAGGATTATAAGGATATAGAATCTGAGATTATAGCTGGTAATAGAGATGAGGATATTCAGAAGGATATTGAGAAGAGATTATATTTTTCTTATCCTTATAAGTCTGATTCAAAGCTTAGGGTAAAGCTGTCTGTATCGGAGCTAAAGAAGCTGGGGCAATTCATAGACGATGAGGATAGTGAGCTACTTAATTATATAAGTGATGACCGATATATTCCCGATTTTATTAAGGGTCCAGGCATAGAGATTACAGGTACAGATAGAGGAACCTTATATCATAAGGTTTTGGAGC
>JAAYJU010000090.1 GCA_012522735.1 Clostridiales bacterium | reverse complement strand
AAGGAACTAATGAACGATGAATCGGTAAAAAAAGCATATTTAGGTGAATAAATAGGCTGGCCTCGCCAGCTTTTAGGAAGGTGAGATGTATGAGCAAATATGTGATTACAATAGCTAGGGGTTATGGCAGCGGAGGCAGAACTATAGGAAAGATGTTAGCTGAGGAGCTTGGTATACCTTATTATGATCGTGAGCTACTTAGGCTGGCGTCCGATGACAGCGGGATAAATGAACAGCTATTTGCAAAAGCAGATGAGAAGCTACAAAAGAGTTTACTTTTTAAGATTGCACGAAAAGCATATAAGGGAGAGTTAATTCCCCCTGACAGTGATGATTTTGTATCCAACGACAATTTATTTTCTTATCAGGCTAAGATAATTAAAGAGCTGGCTGAGCAGGAGACCTGTGTGATAGTGGGACGTGCAGCGGACTTTATCCTTAAGGATTATGAAAATGTCGTCAAGGTATTTGTCCACGCACCCTTGGATGTCTGTATAAAGACACTTAAGGATATGACTGGAGATTTGGAGAAGGATATAGAAAAGCAGATAGAATCTATTGACAAGCATAGAGCAGAGTATTATAAATATTATACGGGTAGGAATTGGGAGGATGCCAAGAATTATGATTTATGTTTAAATAGTGCACAGCTTGGATTTGATAAATGTGTGGAAATTGTAAAATCATATCTTGATATCCGCTTTAGATAATAGATATAAATTAAATAAAATTAAAGTGAAACATTTTGGGCTGTCACTATTTTCTGTATGTGACAGCTGTCTTATACTATAAAGGAAAGATAAGAGTAATCCATATTAGATAAAAGAAAGAGGGGATATAATGATTTCTGATAAGATGATGGAATTTGTTAAGAACAGCTCGATTATTCGTGCAATGTTTGAGGAAGGAAAGCGCCTTGCTAATATATATGGTTCTGAAAATGTATATGATTTTAGCCTAGGAAACCCCAGTGTAGAGCCACCCATTCAGATTAAAGAAGCTCTTATAGACGTACTTAATGAGGAAGCTCCGGGTAAAGTCCATGGATATATGAACAATTCAGGCCACGAGGATGTCAGAGAAAGTATAGCTTCATTCATAAATAAGAATTTTGGAACTAGCTTTAATTCGAATAATATAATTATGACCGTAGGTGCTGCAGGGGGATTAAATGTTATACTAAAATCCTTGCTAAATCCCGGTGATGAGGTCATTACATTTGCTCCTTACTTTGGTGAATATAGAAATTATGTCGGTAATTTTGATGGTAAGCTTGTGGTTGTTTCGCCAAATACCAGCAACTTTCAGCCGAATCTTGATGAATTTGAAAAAAGCATTAGCAGGAAAACAAAAGCGATAATTATAAATTCACCTAATAATCCTACCGGTGTCGTGTATTCGGAGGAGACTATAAGAAAATTAGCAGAAATACTCGATAGAAAGCAGACAGAGCTTAATAAGTCTATATATTTAATATCGGATGAACCATATAGGGAATTGGTTTATGATAATGTAGAGGTCCCTTATCTTACCAAGTATTATAAGAATGCTATTATAGGCTATTCATTCAGTAAATCCCTATCGCTTCCCGGTGATCGTATAGGCTATCTAGTTATACCTAATGAGGTGGATGATTATAAGAATTTATTATCTGCTGCTAATGTTGCGACACGTATACTTGGCTTTGTGAATGCTCCATCCCTAATTCAAAGGGCAGTAGCTAGATGTCTCGATGCCAAGGTAGATCTAGGCATCTATAATAGAAACAGGGAGCTTCTTTATAATAGCCTTTTATCCTACGGATATGAATGTGTAAAGCCTCAGGGAGCATTCTATCTCTTTGTAAAGGCCTTGGAAGAGGATGACAAGAAATTTGCTGAAGCTGCAAAGAAGCACAATATCTTAATAGTTCCCGGCTCCTCCTTCGGATGTCCAGGTTATGTTAGAATAGCATATTGTGTGGATTATAGTACAATAGAACGTTCACTGCCGGGCTTTGAGAGGCTGGCCAGCGAATATAGATAAGTATAGTATTTCATAGTTTTTGATATTGGGGGAGAGAAGAGGTATAGTGATGTTAAGAAATAATGATAATGCATGGGAAAGTAATATAAGAAAGGTAACACCATATGTTCCCGGGGAACAGCCGAAGGATAAAGCCATAATCAAATTAAATACTAATGAGAATCCTTATCCTCCTGCACCTGGTGTCCAAAGAGTCATAAAAAACATGGATATAGACAGCCTAAGGCTTTATCCTGATCCATCAATTGGCCTTTTGGTAGATGAGCTTTCTAAGTTCTACGGGGTTGATAAGGATCAGGTTTTTGTCGGAGTAGGCTCTGATGATGTACTTGCCATGGCTTTTCTGACCTTTTTTAATTCTGATAAGCCAATCCTTTTTCCTGATATCACATATTCATTCTATCCAGTCTGGTGTGAGCTCTATAGAATTCCCTATGAAACACAGCCTCTTGATAAGGAATTTAGAATAGTCAAGGAGGATTATTATAAGGATAATGGTGGAGTTGTAATTGCCAATCCAAATGCTCCGACTTCCATATATGAAGAGAATTCTACCATGGAGGATATTGTAGCCCATAACCCGGGTTCCATAGTGATAATTGATGAGGCCTATATAGATTTTGCCAAGGAATCTGCCTTATCTTTAACAAAGCGATATGAGAATTTAATTATTGTACAGACATTTTCTAAGTCAAGGTCAATGGCGGGCATGCGAATAGGGTATGCCATAGGTAGTAGAAAGCTGATAAAGGCATTAAACGATGTAAAGTATTCATTTAACTCTTATACCTTAAACCAAACAGCAATTCTAGCAGGTGTGGAAGGGGTAAAGGATAAGGACTATTTTACTCGAAAAATAGAAAACATTATTGATTTACGGGAATATTCGGAGAATGCTTTTAAAAGACTTGGATTTAGCTTTCCACAGTCTGGAACAAATTTCTTGTTTGTTACTCATGAATTCATTCCTGCAAAAGAATTATATGAGGCATTAAGAAAAAACAATATTTATGTACGCTATTTTGATCTAGAGAGAATTAATAATTATCTTAGAATAACAATAGGCACAAAGGAAGAGATGGATAAGCTTTTTGAGATTTTAGAAGCTTATATAGATGACAAATAAAGCAGAACAAGGTAGAATAATGTAAATAAATGAAACTCTTATTTTCTTTCCTTTTATCGGGCTTTGTTTTATTATAATATATGGAATAGGTCGGATGTCCTATTCAACCAGTACTTAAGCATACTGAAAACAGGAGGAGATAAATTGAGGGTTTTGATTGTTGAAGACGACTTTGCATGCAGAAAAATCATGTTAAAATTTTTATCAAAATATGGTGAGTGTGATATAACCGTTGATGGCATGGAAGCAGTGGATGCTTTTACTATGGCGATTGAAGAGAATGAGAGTTACGATTTGATCTGTCTTGATATTATGATGCCTCTACTTGACGGTTATCAGACTCTAAAGCAGATTAGGCAGAAAGAGGACGAATTAGGAATTCCCGAAGAAAAAAAAGCTAAGATAATCATGACTACAGCATTAAATGAACATAGGAATGTCAGAAAAGCCTTTGAGCTGGGGTGTACGGCTTATGCAGGAAAACCCATAGATCAGATGAAATTTGAAAATATTCTGAAAAAACTTGAACTCATATAGTGCTATTTAGGAAGGCATGGTTGATATGAATTACCAATTAGAGCTTGATAAAATAATAAGGGGAATAGAAGTCGAAAGAGGAACTAAGGTTCCTTCTCTTTTGATACATAGCTGTTGTGCTCCTTGTAGCTCCTATGTTCTGGAATATTTATCTGATTATTTTGCTATAACAGTATATTATTATAATCCTAATATTTATCCTGAAGGCGAATACACCAGAAGATTTAAGGAGCAAGAGGATTTAGTTAAATCAATGTCACTAAAGAATCCTGTATTATTTGTTGGTGGTAAATATGAGCCTAAGAAGTACTATGAACAGATTAAGGGACATGAGAATGATTATGAAGGCGGTGACAGATGCTCCATATGTTATCGCATGAGGCTTGAGGAAGCGGCCAAAGTAGCAAGTGAAGGCGGTTATGAATTTTTTACAACGACTCTTACTATAAGTCCCCATAAGAATGCAAGCAAGTTAAATGAAATTGGTGAAGAATTGGCGTCAATTTACGGCGTATTATTTCTCCCTTCGGATTTTAAGAAGCGAAATGGTTACAAACGTTCAATTGAATTATCAAATGAATATGGACTATATAGGCAGGATTATTGTGGTTGCATATTCTCAAAGAGAGCCGGAAAGAACCGGATTACTAAAGAAGAATAGATGATATTATCATATAGAAGTAATAAATAAAAATCTTATATATAAATTAAGCCAAATGGAATATTGTATCATTCGGTTTTTTTGTTGTATAGAAAAATACATCCTTTTTATTAAATAAGAATGTTCACTTTGTTTGTTATATGTTAAACATTTTTTAATAAATATATATTGACAAGAGATGTGTGGGTATATATAATAATTAATGAGAATTATTATCAATAAAGCATACATACGACATAAGAAATGGAGGAAAATTGGGATGACACTAACAAGTGCTGAAATTGGCAATACCTATATAGTTGAGTCGATGAATCTTGACTTGGTTACAATGCGAAGGCTGGGAGCCTTAGGGATAACCAGAGGTACCCAGGTCAGGATGCTAAACCGTAACAGCGGAGGGGCTGTTATTTTTATGGTTAGGGGAAGCAGACTGGCAGTCGGGAAGAAAATAGCAGAAGCGATTGAGATTAGGAGACTTTCTTATGAAAAAAGAATTAGTAGTAGGCTTTGTAGGTAATCCCAATAGTGGAAAAACCACATTATTTAATGCATTTACAGGGGCTAATCTTAAGGTGGCTAACTGGCCCGGAGTAACTGTTGAGAAGATAGAAGGAGCATTCAAATACCACGGTGAGAAGTTTAAATTAGTTGATCTTCCGGGAATATATAGCCTGACTTCATATACCATGGAAGAAAAGCTGACCAGGGAGTTCATACTTGATTCAAATGTAGACGTTATAGTAAATGTGGTTGATGCTTCCTGCCTGGAGAGAAATTTATATCTTTCCCTTCAGTTACTTGAGCTGGGTAAACCGGTTATAATAGCGCTTAATATGATGGATATTATCGAGGAAAGAGGAATGGAGATTGATCTACATAGGTTTCCAGAAATGCTAGGTATCCCCATTATTCCCGTATCGGCCAGAAAGCGCACCGGGCTTGATATTCTTATGCATGCCGTTGCTCATCACAGGGATAAGCATAGTGACCTTAATTTTGAACATCACCATAGAAGGCATAAGCATCATGGAAATAATATGCGCCATGAGCTACACGAAGAGCATTCTATAGTCTATAATGATGAGATTGAGGATAAGATTGACTGGGTAAGCAATGTCTTATATAAGAAATACGGCAAAATAGATAATATGCGTTGGCATGCCATTAAGCTGATAGAGATGGATCCTCATATCATGAAGAAATATCCAATAGATATGAATCTTTTAAAAGGTAGCTATGAAGAGGATATTATTAATCAGAAATATGATTTTATCGAAGAGGTATTAGAAGAGGTTCTGGTTAACAGAAGCGAAAGGTCAGCTTCCACTGACAGAATAGATAAAATACTAACTAATAGATTTTTTGGACTACCTATTTTTCTTTTAATTATGGCTCTGGTATTTTTCTTAACCTTTACGGTAGGAGATATGATAAAGGGAGTATTTGAGGGAGGATTGGAAGCCTTCTCTGAGCTAGTAAGCTCTTATCTTGATAGTATGAATGTAGGAATAGTACTGTCCTCCTTGATAGTAGACGGTATCATAGCCGGAGTCGGAGGTATATTAACATTCCTACCGAATATATTCATCCTTTTTCTTGCACTTGCTTTTCTAGAGGATAGCGGTTATATGGCCAGAGTAGCCTTTGTAATGGATGGAATTATGGGAAGGGTAGGTCTGTCCGGAAGAGCATTTATTCCCATGCTTCTTGGCTTTGGATGTACCGTTCCTGCCATTATGGCTACTCGTTCCTTAGAAAATATTCAGGATAGAAGAAGGACGATTTTGATTACACCCTTTATGTCCTGTAGTGCAAGGCTGCCAATTTATGTGCTATTTTCACAGATGTTTTTTGAAGAAAATGCAATGCTAGTAGCATACTCCATGTATGTGATTGGTATTTTGGTTGCAATAATAGTGGCCTATGTTATGAACAAGAATTCAAATGCTAAGGAAACGCATAGTTTGTTAATTGAGCTTCCGGAATATAAATCACCCAATGCTAGAACCATAATAATATATGTATGGGAGAAAGTGAAGGAGTATCTATCAAAGGCGGGAACCACTATATTTGCAGCCTCAGTAATTATATGGTTTATACTAAACTTTGGGCCTAATGGAATGGTTGCCGATATGTCGGAAAGCTTTGGAGCAATAATAGGAAAGGCTATAGCGCCTATTCTTCGGCCTGCGGGACTAGGTATGTGGCAGGTGGTAGTAGCACTTATAGCAGGTATTGCTGCTAAGGAGGTAGTAGTATCCAGCTTTGGAATATTATTTGGTATCAGCAATATTAGCTCCGTCGAAGGAATGGCTGGGCTATCACAGCTTTTAGGCGGAATTGGATTTGGTGCAGCCAATGCATATGCACTAATGGTATTTTGCCTATTATATATTCCATGTGCGGCGACTATTGGAGTTATTCAAAAGGAAATGAGATCATGGAAATTGACCTTGTTTACAGTCTTATTCCAATTAGGTATAGCAATGCTTTTATCAACACTGGTATTTCAGATAGGTAGTTTGTTCGTGTAGAAAGGAATGAAGATTATGTTAGCTTATGTACTTGGAGCACTTATTATAGGCTATACAGGTTTTATATTATATAAGAAGGCAAAGGATGTAAAGGCAGGCAAATCCTGCTGTTCTGGATGCTCTGGATGTCCCTCTAGGGAAAAATGTGGTAAATGAATTATATGTGGCTGTTTCTTATTATCAAAAGGAATGTTGCAAAATATTAAAAAGGGGATTTAGGTATAACCAAAATGCACCCTTAGAAGAACATATGCTATCATTTGTCTTAGTCGTAAGCGGACTTTAGTCCGATTAAGACAGACAAATATAGCATGTGTACTTGTACGGGTGTGTGAGGTTCATACCTATGTCCCCTAATATATTTTGCAACACCCTTATTAAATATGAAACAGCCATTATATTATTCATTTTCATATCTAACAGCCACATTTATGAAAATAAAAAAAGGAAATAGTAAGTCCTTGTAGAATATTAGTAGTATAGGCTAAATTTAGAGGGGATGATTTTATGGATAAACACTTATCTACCAGACAAAAGCTTGAAATAAGGGAGCATGAAATATTAAGCCCATATGCTGCATTCTCTGATATGTCCCAGGGTAGGGATTATGAGGAGAAGGAATGTGATATCCGTCCTATTTATCAAAGGGACAGAGATCGTATATTACATTCGAAGGCTTTTAGAAGGTTAAAGCATAAAACTCAGGTGTTTCTTGCGCCCGAAGGGGATCATTATAGAACCAGACTTACCCATACACTAGAGGTATCACAGATAGCGCGGACTATTGCTAAGGCTCTTAGATTGAATGAGGATCTTACTGAGGCGATTGCTTTAGGTCATGATTTGGGACATACCCCATTTGGACATGCTGGAGAGAGGGCACTTGACGATGTCTGTCCAGATGGATTTAAGCACTATCTACAGAGCATCCGTGTTGTTGAGCTTCTTGAGAATCATGGACAAGGACTTAACCTGTCAAAGGAAGTAAGAGATGGGATTCGTAACCATCAAATGTCTACAACTCCTTCCACCTTGGAGGGAAGAATCGTAAGAATATCCGATAAAATCGCTTACTTACATCATGATACGGATGACGCTATTAGGGGCGGGATTATAAAGGAAGAGGATATACCTAAGGAATATAAAGAGATTCTGGGGGATAGCCTAGGTCTAAGGTTAAACACCTTAATTCACGATATAATTGCTAATAGCGAGGGTAAAAACGACATTATTATGTCTCCTGAGATAGAGAATGCCATGTTTAAGCTACGTGAATATATGTTCTCAAGTGTCTATATGAACAAGAAGGCAAAGAGTCAGGAAGAACAGGCAGTTCGCCTACTCAAACAGCTGTTTGAATATTATCAGAATAACTTGGATGAACTGCCAAAGGAATATTATACACGTATGGAGAAACTAAATGAACCTCCTTATCAGGCGGTATGTGATTATATAGCAGGCATGACGGACCGATATGCAGTAGCAAAGTTTAAAGAGCTTATGATCCCATCAGCTTGGAGTGTTTATTAAACAAGAAGAACACTCGTGAATTTAGTGCGAGAGGTTCAATGATGTGTAAAAAGACTATGGACAGCAGCAGAATGGGAGGAAAGTATGTATTATCCGGATGATACGGTAGAAGAGGTCCGAATAAGAAGTGATATAGTAAGTGTTATAGGCTCATACATAAGGTTGAAAAAAACAGGCAGCAATCATATGGGTCTATGTCCTTTTCATAATGAAAAGACGCCATCTTTTAGTGTAAGCCAATCTAAGCAGATGTATCATTGCTTTGGCTGTGGTGTAGGGGGAAATGTTTATACTTTTATAATGGAGTATGAGAACTATTCATTTGTTGAGGCCTTGAAATTTCTTGCTGAGAGAGCAGGTATTAATTTGCCTGAGCAGGAGTATTCAGCTAGAGAAAAACGCCAGGTTGATTTAAAGAACAGACTTATGGAAATCAACAAGGAGGCTGCAAAATATTATTACTATCAATTAAAATCAGATAGGGGACAAGCATCTAAAGAATATTTGCTGGGTAGAGGATTTACCGAGGAGACCATTAAAGCATTTGGCCTTGGATACTCTAACCGCTTTAGTGATGACCTTTATCAATATTTTAAAAGTCTCGGATATGAGGATGAGTTTCTCAAGCAAACAGGCTTAATAACTTTTGATGAGGTAAGAGGAGGACACGATAGGTTCTGGGATAGAATAATGTTTCCTATAATGGATATAGGCAACAGAGTGGTCGGCTTTGGCGGACGTGTTATGGGTGATGGGATGCCTAAATATCTTAACTCACCTGAAACTGCTATATTTGATAAAAGCAGACTTTTGTACGGGCTTAATATAGCCCGTAGATCAAGAGAATCATATATCCTCATATGCGAGGGTTATCTGGATGTCATGGCACTTCATCAGGCAGGCTTTACGAATGCAGTAGCCGCACTAGGTACCGCATTTACAGAGTTACATGCGAGTCTTTTAAAAAGATACACTAAGGAGGTGCTCCTTACCTTTGACAGTGATAGTGCAGGTATAAAGGCAGCACTTCGTGCCATTCCAATACTTCGTGATGTAGGCCTAACTGTCAAGGTAGTAAATATGGAGCCCTATAAGGACCCGGATGATTTTATTAAAGCCCTTGGAGCTGAGGAATACAGGAAGAGAATTGATGAAGCAAAAAACAGCTTTTTCTTTGAGATTGATACACTTCAGAAAAATTATAATATGGAAGATCCCGAGGATAAGACCAAGTTCTTTAATGAAATAGCCAAGAAATTACTATATTTTACGGAGCAGCTAGAGCGTAACTTCTATCTGGATGCAGTGGCCAAAACATACAACATTGATGTAAATCTCCTTCAGAGGCTAGTTAATAGGCTAGGATCCATGGGTTATAAGAATGAAGTGAGTAAGCTTCCCTACAAATCATCACAGGGAAAGAAGAACAGTGATGAGGGAATAGTAAAAATCCAAAAGCTGTTATTGACATGGCTTACTGAGGAGCCAGATTTATTTAATAAGCTAAAGACTCTTCTTAAACCGGAGGATTTTGCCGATGGTATATATACAGATGTAGCGAAATTAGTTTTTGAGGAATATGATAAAGCCAATGAGGTTATACCTGCTAAAATTATAAGCTGTTTTCAAAACATTGAGGAACAGTCTGAGGCGGCTTCACTCTTTAATGCTGAGCTCTTAGGTGAGATAAAGGAAGCAGACAGACAGAAGGCTTTGTTTGATACGATTTATCGACTGAAGGAAGAGAGCCTGAACAGACAGAGTCTAAAGGCTATAGAAGAAAATGATACACAGTTATTGCAAAATATCATAAGAGATAAAGCAGATCTTAAGAAGAATATTTCTGCAATCCTAAAGTAATGACAGAGACCATTGTGACGGTATTATAGTAATGATAGGAACCACGGTATTGTGGCTGGTAACAGAATTGCATATTTCATTGAATGATGGTTAGAATATAAAAGAGCTAGAAAAGGAAGGATTATCTATGGACGAAAATATTGCTAAATTTACGGAAAGACTAAAGGAATTATTGGCCTTCGCAGAAAAGAAGAAGAATGTCTTGGAATTTCAAGAGGTAAATGACTTTTTTGCAGATATGGAGCTGGATCCTCAGCGAATTGAGAAAATATACGATTATTTGGAAAAACACAATGTTGATGTTCTTCGTATAACCGATGCAGAGGAAGAGGATATCTTACCTGAAGAAGAGGAAGATGAGACAGAAACCATAGACCTTTCTGTTCCTGAGGGCGTTAATATAGAGGATCCTGTCCGCATGTATCTTAAGGAAATCGGTAAGGTGGCATTACTTACGGCAGAGGAAGAAAGCGATCTGGCCAAAAGGATGGAAGAGGGAGATGATTTCGCCAAGAAGCGATTGGCAGAGGCAAACCTTCGACTGGTGGTAAGTATTGCTAAGAGATATGTTGGCCGCGGGATGCTATTCCTAGACTTAATTCAAGAGGGTAATCTTGGGCTTATTAAAGCCGTAGAGAAATTCGATTATCGTAAGGGCTTCAAATTCTCGACCTATGCTACATGGTGGATCAGACAGGCTATCACAAGGGCTATAGCCGACCAAGCAAGGACAATCCGTATACCTGTTCATATGGTAGAGACTATAAATAAGCTAACCAGAGTACAAAGACAGCTTCTACAGGAGCTTGGAAGAGAGCCTACCCCGGAGGAAATCTCCGATGTTATGGGCATTCCGGTGGAAAGGGTTAGGGAGATACAGAAGATATCCCAGGAGCCCGTATCCCTTGAAACACCTATAGGTGAGGAGGAGGACAGTCATCTGGGAGACTTTATCCAGGATGATAATGTTCCTGTACCCGCCGAGGCGGCAGCCTTTACCCTACTTAAGGAGCAGCTAGTCGAGGTACTTGGTACTCTGACCGAAAGAGAACAGAAGGTCCTAAGACTGAGGTTCGGTCTTGATGATGGAAGAGCAAGAACTCTGGAGGAAGTAGGTAAGGAGTTTAATGTAACCAGAGAAAGAATCCGTCAGATTGAAGCTAAGGCTCTTAGAAAGCTAAGGCATCCAAGTAGGAGCAGGAAGCTGAAGGATTATCTGGAGTAAAAATTATAGTGATTTAATTTCATAGCTATTAAATATTAGTTTGATGGATTTTGTCCCTAATATCTGAATACTTAATCGGATATTGGGGATTTTTATATAAGATAACCTAAACAAGATTATAATCTGTAACTTATAATGAATATAAAAGATGAATAATAATGCAGGAGTTTTTTATTAAATATGTTTAAAATAAACTGCGGTATCCATAATTAATGCATATTTTACATAATAAATACATGTTACTATTTGGAATGTCTGTTATAATTATACTACCAAGGGAATAAATTTATATATTGGTTATACACATTATACAAGGTGTCCATATACTTCAATCTAATATAAATTTATGCTCTTTGTCCCTGACAAAATGCTCATATTCTGTAAAGCCTCATCAGTTTTGCAGATAACTGCGCTTTGTCTATAACCATCAAATAAATAAAAAAGGAGGAACCATGATTAACAGAAAAAGAACACTAATAAGACGACTTCTTGTATGCCTTCTTGTAGCTGCTATGATTATACCCTCTGGATTCGTTACACAAAAGAAATCATATGCCGCTACTAGTGCTACAAAAGACGAACCAGTACTTAGCAAGACAGATTATCGCTATCTTCTTGTAGGTGAATCTTATGATTTTAACATAAGAAATAAGATTCCCGGTTCTACTTACACTTGGAAGAGTAGTGATACCAAAGTGGCTACTATTAATAGGGTTGGCTTAGTTAAAGCTAAGGCAGCAGGTACCGCAACCATCACTTGTGATATAAAAGCAGGTGATGAAAATTACACCTTGATTGCTAAGGTTTATGTCAAAAAGTCTATGAAGATTCCTGCAAAAGAGATTGATATAAATAATAAGATTGATACTCTTGTTGTAGGAGAAAGATATAACCTTAATAAATCAACAAAACCGAGTAAAACAACTGACTATGTTAACTGGTCATCAAGTAATACTAATATTGCGACAGTAAATGATAGGGGTTTTGTAACAGGCTTAAAGAACGGTAAGGTTACAATAACTGCGACCACCATGTCAGGTAAGGCAAAGGATAGTGTAAATATTTTGGTTTCAAATGTTTATGATGCTGTTGATCAAAAATCATTGGAAGCTGCTCTACTAAGTGAAGCTCCTGTGATTAGGATTAAGACAGATGAAGAAAAGGAATTTACAATCCCCAAAGGAGACTATAAGGGTAAGGCACTTATAGTTGAAGCCCCTAATTGCTCAGTAAGAAACTATGGAGTTTTTGATGAAATACAGATAAAGCAGATAAAGGCTGAAACTTGGATGGAATTTGCTATAGGAAATGTGATTTTCATCAGAAGTAATGCATCAAGAATTGTAATCAATGAAGATGCATCAGTTGAAATACATATAGTTCTTGATAAGTCAAATACAGCTATTGTCAATGAAGGTGAATTAGATTTATTCATTGAAGCTTCTGGTAATGTTGATATTTCAGGAGCTAGCGGAGTGCTTTCTAATATAACTATATCAAGCTCGGGCGTGGTTTTAGCTACAGATGTTGCCTTAGAGATTGATGCTCAGCAAAGATTTACATTAATACTAAGTTCACCTGAAGCGGCTAATTCAATAATTACTGCACTATCCAAGGAGTTTATCCCTAATATCCAGGGTGTTGGAAGTGTAAGAATTATTATTGATGGTGTTTCAACGACAGTAGGTAACCCTCCGGCAAGTGGCGGGTCAAGCGGTCCTTCTACAGATCCTAGCCCACCAACGCCGACACCTACACCGGTACCAGAACCTACGCCAGAGTTGGTACCCGATAAGGTAATAGCAACCTTTGGTTCACCTTATGTAGACGGTGACATAGATGATATATGGGCAGATGCCCAGGTAATAGTGCCTAAGATATATGGAAGTGATGCAGATGTTACAGCAGAGTATCGTCTCATGTGGGATGATAATGCACTTTATATATTGGCAGAGATAAAGGATACTGTTTTAGATAAATCAAATAGCGCAAGCTATCAGCAGGATTCATTAGAGCTATTTCTAGATGAGCTCTATGACAAGGCAAGCTCATATCAGGCTGATGATTTACACTATAGAGTAAACTTTGAAAATATGCGTACCTATGATAATGGTGAAAAGACCAGATTCTATTCCGGAACCAAGGTAACCACCGATGCAGAAAGCAATACCACAGGATACATAGTAGAAGCCTGTATCATATGGGACCCAGCAACGGTTCCTGCAAACGGAAATGAAATGGGATTTGACCTACAGATAAATGAAGCAAAGAACGGAAGCAGAGCAACAACCATAACAATCTTTGATTCAACAGGTATGTCATACCAGAATCCTAGTCTTTTTGGAAAGCTGGTATTGGAAGGAAAGACAGATGATTCCGTAACAGGAATTAATCCTTATTCCTTACTTAACTACATAGCATCAGTTAAGGAAATATATCTGGATGCATATGTGAATAAGAGCATTATTGATGCTCCTTTATTGGATGCAGAGCAGATAGCTTCTGACATTAATTCAACGCAGGCAGAGATTGACGCGGCATTCGATGCATTAAAGGCTGCAGTAGATGCCTTGGATGATGGAAGTGGATATACAAAGCCTAGCGCACTTCCGATGGTTAGTGCACTACCGAATGCATATGTATTTAGAGATGGAACTAATGTTACGACTCTGGAGGAATGGGCAAGAAGGCAGGAAGAAATATCAGACATGTATCAGTATTATATGTATGGTGTAATGCCCGATGGCTCCCTTGAGAATGTAACATATCAGAGTATCAGCTCCTATACCACTATGGTGTTTGATTGGGCCACATGGACTATGATAGAAAAGACCATTGAAGCCGGACCAAATCAGAAATTTATAGAGATATCTATTGAGAAGGGTGGAAAGACAGTTAAATTTATAGCTACAGCCACCTTACCAAGTGTTACTGTAGAAGGAGTAACCACCTTAGTACCTCCTGAGCATGCAGACGGATATCCTGTACTCATTGTAATAGGATCTCTTGGTAGCGCTCAAAAGAATTATTTGAATAACAACGGATATGCTGTAATAGAGTTTTCAAATAATGAAATAGCAGCTGATGATGCAAACCGTACAGGTATATTCTATGAACTATACCCCTATGGTCCAAAATGGGATGAGCAGACAGGCGTTCTTATGGCTTGGGGCTGGGGTGTAAGTAAGATTATAGATGTATTGGAAATCGATAGTGCGGGTTCTAAGAGCTTGAATATCAGCCCTGCTAATACAATTGTTACAGGAGTATCAAGAAATGGTAAAGCAGCCGCAGTAGCAGGAGCATTCGACTCTCGTATCAAGGTGACTGCACCTGCATCCTCGGGAGCGGGCGGTATGGCTAGCTTCAGATACAACAGCGCAGGCAAGACCTATGATTACTCCTCATTGCCACTGAATGAGTTTATTGATCACTCCGGTGAAGCAAATGGTACTGCAACATGGCAGAGTTATCAGGATAATCCTACCAGAGTAGTCGGAAGCAACGAAGGCTTAAGTAATCTTCAGGCTGCAGGAGAGGCTCATTGGTTCAATGACAATTTCCTTGATTTTAGTAGCCCTAATCAGCTACCCTTTGATCAGCATTTCCTAGCAGCATTAACTGCAGCTGAAGACAGATATTTCTACATAACAGGAGAGGTTGACGGAGGAGATTGGATCAATGCGGCAGGTATGTATGTATCATATCTTGCAGGACGAAACATGTATGAATACTTAGGAATTGAAGATAACATAGCTATACATCTTCATTCGACAGGCCATGCATTCACTCTTGAGGATGTCAAATACCTTGTGGAATTCTGTAATAAGAACTTCTATGGTGAGATTGATGGAGTAATGGATTTGACTAAGCTTCAGACCAGTCTCTATGAACTACCAGTAAACTATGATCCTTACCTAGATACAGTTAAGAGTATGCCAGGTCCAAACCTTGCGAAGAGCTCGATATATAGTGAAACCTTTAATGGAAGTCTGGAGGCTTATATCACTGCAGCATCCGGCTCAGCAATATCAATAGATACAAGCCAGAATGCATTAAAGGTAGATAGGTTGGATGGTGACGGAACAGTTAATATTTTGTTAGCTTCAGCAACATCAGGAGCGGCTATAACTATGCCTCCAATCGGTTCGGAGGTCACGATATCATTATCTCTGATGTATGATGCTCCAGTCGGTAATATGGTTACTTATGAGATAGGTATAGTAGAGGATAGTATCGATGGTCCATTTGCTGATAGAGCTTTTGCTGTCGAAACGGAAATCGGTCAGAATAAGGGTAAATGGATTAGGATAACTATAAAATATACGCTAACGAATAAAGACACCTATCTACGAATAAGAGCTCATGAAGCTCCAGTCTTCTATATTGATGACATATTAATAAAGTAATAGGAGACGATAAATACTTTAATAAGTGTAGCATACAAAAAGGGCGAATCCTATGGGATACGCCCTTTTTTAGTGATTATATGAATTGTAATCATACTCAGAAAACAAGCGTTCGATTATAGATGACAAACTTGGAAATACTATGTATAATGGGAGTGTCCTATACCCCGAAAATTAGAATATGTGGTTGTTAGGGAATAGACATAGTATATATGCTGTCAATACTTAGTATTCTATAGCTAATAAATACACAATGTGGTAAAATAACAAAAAAGTTAAATGGAGATAGACGATGCAGATTTCAAGGAGACTTCAGCAAGTGGCAGAAATGGTAACACCGGGTAACCGGGTT
>JAAYJU010000089.1 GCA_012522735.1 Clostridiales bacterium | reverse complement strand
TCTGTAAAAAATACTCCGTTCGACTTGCATGTGTTAGGCACGCCGCCAGCGTTCATCCTGAGCCAGGATCAAACTCTCATGTTTAAGTTTAATCCAGTTAAGATAAACTCTAGCCTTAGTTGATTTTACTCAACCGTTTTGGCAATAAATAACCGCTTGCGATTATTTACCAGTATTTGCTTGCAAATACTTTGTTTGCTTGCAAACACTTTATCCGTTTTTCTTTACTGTTTTAAGGTGTATTTATTAGAAGGCTTATTTCAAAGCTAAGCTTTGGAAATTTGCTGATTCTAATAATACCTGTTCGTTTCTTGAAAATCTATATGAGATACTCGTTTTGAATATCTCTGAAGTCCCATGTGTAAGACTTCAGTTTTTTAGAATTTTCAGGGTTGTTTCACTGTTCAATTATCAAGGTGCTATTTGTCGCTAACCACTTAAAACACTAGGCTTGAAAGCTTTATTCCTTACACTTTTTTAACCTTTGCTTAACGCGTCAGCAAAAATAATAATATCATACAGATATTCCTTTGTCAACAACTTTATAATCAAATTTTCTTAATTTTTTGAAAAAAGACTACAACATTTAATATCATTTCCCAAAATAACCATTTTTTCTTCCTTCTTTTTCTTATTTATACCACTTTTTTATTGTCAGACTAAATCTACATGCTATTTAAATAATAGGATACAAGGTGGACCTATTACATAAAAAAGAATGCCCGACAATCGAGCATTCTATTCTTATACAAAATATATAATATTATGATGCTAAAGGTTGTACTTGTCTGGAATGTTTTATAAAAGCCATAAAGAGCAAAACGTATCAATATTTACTATTCTAATCCGCTCATTAGCGCATCAACTATCTCGGGATGCTTCCACTCCCCATTTCTTCTATCTAGCAATCCAAATAATTCACCGCTTCCAACAAAGGCTCCATTATCCCACCAGATACATGGGATTCCTTTTTCAGTCGCTTTTAGTATGTAATACTTAGCCCACTCTACTCTGGATTCTAAATTATCCTTATCCATGGCTCCAAATTCTCCAAGGATTACAGGCTGGCCCTTACTTACAAATGAATCATATAAATTATTCATCAAATAATCTATATCTCTTGTATCATTTGCATTTTCCTGGCTCCAATTGGCCGTTCCGGTTTTATTTAAAGCAAAGTGATAGGGTGTATATGAATGTATGGATACAATAATCTTGTCATCCTCAGGTACGATAAAATCCTTCCAGGTCTTTGGATCAGAGGATGCTGCATAGGTCGGAATCATCAAATGGCGATATGGATTATTGCCTCCGGAGCTTCTTATAGTTTCTACAAATGATAAATTCAATTGGTTTATTACATCCCTAGCTTCAGCATTACCCCCGTTCCACTCTAGGGGAGTGCCCTTCATCCTAGGTTCGTTCATTCCTTCAAATATCAGGTGCTCGTCATAATCCTTAAAGCGCTCGGCAATCTGAGTCCAAACCTTAATAAGTATTGTCTCTGCTTGTTCATGGTTATCATATGAAGGAAAGTGCCACTCTTCATGGTGCATGTTGAGTATAACATATAAATCATTATCAATGGCATAATCCACAACCTCACTAACCCTATCAAGCCATACACCATGTATAATATAGTCAGGCTCCGAACCAAGATGGTTTCCCCAGGAAACCGGTATCCTAATAATATTAAAGCCTGCGTCCTTGACAACTATAAACATCTCTTCCTTTGTTGCCGGGTTGCCCCAAGACATTTCTGAGTTTAGTAAGGCCCCTCCTCCGGTAGCATCTAGAGTGTTTCCTAAATTCCATCCTATTTTAAGCTCCTTTATAAGCTCAGAAGACGGAATATCCCGGATAGATAAGAGTGGAGCTTCTGGTTCTAGTTCTGGCTCGTTTTCTTCTTCCTTAACAGGTTTATCCTGTTCTCCGCTTTCTATATCACTATTATTATCAATGTTTTCTACTGGTACTATCTCATCTTCACTTGCTTTTTTCCCCTCTTTATTACAGGATGTAAGGCTAAAGACAATTAGAAAACCTACGATTAATAATATTATACGATATTTAATTTGTTTCATGTCTTCCTCCATTCCAATGTTCGAGCGTTCATCGCCCCAAGCTGGGCTTGCATAAGTCACATCCAAGTCCATGCAAGCGGAAGTTTACTTATATCAATAATTCCCAACATGGATAAAATTAATATCTGTTAACATTCTATTATAATGAAAACATAACTTCTTACTTTTTTCAACAATAATTTTATTTATGTGAACAAAAAAGCACCCAACCTTAGTATCAAAGATTGAGCGCTTCTATAACGGAGAAAGAGGGATTTGAACCCTCGCGCCGGTTGCCCGACCTACACCCTTAGCAGGGGCGCCTCTTCAGCCTCTTGAGTATTTCTCCAGATTTCTGAAATTAAAGCGTTCTTATAAGATTTTCATTATAATAAACATCGCTGAAACAAAAATTAGTATAACAAATGGCCTTTCTTTTGTCAACTGATTTGAGCATGCAATTCATACAAATTCTTACCCTTTGAATCTATTGCCACAATAAGAGGAAAATTCTCTACATATAATTCATGGATTGCTTCTGTACCAAGATCGTCATAGGCAATTACCTTTGATTCCTTGATACACTTGGAAAGCAATGCTCCAGCTCCACCTGTTGCGGCAAAATACACGGCCTTGTTCTTTATCATGGACTCTATAACCTCGCTGCCTCTTGTACCCTTTCCTATCATCCCTGATAATCCCATGTCCAGTAGACGTGGTGTATACTTATCCATGCGGCTTGCGGTGGTTGGACCTGCTGAGCCTATAATCTGGTCTTTTCTTGCTGGTGACGGTCCCATATAATAGATGATATTGTCTTTTATAGAAAAAGGTAAATCTTCTCCTGACATTAATGCTTCATACATCCTTTTATGTGCAGCATCTCTTGCTGAATATATTACGCCAGTAATATAGACATAATCTCCAGCTTCTAAATTATTTATATTTAATAAAGGCGTTTTAATATATTTATCCACAGCTGTCCTCATTTCTTTAACAGATTTCCACCAATATACTTATACTGCAGAAACTCATCCTATTTATCTGCCTATATTACCCTTGTAACATGTCGGTTCACATGGCATCCGATATTTACTGCTACAGGAAGTCCTGCGATATGAGTCGGATATGTCTCTATATTAACACCTAGTGCTGTGGTTCTTCCACCAAGACCTGCCGGCCCGATACCCATATCGTTGATAGCTGATAGTAGTTCCTCTTCAAGCTTTCTTATATGAGGCTTGTCTGACCGAATACTTATATCTCTGGTTAATGCTCGTTTTGCAAGAAGTGCACATTTTTCAAAGCTACCTCCTATACCTATACCCACCACTATGGGCGGACATGCATTAGGTCCTGCCAGCTTTACTGTTTCCAAAACTGTTTTTTTTATTCCTTGGTCTTCATCTGATGGCTTTAGCATATAGATTCGACTCATATTTTCACTACCAAAGCCCTTGGGAGAAATCGTTATTTCAAGCTGATTACCAGGTACTATGTCATAATGAATAATCCCCGGTGTGTTATCCTGTGTATTATTACGTATTAAAGGATCGGATACTATGGATTTTCTTAAATAACCCTCCTGATAACCCCTTCTTATTCCTTCATTTATAGCTTCCTCTAAGAATCCTCCTTCAATATGAACCTCTTGACCGATTGCTACAAATACAATTACCATTCCGGTATCCTGACATATGGGTATTAAATCATTTTCGGCTATATCAAGGTTATCAAGGAGTTGACCAAGGACACGCTTTCCAAGAGGGGAGATCTCCTTGTCATAAGCATCTCTAATGCTAGCATCTACATCAGAAGCCAACTTATAGTTGGCTTCTATGCACATATCCTTAATATTACTTATTATCTCTTCGATACTTATGTTACGCATACTTCTTCTCCACCTAAAGTATCATCTTTAGTCTTCTTGCTTTATGAATCGTAATCCTCGCCGTCATCTTCAACTAATTCAGAGTCTTCCTCTTCTGCGTCGTCATCTTCTGCTTCATACTCATCATAGTCATCTTCAAAGTCTTCATCATCGGATACTCCCGCATCCTCTTGTAATTCCTTTTCTAGATTCTTAATAACCTCTTCATCGGATGTGGTTTTACTATCTTCTCTTACCTTAGCTACACTTGCAACAAAGACATTTTTATCAGGTAAATTAATCAGCTTAACGCCTGAGGTTACTCTTCCTAATAGAGAAATATCATTTGCCAATATACGAATTACAATTCCCTCTGTTGTAATAAGCATAACTTCATTGTCTTCATTTACCGCCTTTACGCCCACAACCTGGCCTGTCTTTTCGGTAATCTTATAGCATCTGACTCCTTTACCTCCGCGGTATTGAATATTAAACTCATCGAGTGATGTCCGTTTGCCCATACCCTTGGCTGACACAAAGAGTAGATAATCCCCCTGGGTATCAAGCTGCATCCCAATAATCTCATCATCTCCTGATAAGGACATTCCGTTTACACCCATTGAAGATCTTCCCGTAGATCTTACATCCGTCTCATTAAAGCGAATACACATACCGTTTTGTGTAACCAGGAATATATTCTTACTGCCATTGGTGATTTTCACCTCTATCAGCTCGTCATCCTCACGAAGATTAATTGCGATGAGTCCGGACTTTCTGATATTTGCAAATTCTTTAAATATAGTCTTTTTAACTATACCCTTTTTGGTTGCCATGAATACAAAGCGGTCTTCCACATATTTCTTAATTGGAATTATTGCAGTTATTCTTTCATCTGGCATGAGCTGCAAGAGATTAATTATGGCTGTTCCCCTGGCTGTCCTACTGGCCTCAGGTATTTCATATGCCTTAAGACGGTATACTCTACCCATATTGGTAAAGAACATTATATAATGATGATTCTTCGTCATAAATAAATCCTCGATGAAATCCTCATCAATAGTCTGCATTCCCTTTATTCCTTTACCGCCACGATGTTGACTTCTGAAATTATCCACTGTCATTCTCTTAATGTATCCCAGCTTTGTCATGGCAATAACCGTGGTATCATTTGGAATTAAATCCTCCATGGATATGTCAAATTCGTCAAATCCAATCGTGGTTCTTCGCTCATCTCCGTATTTATCACGAATTACGGTGATTTCCTCTTTAATTACTCCTAAAAGCTTCTTTTCGTCTGCTAAAATAGCCTTAAATTCTGCTATCTTTGCCTGTAGCTCTGCAAATTCTGCCTCCAGTCTCTCTCTTTCAAGACCTGTAAGAGCACGAAGTCTCATATCAATAATTGCCTGAGCTTGAGGATCCGATAGGCCAAAGCGTTCTATCAATCTTTCCTTAGCTATATTGCCGTTTTGTGAACCACGAATTATACGGATTACCTCGTCTATGTGATCCAGAGCAATAAGTAAGCCTTGTAATATATGAGCTCTTTCTTCTGCTTTGTTTAAATCATATTTAGTACGCCTTGTAACTACTTCCTTCTGATGCTTTATATAATAATCAAGCATCTGAATTATATTAAGGACTCTCGGTTCATTGTTAACCAAGGCAAGCATAATAACCCCAAAGGTATCCTGGAGCTGAGTATGCTTATATAACTTATTTAACATTACATTGGCATTTACATCTCTACGAAGCTCAATGACAATTCTCATACCATTTCTATCTGATTCATCCCTAAGCTCTGTAATGCCGTCTATCTTCTTATCCTTGACAAGATCTGCGATCTTTTCTATCAGTCTTGCTTTATTAACCATATAGGGAAGCTCCGAAACGATAATCCTGGGCTTACCATTAGACATGGTTTCTATCTCTGTGACTGCTCTTACTCGGATTTTTCCTCTTCCGGTTCTATATGCCTCTTCAATTCCCGATACTCCTACTATCTCCGCCCCGGTAGGAAAATCTGGTCCCTTGATAATTTCTAGTATCTCTTCTATCTCGGTTTCTCTATCCTCTTCTATCTGGTTATCAATTATCTTAAGTACACCATCGATAACCTCTCTTAGGTTATGTGGAGGTATATTAGTTGCCATTCCAACTGCGATTCCCGAGGTTCCGTTAATTAAAAGATTCGGGAATCTGGAGGGTAATACTACCGGCTCTCTTTCTGACTCATCAAAGTTAGGATTAAAATCTACCGTATCCTTATTGATATCAGAAAGCATTTCGGTTGATATTTTACTTAATCTAGCTTCAGTATAACGCATGGCCGCAGCACCGTCACCATCAACAGAACCAAAGTTACCGTGTCCATCGATTAGAGGGTAGCGGGTTGAGAAATCCTGTGCCAGCTTAACCAAAGCGTCATAAATGGAGCTGTCTCCATGGGGATGATATTTACCCATGGTATCACCGACAATACGGGCGCATTTACGGTGTGGTTTATCCGGTCCATTGTTTAATTCAATCATTGCATATAGAATTCTTCTTTGTACCGGCTTTAGACCGTCCCTCACATCGGGAAGAGCACGGGAAGCGATGACAGACATGGCATAATCTATATATGATGTTTCCATGGTCTTTTTCAGATCCACATCATGCACTTTGTCGAAGATATATTCGTCCATTGTTTTTCCTCCGTTTTCAATATCTTATCTTGCGTTATATATCTAGATTTCTTACATACTTAGCGTTTTCTTCAATGAATTCCCTTCTGGGCTCTACCTTGTCGCCCATAAGGGTTGTAAAGGTAAGATCTATTTCCGAGGACTCTTCCTCGTCTATGGTTACCCTTAGCAGAATTCTTTTTTCCGGATCCATGGTAGTATCCCAAAGCTGGTCGGCATTCATTTCACCTAGACCCTTGTATCTTTGAATTTTAACACCATCTCTGCCTATCTCATCCAGAAATTCGTTCAATTCATCATCG
The DNA here is from genome assembly GCA_012522735.1 of Clostridiales bacterium. Classification (GTDB taxonomy): domain Bacteria; phylum Bacillota; class Clostridia; order Lachnospirales; family Lachnospiraceae; genus Mobilitalea. The sequence continues at coordinate 13,309 of JAAYJU010000089.1, read as the reverse complement.
CTGTAGGCATATCGGACATTCTTATTTTTATCAATTTTGTATAAGGGTGGCTGAGCCATATATACATAGCCCTGCTTGATTAGCTCCGGCATAAACCTATAGAAAAATGTAAGTAGCAGGGTAGCTATATGTGCACCATCAACGTCGGCATCCGTCATAATGATGATTTTGTGATAGCGTAGCTTGGATATATCAAAGTCTTCTGATATTCCGCAACCAAAAGCCGTTATCATAGCTCTTATCTCATTGTTTGAAAGAATTCGGTCTAATCTAGCCTTCTCTACGTTTAAGATTTTACCTCTTAAGGGTAAAATCGCCTGGGTTGCTCTTGACCTAGCTGTCTTTGCAGAACCTCCAGCGGAGTCACCCTCAACAATATAAATCTCACATTTAGTCGGATCCTTTTCTGAACAATCGGCCAGTTTTCCGGGAAGTCCAGAGCCTTCCAGTGCGGTTTTTCTCCTTGTAAGCTCACGTGCTTTTCTTGCTGCTTCTCTTGCTCTTTGAGCAAGAACCGACTTCTCACAAATTGTCTTGGCAACTGTAGGATTTTGCTCCAGAAAATAGGTTAGCTGCTCACTTACTATACTATCAACAGCTCCCCTAGCTTCGCTGTTACCAAGCTTTTGCTTTGTCTGACCTTCAAACTGCGGATCAGGAAGCTTAATACTTATAATGGCAGTAAGGCCTTCTCTAATATCCTCTCCGGATAAATTCGGCTCACTGTCCTTTAAAATTTTCTGTGTTCTTGCATAATCATTAAATGTCTTTGTAAGTGCATTTCTAAACCCAATCATATGGGTTCCGCCCTCTGGTGTTGTTATATTATTTACAAAGCTGTAGCAACCTTCAACATAGGTTCCATTATGCTGCATGGCCACTTCCACATATACTTCATCTTTTTTTCCTTCACAATATATAATATCAGTATAAAGTGGATCCTTATGGCGATTTAAATATTGCACATATTCTATAATTCCACCTTCATAATGAAATACTTTCTCGCGTATCTCCTCTTCTCTCAGATCACGAAGAATCATCCTTATTCCCTTAGTAAGGAAGGCCATTTCTCTAATCCGCTGCTTTAATACTTCATATTCGTATACGGTTTCTTCGAATATTTCATCATCAGGGAGGAAAGAAACCTTGGTTCCTCTCATACTTGTAGCTCCCATGTCTTGTAGCTTCATGATAGGCTTACCTCTTTCATAGCGCTGGACATATCTTCTCCCTTCAACACAAATCTCAACTTCAAGCCACTCAGAGAGGGCGTTAACTACAGATGCTCCTACTCCATGTAAGCCACCTGATACCTTATATCCCCCACCGCCGAATTTTCCACCGGCATGGAGCATGGTAAACACAACCTCCACCGCGGGAATACCGGCTTTATGGTTAATACCAACAGGTATACCACGGCCGTTATCCATTACAGTAATGGAATTGTCCTTATTAATATTAACCTCAATAGTATCGCAAAACCCTGCTAAGGCTTCATCTACAGCATTATCAATTATCTCATATACCAGATGGTGCAATCCCTTAGCAGCTGTGGAACCTATATACATTCCTGGCCGCTTTCTAACTGCTTCTAATCCTTCTAATATTTGAATTTGATCCGCACCGTAATCATATTCATTGCTCATATTTGTTCTCTCCATTCATCTTAAGCAAAGGTCTGCTATTAATTTTCACAGGTAATAGTATTGTTAGCAACATGAAATATTTTGTTATATTTAAATCTATGATTAATAAATTCTTCGAGTCCGGTACAGGTTATGATTGTCTGAATATCACCTATACTGTTTAGCAAATAATTCTGTCTATTTCTATCAAGCTCGGATAGCACATCATCTAATAATAAAACCGGATTTTCTTTTATTACTTCCTTCACTAGCTCAAGCTCTGCTAGCTTCAAGGATAATGCAGCAGTTCTTTGCTGTCCTTGTGATCCGAATCTTCTTATATCTGTATCATCAAATAAAAACAACATATCATCCCTATGGGGGCCTATATTAGTCATTTTTAGAAACAAATCTCTCTCTTGTGATTTTTTTAACTTTTCAGCAAATTCCTCCCCCTTAGAATTCGGCTCATAGAGAATTGTTAATTCTTCCTTGCCTCCAGTTAGTTTCTTATGTATCGGATATATTAAGGAGTTAATTTTTTTTATAAATGACTTCCTCGTGTCAATAATTATACTTCCATGCTCAACTAACTTAGCATCCCATATATATAGTGTGTCCAATAATTTCCTATTAACACTTATCTGCTTCAAAAGATGATTTCTTTGTGCCAATGCTTTATTATAATTTGTCAAATGATGCATATAAATTTTATCAAGCTGACAAAGCTCTAGGTCCAAAAATCTTCTTCTTTCGCCCGGACCATTCTTAATAATATTTAGATCTTCCGGCGAAAAAAACACAAGGTTAAGCATACCAAATAATTCACCTTGTCTTTTTATCGGGATGGTGTCAATCGCTACCCCTTTGGCTTTATTCTTCTTTAAGTGCATATCAATCCTATGGGATACCTTATTCTTTTCAATATTGATTCTCACATGGGCTTCATCTTTTTTAAAGCGAATAATTTCTCTGTCCTTGCTTCCTCTATGAGATTTAGTGGTTCCGCCAAGATAAATAGCTTCTAGAATATTCGTTTTACCCTGAGCATTTTCACCGTACAAAATATTGATACCATCATCAAACTGCAAATTTATATGTTCATAATTTCTATATTCCTTCAGTTCCAATGACCTTACAATCATTCTTACACCATCGTCTCTTCCTCTTCAAATCTTGAAAGACAGACTATTCTATTTAATAATTTCTATCTTTTCTCCATCAAATTCTACTATATCTCCCTCATGAAGCTTCTTTCCCCTTTGAGTTTCAATCTGTCCGTTCACTTTAACTTTTCCATCCAAAATCTCACTTTTAGCATCTGCTCCGGATCCAACAAGACCGGCGGCCTTTATGGCTTGGCCCAGCTTTATAAATTCTTCTCTCAGTTTAATTTGAACCATATGGCCTCCTGGGTGGTTATTTATTTTCGAGAATAAGCAGATTAGCTTCTCGGAAACCTTCGGTTTCCGAGAACACGTTGCACTTATCCATGTTAACCATCCCATTTTTTTTTGACATATAAAGCATGTCATAAAAAATGTGCTGTTACCATGGACTAATCTACTTATTCGTGATTATGCCTGGATGTTTACAGGTAATATTAAATATATATATGACTGGTCCTTGTCCCTAATAAAGCAGGGAGCCTTAGGATTAATCAAATATAAATCAACGGATTCATCATCTATTACCCTCAGTGCATCCAATAAAAACTTAGGGTTAAATCCTATAGTAATATCTTTTCCCTCTAATTCAATATCTATTTCTTCCTTCATGGATCCTATTGCTGTATTTATACTTAATTCAAAATTCTTTTCCCCGATTTTGATAATAATCGGCTTTTTATCTGTTTCTCTTATTAATAGGGATGCTCTTTCAATACAAGATAACAGCTCCTTTTTATTTATATTGACCTTTGTTTCATAATCTGATGACAGCATTTGGTCTATTCTATAATATTCACCCTCAATAAGCCTTGTAACAACTACCGTTTCATCAAACTCAAATAGGGCATGCTTTTCTGTAAAATATATATTTATCAATGAGGATGCTTCTCCAGATAATATCTTACTTATCTCGTTTAAGGTCTTTCCTGGAATTATAACCTTTCTTTCCTCATAATCTTCCTTCATAAAAATTTTTCTTATAGATATTCTATGTCCATCTAAGGATATAACCCTTAACTCATTCTTTTTAATATCAAATAACTCACCTGTCATAATCTTGTTGCTTTCATTATCTGAAATTGAAAAAACAGTCTGTCTAATAATCTCCTTAAGAGTAAATTGTGAAAGGACAAGTGGGTTTTCTTTTTCTATTTCTGGTAAGGCAGGAAATTCTTCTCCTGATCTTCCAACTATAGAGAATTTGGCTTTTTCACAAACTATTTCTGTTACATAGTTATCATCAGTAGTAATATTTACTTCATTCTCTGGAAGCCTTCTTATTATTTCTGAAAATACCTTTGCATTTAAGGCTACCATGCCCTCTTCTATCATATTTCCTTTTACTCTAGTTTCTATCCCTATCTCCATATCATTTGCAATAAGCTTAATTTCAGAACTTGATGCCTTAATAATTAAACATTCCAAAATAGGCATTGTCGATTTTGCAGGAACAGCCTTGAGAACGATATTAACACTATTTAATAAATCTGACTTTTGACATATTATTTTCATATGTGAATAAACTCCCTTTCCGTTATAATAGATATATATATAAAAGATTCTTAGAAGTAGTAGTAATAAGGGTCGTGTAAATGTTGAAAACAGACTTTTAACTTTATAAATCAATAGTTTTGTGATTTGATAGAATGTTAAAAAAGAAATAAATAAGTGTGGAAAATGTACTTTTTAATAACATCCATAAAAAGGCAAAAATCAAATAAAAAAATTATAAACACACTATCAACCCATTATCAACAAAGTATCACCGGCCTATTCGGGGTTTATTTTTTTGATAAGTACATCTATTGTATTATGAATAGATGAGTCCTTTTCAATATCTGAACTTATCTTATCACAGCCATGTAGGACTGTCGAATGATCTCTATTACCTAAAGACTTTCCGATATCGGTAACAGAATTGTCTGTTAGTTTTCTACTGAGATACATTACAATCTGCCTAGGATATGATATATTCCTGCTTTTGTCCTTTGAATAAATTTCAGCAGGAGTTAAATTATAATGCTCAGCTACAATATCTACTATTAATTCAGTCGTAATAATCTTTTTTTCATTAGGATATATAATATCCTGCAGAGCTTCTTCGGCAAGAGCAAGATTAAGCTCTCTTTTTTTAAGGCGGGAGAAAGCCACTATCTTAGTGAGAGCTCCCTCAAGTTCTCTTATATTTGACTTAATATTTGTGGCTATGTATTTTAGGACTTCCTCGTCTTCTATTCTTAAACCATCCAGCTCTTCTTTCTTTTTAAGTATAGCCATTCTTGTCTCATAATCGGGAGATTGAATATCAGCCATAAGTCCGTGTTCAAAACGGGAACGAAGCCTGTCCTCTAAAGTAAGCATTTCCTTAGGAGGGCGGTCACTGGATATGATTATCTGTCTTTTTGATTCATGTAAAGTATTAAAGGTATGGAAGAACTCTTCCTGTGTACTTTCTTTTCCTATTATAAATTGAATATCGTCAATTAATAAAATATCAATCGAACGATATTTTTCTCTAAATTGTGTTGTTGTTTTTTTCTGAATAGCCTCTATTAATTCGTTAGTAAACTTCTCACTTGTAACATATAAAACCTTTGTCTCAGGATTTTGGCTTAAGACAAAATGTGCTATTGAATGCATTAAGTGAGTCTTGCCAAGTCCAACACCTCCATATATAAAAAGAGGGTTGTAAATTTCACCCGGATTTTCCGCAACTGCAAGAGCCGCAGCCCTAGCAAATTCATTATTTCCCCCGACTACAAAGGTATCAAAAGTATATCTTGAATTTAAAAATGATGGTAAATTGTTATTCTTCCTAGCTGAATGTTCCTTTTTCTTATCCTTAATATCCATCTGACTGGCAAGAATGAAATTAATATCATAAGGATCATTCATTATTTCTTCGATGGATACCTTTAATAGAAGCTCGTATTTATTACGAATAACATTTAAGCTGGGAGGCCCAATTATTTCATCATTTATTACTATAGTTATGACATTATCCTTTACATCATGTACTTTCAAAGGTTTTAGCCATGTTTTATATGATACGTCAGTAATACCATATTCGGTTATTAAGTATTTTAATATCTCGTCCCATTTTGTTTCAATTTTATTTTTCATTAACAGCCTCCATAGTTACTCACATATTTATATATTATAACAATTTCATGAAATTTTCAATGGTTATTATAGCACTAAAAAATTTATTGACAGCTTATCCACAAAAATATTAAAGTTATCTACATTTTTGTTATAAGTCTTATATATATAAGGAAGAAACTAATACCAAATTTGTAGTATCCACAAAGGCTTAGAGAAAAAATAAGCACTTGACTAGAGGGGTGAATGCGAATATAATAGACGTGATATTCCAAAATTGAAGAAGAAGGATATAGCTCGACAAACAAGGAGCGCCGGTACAATAAAAGGAGGTGCGTAGCAATGAAAATGACATTCCAACCCAAGAAGAGATCTTACTCAAGGGTACATGGATTTAGAGCCAGAATGAGTACAGCAGGCGGCAGAAAGGTATTAGCTGCCAGAAGAGCAAAGGGAAGAAAGAAGCTTTCAGCTTAAAGTTTATCTAGGTCGCAATTTTGTGGCCTTTTCTTCTATAAGGAAGAAAGCTTAGTAACCAATGTATAAGAGTTGTAGAATGATGGTTATAGGTAAAATGAAGAAGACAGAATCAATAAAAAAAAATGAATCGTTTAGAGAAATCTATAGTACCGGTAAGTCATATGCAAATAAAAATCTGGTTATGTATATGAAAAAGAATAATACAGAGGAAAACAGACTCGGAATATCAGTTAGTAAAAAAGTGGGAAATAGTGTAGTAAGGCACAGAATAACCCGATTAATAAGAGAAAGCTATCGTTTGAATGAGCATAGTATTTTAAAAGGATTGGACATAGTAGTTGTCGCAAGAATAGGTGCCAAGGGAAAGAATTATTGTGAAATGGAAGGGTCTTTATTACACCTTATGAAGCTGCATGGTGCTTTGATAAAGCAAATAACTCCTAACCGTTAGGATTAAAGAAGGTATAGAAAGTGTTTAGTAAAATTCTTATATTTTTAATAAGTCTTTATCAGAAATTAATATCACCAATAAAAAGACGATCTAGTTGTATTTACTATCCAACCTGCTCCTCTTATGCTAAGGAAGCACTGCATAAGCATGGGGCAATGAAGGGTATGTATTTATCATCCAGACGCATTTTAAGATGTCATCCTTTTCACCAGGGAGGATATGATCCGGTACCTTAAAAAAACAGGGAGCTTTAAGAATAAAGAGCTCAAGGAGGATTAAATTGGAAGCTATATTTTTGTTAGGTAATATATTGAAACCGATTGCAAGCCTTTTAGGCCTAATAATGAATGGGATTTATGAGTTTTTTCATTTGTTTGGTGTACAAAACATAGCCTTATCTATTTTTGTATTTACCTTTATCGTAAAAACACTAATGTTTCCCTTAACAATCAAGCAACAGAGATTTTCCAGACTACAGTCAAGAATTACGCCTGAAATACAGAAAATTCAGGAGAAATATAAGGGAAAAAAAGATGAAGCATCTATGAGAAAGCAGCAGACGGAAACACAAGCTGTTTATCAAAAATATGGTGCCAGTCCAACCTCCGGATGTCTACCTTTGTTAATTACATTGCCTATAATGTTCGCATTATATAGAGTTATTAATAATATACCCGATTTTGTAAATCTGGTTAGAGAACCCTATGCGCTTGTTGCTAATGCAATAATGTCTCATGGTGAAGGGGTAGGCGTTCTATCAGAAATAGCTAATAATTTTGAGAAACTTCAGTTAACAACTTTAGATGAAATCATAAGTGCATTAGCGGTCTTTAATACTACACAGTGGAATTTGTTACTAGGCGAAGGCTTAGGGGCAACTGCTAATACTGCTATAGAAAGCATTATGAGTGTAAATAATTTCTTTGGATTAAGCATTACTAATACACCAAGCTGGAAATCTATATCTATATTGATTCCCTTATTATCGATGGGACTACAGTTTGTTCAGAGTAAACAGATTAGTGTTAAAACAGACAAAAAGGACGATGCACCAAACCCTATGGCATCTATGAATGTGGTTATGCCGATTATGTCTGGATTTTTCTGTCTCATGCTTCCTATAGGTGTTGGTTTATACTGGATAGCTAACAGTTTATTCTCAATTATACAGCAGTTCTTTGTAAATAAACGATTGGATCGTATGGATATTGATGAATTAGTTGAAAAAAGCCAGGAAAAGGCAAAGAATAAGATGATGAAGAAATCATCAACAACAGGTGGAGCTTCTATTCAGGAACTAGCAAGGAAGCAGACAAAATCAATTGATAGTGTTTCAGATAAAGCTAAGGATTCCGACAAAAAAACTACAAGTGATAATAATGATGATATAGATAATGATGCAAGTAATGACGATGCCTCATACAATCCTACCAGTATATCTGAAATCGCAAATCTTCTGAAAAATAGAAATATTGAAAAGGGGGATAAATGATGGATTGGCAAGAATTTGCAGCAAAGACAGTAGACGAAGCGTTAACAAATGCTATGTTAGAATTAGGTACAACCGCAGATAATCTGGAATATGAAGTTATTGAAAAGGAAAGCTCTGGATTTCTAGGGATGTTCGGCAAGCCCGCTAGAATAAAAGTAAGATTAAAGAAAAGCTTAGAAAATACGGCAAAGAATTTTCTTGAAAAAGTATTTAAAGCTATGGATATAAAGACAGAGATAGAGATGATTTACAATGAAGAAAGTGAAATGCTGGAAATCAATCTTATTGGTGAAGAGATGGGTGTTTTAATCGGTAAAAGAGGACAAACCTTAGACTCACTACAATATCTTGTTAGTCTGGTCATTAACAGGGAAACAGAAAATTATGTAAAGGTTAAGCTGGACACGGAGAACTATAGAGCAAGACGGAAGGAAACCCTTGAAAATCTTGCAAAGAATATTGCTTACAAGGTAAAAAGAAACAGAAGATCCGTTACCCTGGAGCCCATGAATCCATATGAAAGAAGAATAATCCATTCAGCTTTGCAAAATGATAAATTCGTAGAAACCTATTCTGAGGGTGAAGAGCCATATAGAAAGGTTGTTATAGGCTATAAGAAGACCAATAGAGAGTATAACAAACCTAACAAATATGGTAAGGATTCTTCCAAAAATTATAATAAGGATTATAATAAGAATTATAGTAGGGATTATAAAAAGGATTACGAGAAATATAAGGAAAGCAAAGCAAAGAATGCTTCTACTGATAACGCATAAACGAATAAGAAGGGGCTGTGCAAAATCTTGCATCAGCCCCTAATATTTTGGAAAGGAGTATACTCATGAAGACAGATACAATTGCTGCAATTGCCACAGGCCTAAGTAGCGGCGGTATTAGCATTATAAGAATAAGCGGTGATCATGCATTTCCTGCTATTGATAGAATATATCAATCTAAGAATAAGAAGAAAAAGCTGTCAAAGGAGAAAAGCCATACCATTAATTATGGATTTATAGTAGATGATGAAGATATAATCGATGAAGTCATGGTTACAATCATGAGAGCTCCTTCTACCTATACCAGGGAAGATGTAATAGAGATTAATTGTCACGGTGGTATCGTTGTAACAAGAAAAGTTCTTGAGCTTGTTCTTGGGCAAGGCATTAGGCTTGCAGAACCGGGGGAATTTACCAAGAGAGCATTCCTAAACGGAAGAATTGATCTATCTCAGGCAGAAGCCGTATGTGATATAATAAACGCGAAGAATGACATCGCACTTAGGAATTCAATTAAGCAATTAAAGGGCAGAGAGCTTGAAATTATTAAGACCATCAGAAATAATATTCTAAGAGATATAGCCTTTATAGAGGCGGCACTAGATGACCCGGAGCATATCTCAATAGAGGGTTTTTCTGAGGAGCTTTACGAGCATCTTAATAAATACAGTCAAAGCATAAACAAGCTTATCCAAGGATCAAAAAGCGGAAAGTTAATCAAGGAAGGCATAAAGACGGTTATACTAGGTAAACCAAATGTAGGAAAATCAAGCCTTCTTAATATACTGGTTCGTGAAGACAGAGCAATTGTAACAGATATTGCAGGCACTACAAGGGATACCTTAGAAGAAACAATAAGGCTAAATGATATAACCTTAAATATAATTGATACGGCAGGTATCAGAAGCACTGAGGATGAAGTCGAAAAAATAGGCGTGGACAAGGCCATGAGAATTGCTAAGGAAGCAGATTTAATAATATATGTTATGGACTCTTCCACTCCCCTTGATGATAATGATGAAATTATTCTATCCTTGATAAAGGATAAGATGGCTATATTACTGCTAAATAAAAGTGATTTATATCCGAAAATTTCGGTTAATGATATAAAAGATAAATCAAACCACCCAATTATTAGTACCTCTTTTGTTGAACACAAGGGATTAGAAGAACTGGAGCAATTAATAAAGGAAATGTTCTTTAAAGGGGATATAACATTTAATGAAGATGTTTATATTACAAACGACAGGCATATAGAAGCCTTTACCAATTCATTAGAAGCTCTTAATATGGTAAAGGAAAGTATAAATAACAACATGCCTGAGGATTTTTATTCCATTGACCTTATGAATGCATATGAGGAACTTGGAAAGATTCTTGGTGAGAATGTAGGAGAAGATTTAATTAACATGATATTTGCAGAGTTTTGTATGGGTAAGTAAGAATATCATACAAAAGATTTGTTTATTTAGAAAGGGTAAGGATTATTATGTCATACGTATACGAGGAATATGACGTAGTTGTTATAGGAGCAGGACATGCAGGATGTGAAGCAGCACTGGCATCTGCAAGACTATCCTTAAAGACGATTATTTTTACAGTAGCCATGGATAGCATAGCACTTATGCCATGCAATCCGAATATTGGAGGAACATCTAAGGGTCATCTTGTAAGAGAAATAGATGCCTTAGGCGGTGAAATGGGTAAAAACATTGATAAAACCTACATTCAATCCAGAATGCTTAATCTATCTAAAGGCCCTGCTGTACATTCACTAAGAGCACAGGCCGATAAGAGGGAGTATTCTAGCAGCATGAGAAAGGTTCTTGAAAACACTCCTAATCTAACATTAAGGCAGGCTGAAATTGTTGAGATATTAACTAAGGATAAGCAAATAACCGGAGTTAAGACATATTCGGGATCAATATATCCCTGCAAGGCTGTTATAATATGCACCGGGACATACCTAAATGCTAGGTGTATCTATGGAGAAACAGTTCACATGACAGGGCCGGACGGACTTTCATCAGCGGTATATCTTACTGAATCCCTAAAAAACCTAGGTATAGAAATGTTTAGATTTAAAACAGGGACACCGGCAAGAATAGATAAGAGATCCATTGATTTTAGCAGGATGGAGGAGCAAAAGGGAGATGAAAAGATAGTGCCCTTCTCCTTTAGCAACAGATCAGAGGATATCATAAAGGATCAGGTTTCATGTTGGCTTACTTATACAACACCCGAAACACATGATATAATCCGCGCAAACATAGGCAGGTCTCCGCTTTATTCAGGTAATATTAAGGGAACCGGTGCCAGGTACTGTCCTTCAATTGAGGACAAGGTAGTAAAGTTTGCAGACAAGGAAAGACATCAGGTATTTATAGAGCCGGAAGGGTCTTATACAAATGAAATGTATATCTCAGGAATGTCCAGCTCTCTTCCTGAGGACGTACAGGTAAAGATGTATCGTTCCGTACCCGGACTTGAAAAGGCAAATATTGTTCGTAATGCATATGCCATTGAATACGACTGTATTAATCCTTCACAGCTAAAGCCCACGCTGGAGTTTAGAAATATTGATGGGTTGTTTTGTGCGGGTCAATTTAACGGAAGCTCCGGATACGAAGAGGCTGCAGCCCAAGGACTTGTTGCGGGAATTAATGCTGCTATGAAGCTACTTGATAAGGAACCCTTGATTATAGATCGTTCTCAAGCATATATAGGAGTCCTGATAGATGATCTTATTACTAAAGAAACCAATGAGCCATATCGCATGATGACATCTAGGGCAGAGTATAGACTGCTTCTTAGGCAGGATAATGCAGACTTAAGATTAAGAAAAATAGGCTATCAGGTAGGCTTAATTGATGAGGATTCCTACCAAGCAATTCATAATAAAGAAAAAGCAATAAAAGAGGAAATAGAACGATTGGAAAACACCACAATCGGCGCTAATAAGGATGTTCAAGCACTATTAGAAAGCCTTAAGAGCGCTCCTTTGTCAACGGCGACTACCTTGGCTGAACTAATAAGAAGACCGGAATTAAATTACGAAATGCTTGAGAGTATTGATCCAGGCAGAAAAGTCCTTCCTGAGGATGTAATAGAACAGGTTAATATCAATATAAAGTATGAAGGCTATATAGTAAGACAGCTAAAACAGGTTGAACAGCATAAGAAGATGGAAAATAAAAAGATACCAGAAACATTAGATTATAATATGATATCCGGGTTAAGAATCGAAGCAAAACAGAAACTGGTCAAATATAGACCCGTATCGATTGGTCAAGCCTCGAGGATATCGGGGGTTACACCTGCTGATATATCTGTACTTATGGTCTATCTGATGCAGCATAATTCAAAAGAGGCTAAAAGCAAGCAGTAAGTATAGGCATTGAAAGGAAAGCAATCATGGAGAATGTTTATAATCAAGCGATTCTTAATTTTAAAAGAGGCTTAGAGGAGCTTAATATAATACTTGATGATGTTCAGATATCACAATTTGTGGATTATTATGAACTGTTAATAGAGAAGAATAAAGTCATGAATTTAACAGCTATTACAGAGTTTTCTGAGGTAATTAGTAAGCATTTTCTCGATAGCCTATCTATAATCAAAGTTTATAGACCTGTAAACGAGAAAATTCTAGATATAGGCACCGGTGCAGGGTTTCCTGGAATTCCTATTAAGATTGCATTTCCGAATACTCAGCTTGTGCTGATGGATTCACTTAATAAACGTGTACGCTTTCTAGATGAGGTTATTGAAAAGCTTAATTTGTGCAATATTAGAGCAATTCACGGAAGAGCCGAGGATTATGGCAGAGAGATACATTTCCGTGAAGCCTTTGATATCTGTACATCTAGGGCAGTTGCAAGGCTTTCTACCTTGTCAGAATACTGTATACCTTATGTAAAAGTAGGGGGAAATTTTATTTCCTATAAATCCGGAAATCTAGCAGAGGAACTTAAGGAAGCAGAAAAGGCTATTGGCATATTAGGAGGAAGGTTAATAAAGACCGAGGAATTTGACCTTCCTAATACAGATATAAAAAGATCATTGATTTTAATTGAGAAGACAAAGAAAACCCCTAATAAATATCCGAGACTAGTAGGAAAACCATCAAAAGATCCCTTGTAAGTGATAAAAAATAAAAATAGTACTTTAAAAATAGAAAAAACTATTATATGATATTATTATCATATTATATG
>JAAYJU010000088.1 GCA_012522735.1 Clostridiales bacterium | reverse complement strand
TTATTTTATATTAGTGTATATTGTAATTACTATATCAGTTCAACACGTCTTTTTACCTTACGTAATTCATCTTCTATATGATTTACCCGAATTAAAAGCATTTCTTTCTCATTTTCACTCTTTAATGAAGCATCAAGCTTCCTACTTAAATCAAGGTGCCCTTCAGCTATTATTTGAATACTCTTATTTATCACATTTTCAACTGTCAATTGGATGTCTGTTATTTTCGAATCTAATTCGTCTAGTCTATCTAGAATTATTTTTGCATCTTCTGTCATGCTTTACACCTCCCACAAATAATTTGTGACCCGAATAATTATCAATATTATACCATGCCTCTTATATTCTGTAAATTAATACAGAAAAGTCTGTTCATATTTCCCAACTAAATAAGGTTAATTCGTCCAATTACACATTAGAGTAAATTTTTATAAAAAAAGTATTGACAATGAAACTGTATTAGTGTATTGTTGTATTAAGCTACTAATACATTAAGACAGTCTACAATGAAAATGAAAGGAGCTATGAAAATGCAATGGGAACTAAACACCGATAAGCCCGTTTACTTACAGCTAGTGGAACAAATCCAAGCAGAAATCATATCCGGAAGCTACAAGCCCGGTGATAAGCTTCCTTCTGTCAGGGATTTGGCAGCACAGGCTACGGTAAATCCAAACACAATGCAAAGGGCAATGACAGAATTGGAGCGAGAAGGTTTGGTTTATACCAATCGTACCGCCGGCCGGTTTATAACCTCCGACGAAGACTTGATTAAGCAACTTAAGAAACAATACATCACTAGTGTTATACAAGAATTTTTAGACAGAATGAAGCAACTGGGATTAGAATTAGATGAAATTATACACTACCTAAATATAGTTTCTGATAATAATAGCGTAATACGCAGATAGGAGTCAGATATGAGTGTAATATTAGATTGCAGATCACTTACTAAAAAATTTGGATCAACCACTGCCCTCTCGGATGTAAATCTAAGCTTGGAAAGGGGCAGGATAATAGGTCTTTTAGGACCTAACGGTAGCGGAAAGACCACATTTATTAAGATAATAAACGGATTATTAGTTCCGGATGACGGAGAAATCCGCATAGCCGGAATGGAGCCCGGTGTGGAAAGTAAGAAAATCATCTCCTTCCTTCCGGAAAAGACTTATCTTCCCGATTGGATGAAGGTTTCGGAGGCTATTTCATTTTTTAAGGATTTTTATGAGGATTTTGAAGAAAAAAGAGCATATGATATGCTTCACAGATTAAACCTTGACCCGACTAAGCGTCTAAAGACACTTTCTAAGGGAACAAAGGAAAAGGTTCAACTCATACTTGTGATGAGTCGCAGAGCCGATCTTTATTGCTTAGATGAGCCCATTGGCGGTGTTGATCCTGCTGCCAGAGATTACATCTTAAATACCATCATCACAAATTATGATGAGAATGCTACTGTCATTCTTTCAACCCATCTGATAGCAGACATCGAAAATATATTGGATGAGGTAATCTTCATAAAAGAAGGTCGCTTAGTTCTTCACGAGCCGGTGGATGAAATTCGTGAAAAGAAAGGCAAATCCATAGATTCACTGTTCAGGGAGGTATTCAAATGTTAGGAAAATTAATTAAACATGAATTAAATGCAACAGGAAGAATATTTTTACCATTGTACTTTATAATACTTATACTCTCTCTTGTTAATAGAGTACTAATCAACATCAGCATATCTACCGGTCCACTAAACACTCTTAGAGGATTTATGATTGCAGCATATGCCCTGTCAATCGTGGCAACACTGGTTGTTACATTTGTTATAATGATAATACGCTTTTATAAGAACCTTATGTCTGACGAGGGTTATCTTATGTTTACACTGCCGATAAAATCCTCACAGCTTATTAGTGCGAAGCTTATAACATCTTTATTGTGGAATATAGCTAGCATACTCCTTGTAGCGGGCTCATTGCTAATTATGCTTGGAACCTCAAATAATATGACGATATTAAGAGACTTTATAGATTTTGTGGCAAGGGGTCTTAAGGCTAGCTTTGGAAGCAATTATGTACTGCTGATAATCGAATTCACTATTATGATGCTTGTAAGCCTGGTACAGCAAATACTGCTTATATATGTATCAATCGCTGTAGGCCACTTATTCAATGGTCATAAGGTACTTGGATCATTTATATCCTATATTGCAATCTCTACAATTATCCAGATACTAGTCACTCTTATCCTTTTGATTTGGGCCCGTATAGCAGGTTCATCACTTGCTGAGTTAGAAGCAATACCACAGAAGGTATTCCCCTTCAGTATTATCTTTGCTCTTATATGTAATATCCTCTTCTATTTTGGAACCAATTACATTTTCAATAGGAAGCTGAACCTGGAGTAAAGCTGATATTTTTGATACTATCTACCCTTATAATAGTAATAGGTTGATTTTCTATTACACAAAAAAGGCTGCTGCCAGATATATGATATGCATGGCATGCATCCTTTTCTTGTGATATTCTTTATTACTTCCATAATATATTATATGTAATTACTTTATCGCAATCTTTTTACATCAAAACGGCTTAACTGCTTTAAACAATAAATAAGTCCATGCAACCTCTGATCAATCGGTCCATCATCGACAGTACAATCCAATGAGACAGCCATATCATTTATAAGCCTGTCATCAATTGCTTTTATATTAGAAGTTATGACCTCTAGCTTTTTGCTATAGGAATCTGCATCCAAAAAGCTTAGTAAAATTCCATTTACTTTATCTTGGGAATCATCTTTCTGCTCATGGACATCCTGCGCATCCTCTATCTGTTCAGTACCCAGCTTTGTATCTGTATCACTGTTACCTTTTTCGTAAGTAACTTCACCTCTAACCTCATCCATAAATTTGGATAAAGGCAGTACAAATGTGCCATAATCACCAAACAATGCCTGGTATATTACCATGCTTTCACTGGTTTCTTTATGTATACCCATTGTAATAACCTGGTAGGGCTTGTCCTTCGTAAGATAAAAAATCTCTCCCGTTCTTGGAGTCTTATCCATTCCAATCCTCCTCTCAAAAATATAACCTACCGTTACTAATAACGGAGGATTTACCCTCCATTCCTAACTTACTCTCCTACAGATAATTTGCCTGAATCTAGCAGAAAGTCACATCTATTCATAAGAATAAGATATACAACTAATTCATCTCACGCTTTTGTCACGAGTGTTCTTTGTGTTAATAAAAAGTGGCTCCTTAATTTGCGAACCACTTATTATATCCTTCTTCTTTAGTTAAGTATTCACTTATTCAACTGATAAAAGATAGTAATAAATAGGCTGACCTCCGTAATGAACCTCTACATCCAAATCTGGATATAAATTCATCAGTTCATCTGCTATCTCAGTAGCCTCTTCATCTGTTACTTCCTCTCCATAATAGAGACTGATTAATTCAGCATCGTCATCGACAAGGTTATCCACCAATGATATGG
>JAAYJU010000087.1 GCA_012522735.1 Clostridiales bacterium | reverse complement strand
GATTTATCTGCGATTACGCTTGGACCTCCAAGGGTTTCGAAAAGATTTTCAATTTGAGCTTCAATATTTTTTAGCTTTTTAGACTCTTTTTCCTGGGCTTGCTTTTCCTTCACAGCCTGAAGCTGCGCGTCCTGTTGCTGTCCATTGTTAGCTCTGCAACCGGAAATAAAAAATGGGAGACTCAGAATTGAAATAGATAGAATGATATTTACTAGCCATAATTTGTTCTGCAATAATATTACCTCCGGACTGTGACATGGCAGTTTTATTATAGGTAAAAAAATAAAGAAAAATACAGTTGATATGAAAAATAGCGATACAATACATTCAATGAAAAAATTACATAAAGGTATTTCATTAGTTATGTCCAATTATTAATTTAGTGCTGTATACTATTTTAGAACATAATTTTAAAGGAGATTAAAATGAGTCTTACTGTTAACTTGTGGTCACGGAAGGAAGGGGAATTGAAACGATTTCTCGAAAGCTATTATGAAGGTGAAGTCCAGATGATAGAAGATGACGGCTGGACATATGAATATACTTCGCCGTTGGAGGCTGTTGACATCATTAGCGCTGTTGTTGACAACAATGACAAATACCGGATAGCGGTATGTATACAAATTGATGGAGGCCAGCTATTCCACCTAACTCCGGAAAATATGAATGATACTATCAGAGATATATTCCTGCTTTTCTATAATGAGAACAGGCTATGCTATAATTAGTAAATCTGAGGCCTTACTCTGGCCTCAGGCTTACTAATTGATAAGCTTCTCAGGAAAGCATATTAAAGACATCAAGGAGGCCGTTCTCTGATTCCTCGAGTTCTTTCATGAAGTATTTCAAATTATCTTCTACTACATCGTTGAGAAGCTTTTGACCAAGCACTTCCACAGGAGCCAAGTTGTCGGTCAATACATACGTTGTATCGGTGACCTGGGTGTAGTTGCCTATGACTCTGTTTGCAAGCTCTACAAGAGGGCTATCCTTGTCTAGCTTAGCCGAGTTGTCTTTTAGATTTTGCAGACAGTCAGGTTCATCTGAGGAATATACTAGAGTGTTTGTGATGCCTGGTATGTCATACTTATATACCTGGCCCATGTTTGTTTTCAATGTATTTGTTAGGTAATCTGTTATTTCCGTTGTGTTAGAGCTTCTCATATTAATATTTACCATTACGACCCCACCGGGCTTTAGATGCTCCTTTACCTCGGAAAAGAACTCTGTTGTTGCCATGTGGAAGGGAATTGTTATATCGTGATAGGCATCACACAGGATTATATCATACATTCCTGCCTGGGGAGACGATAAGAAGGTGCGGCCGTCGTTAACGTAAACCGTTGCTTCTTCATCTGTAAGCTGAAAATATTCCTTTGACAGGTTTACGATTTTCTCATCTATTTCGACACCAGTGATATTGCTGTTTGGGAAAAAATACTTGCATTCCTTCGCAAAGGTTCCTGTACCCATGCCCAGAACCAGTATATCAAGAGGCTTCTCCAGACTGCCGTCACTAATTAGGAGTGGAGACATAAGAGCATAGTCATAATAGTAGCCGGAGAGTATCTGATCTCTAGTGTATATGGATTGAACGCCAAAGGCGACATTAGTAGATAATATTACTGAGTTTCCCCTTTCAGCTACCTGAAGATAATTATACAGTGACTCATCCTCTAATACCACGTCAGTCCAGAAGGCATAAGAGGTTTTAAATGGCATAAGGAGCATTGCTGCTGTAATTACTGTTGTAATAGCACCTTTTATAAATCCTTTT
>JAAYJU010000086.1 GCA_012522735.1 Clostridiales bacterium | reverse complement strand
TCCTGCATATACAAGTTAAGAACTCCCCTTTCTAGGTCGCTTAAGCGTCTTACAAGTTCATATTCTATCATACTGGTATTCTCTTTGTCAATAACCATTTCTTCAGGATTTAGACCATTCTCTTGGTACATTATGTCAACAAGAGTTTCTTTATCACCCTCCCCTTGTCCACTCGAAATCGGTGCGTATATAGAAATGTATGTGTTAAGAGGTATATTCTTCTTTCTATTTGAAGCCTTAATTGCGCTATAAATCTGTCTTGATATGCATAAATCAGCAAAAGAAAAGAAGGAGCTCTGTCTATCCCTTTGGTAATCCTGAATCGCCTTATAAAGCCCTATCATCCCCTCTTGAATCAAGTCATCTCTGTCACCGCCTATTAAGAATAAAGCTTTAGCTTTACTTCTTGCAAGGTATTTGTATTTTTCAAATAAATAGTCTATGGCGGGACGATCCCCAGCTTGTATTCTATCAACTATATCCTCATCGGACATGATATCATAGTTGGTATCAGCTCTCATCCTACCACCTCCTTAATTTAGTCTCTGTCTCACAATCTCATAGGCAAGTACACCTGCTGCCACCGATGCATTTAAAGAATCCACTTGGCCGAACATAGGAATCTTAGCTATAAAATCACATTTCTCTTTTATTAATCTTCCTACACCCTCTCCTTCACCGCCAATTACAAGCCCAATAGGTCCCTTAAGATCAAGCTTATACATGATCTCACCATCCATATCGGCACAGACAAACCACATACCCTCTTTTTTTAGCTCCTCTATGGTGACAGAGAGATTAGTAACCTTGGCTACAGGTAGATAATTGATAGCCCCTGCTGAGGTCTTAGCCACTGTGGCTGTAAGGCCTACGGCACGTCTTTTAGGAATTATGATACCGTGAGCTCCGGCTTGATGAGCTGTACGGATAATAGCCCCTAAATTGTGAGGATCCTCGATACTATCAAGTAATAATATAAAGGGTGCTTCATTCTTCTCCCTAGCAGCAGCTAATATATCCTCCACCTCTGCATATTCATATGCCGCAGCATATGCTATTACACCCTGATGCTTCCCTGTCTGGGACATCTGATCAAGCCGCTCCTTGTTCACATAGCTTATTATAGTATCCATTTTCTTAGCTTTATCAGTTATGGTCCTTATTGGACCATCTTGATTACCAGAAAGCACAAACAGTCTATCTATTGTTTTACCCGCACGAATAGCCTCAAGTACCGCATTTCTTCCTTCTATTGTATATTCTTCATATCTCATAGCATCTTGCCTTTCTCTATTATATATTCCTCTAGTGCTTCCTTCCATCCCTTCATATAATATCCATGGAACTCTCTGAGCATTTTGTTATCCAGTACAGAATACTCGGGCCGTTTTGCTGGTGTAGGATATTCCGATGTAGAGATAGCCTCAACTATGGCTTTTCTTCCAGCCATTTCAAAAATGGCTAAAGCAAATTCATACCAGTTAGTGCTACCTTCACAGCTAGCATGATATTTACCATAGCTATCCGTCTCCATTAGATAAATAATTACTCTTGCAAGCTCCTTTGCACTGGTGGGTGTTACAATTTGGTCTGAGACCACACGAATCTTTCTATCCTCATCGGCTAGTTTTAGCATGGTTTTAACAAAGTTCTTCCCTTCCCCATATACCCCGGCTGTATGTAGTATAAAGGATCTAGGGCAATACTCCTTAACAAAATTATCTCCTGCCATCTTGGTTCGCCCATAGACACTAGCCGGATTAGGCACCGCTTCCTCAGTATAAGGAGTTCTAGCTTGTCCATCATATACATAATCGGTAGAAATATGAATTAGCTTTGCTCCTATACTATTTGCTACCTTAGCAATATATTTAGGACCCAGTGCATTTATATTATAGGCCATCTCCTGCTCGCTTTCACATAAATCCACAGCAGTCATGGCAGCACAGTTTATAATAATGTCTGGATGAATTTCTGAAATTTGAAATTTAACTGTGGCTTCATCCGTAATGTCAAGCGCTTTAATTGTGCCATCTGCGCTCGGGCGAGAATCCGTAAGACATAGCATATATTCCTGATTATCCTTTAATAATTCAATTAAGGCAAGTCCTAATTGTCCCCCTGCACCTGTAATAAAAATTCTTTTCATATGGTCTCCTTAGACTTATTTGTATATAGTATAATCAATCTAGATATAAAATTCAATTTATTTAGAGGCTGTTGCAAAAATATAAGGGGTATATCTATATGCCCCGAATACAGTTTTGCAACAGCCCCTTGATAATAATTTCAGCTTATCATGCCCCCAAGCATTCCGCTTAAGCCAGTTATAATAAATACTGTAAATAAACTCCCCATAGGAAGAGCTCCTGTACGGTTCATCATCAGGGATACCAGCATTAGAATAATAAAGTAAAGAATGCCGACGAATAAGCCCCAAATAAACTTCTTCTGTTCGGTCTTTTTACCTATAAAGAAACCCCCGGTAAAGGCAGATGCAATATAAGCAAAATTGATTACACCGCTTATAACTATACTTGATAGATCTATCTTAAGCATTAAAAAAGAAATAAGTAATAAAAGTAATCCTGTTATGATATACGAAAATACCAATGCTTCTAATATATATATAACTCTTGTGTTTTTAGAAAAGGGTTTATTCATCCCCACACCTCCGAGCCAACCTATACTAGAATATATTAAAAGGAGGTACAAATTATGCCTTCTAATCTCTATAAAGTCCGTCCACCGTATAATTACATGCAGCATTCCACAAAAGCCATTCACTATAGCCTACACCGTAGACCCCAATAATCTGCTCCCTTAGCTGTAAGGGACCATAGACCTGATAATTCTTAATCCAAGTAGCTGTAAAATCCTGAAGCCAGGGTCTGACACTTGCCCTATGTTGTCCCTCAGGTATCTCATCAAGCTTAGTCTTTGAAGCAGTCAGAACCTTACGAGTAATCTTATAGGGCTCCAAATCAGGATGGTCCACTCCATAATTACCATCCCCAAAATGTGAAGGATAAATCATAGGGCAGATATAGTCAAGATATTTAGACATTTCAACATAGTTTTGTCCAACTAGGCCTGCATCGATGCTACTACTTATAATAGTTCCATATACATCGGCTGACACAAAGACACCCAAGGGTCTTAGCTTTTCATAAGCATACCTGGTAAATTCTATAACAATATCTTCTTTAGTTTTTTCTTCAGCTAGGGGCCCGAAATAAGCCTCAGACATACCCTTACCTGTAGAAAAACGTATATAATCAAATTGAATCTCCATAAATCCCACTTCTGCCGCCTTAGTTGAAACCTCAATTAGATAATCCCAAACCTCTCTCTCATATGGATTAATCCAGCATTCGCCATTATTATCCCTGTATAGAGAGCCATCCTTGTTCTTTATGGCAAGCTCATGCTTTTGCTCTGCCAGATAGGGGTCCTTAAAGGCTACAATTCTGGCTATAGGATATATATTCTTCTCCTTTAAGAGCTTCATTAATTCTTCTATATCAGAAATCGTATTAGTAATTGCACCGACTTCCTGTGCCTTAGGACTATCCATCTTAAAGGTTATTCTGCCATTATCATCCTTTACGTCAATAACCATAGCATTTATCTCCGTCGTATCGGCGATTTCTATCAGCTCATCTCTTTTATCCATAATAGCTCGGGATGTAACATAAATGCCCCTTGCCTTAACAGGTGTTCTTGGATCGACTTCCACAATCACCTGCTCTTTCTTGATACTACTATCATCGGGGGCTTTGGAAATCACAGGAGCTTGATTAGAAGCATTGGGATTTGCATCATTATTATCCGCAGAATCTTTGTTCAAGCGATAATCTCCGCCTGCATTAATTCTGACAGCATAATAGGCACCTACTCCTAAAAGCACTGCCAAAATTACGACCATAATTACATTGGCAAGGGTACTAGATTTTCTTCTTCCACGGCCTTGGTAGGATTTATCAAAATTTATATACATATCGTTCTTTCTATTTTTCCTCATTTATATACTCCGTACATTAGTAGTCATTCCGTAATTTAATAAAGCATCCGGATTTTATACTTGATTTTATCATTTAGCTCATTAGCATAATTATATGATAAGGTCTCAAATAAGGTTAGTCAAGGATGCATATTTTTTATTTCTTTAAATTCTTCTATTCTCTTAATGCTAAGTTCACGTTCCTCCTTACGTATACTAAATAATAGCTGCAACACTTTGCTTGTTACTAATTTATCCTCATCTGGAATTAATTCACGTATCTTAAGTGCCAGCTGCTCTGCATACTGCCAATCTTCTTTTTCTAGGGTGCTCTTAAGTATTTCCATTAGGATTTCATTATTAATAGGATTATTCGGATTATTTTCATTTACACTATAGTCATATCCCTTTGTCATGACAATACTATCGGTAGTATCATTGGATAAAGTCGAACATAGAATCTCTTCGTAATATGTAGTTGCTTTTTTTAAAACAAACAGAAAATGAGAATGTAGACCCTTCACCTTTTGTGCTTTCTACTGCTATTCGTCCGTCCATAGCCTTTGCTAACATCTGACAAATCGAAAGACCTAGACCTACTCCTCCATAGCTTCTTGTAATGGAACCGTCTGCTTGATAATAGCTCATGAAAATCTTTTCCTTTTCTTCATCAGCTATACCTATCCCAGTGTCATTAACCATAAATAATATCTCTACTTCATTACTATTATGTGAAGTCATATATATATTAAGCTTGATAGCTCCGTCATGAGTAAATTTAACTGCATTAGAAAGAAGATTATCAATTATTTGTGCCAGTCGGAATTCGTCACCTATCAAATAACTAGGAATATTCTCTGATATGTTAACCATAAGCTTTAGATTTTTTTCTTCAGCACTATACCTGTGTAACCTTGTTACTTTATCTAACATTAGATGAAAATTAAACTTTTCTTCCTTCAGTATCAGTTTATTATTTTTCATATTGACAATATCAACCAAGTCATTAATAATAGAATTTATCCTCTTAGAGCACTGATATATTATATCTACATTGTCACTTTGCTCCCAGTTATGTTTCTTATCCAGCAGTATCTCAGCCATGCCCATAATTCCGCTTACAGGTGTTCTTAGCTCATGTATAATATTTGCTACAGCCCTATCTTTTAACTTTAATAAATTCTTCATATCATTTCTTACATGCATTACTTTTCTGCTAAGCTTTTTTTGTATTGTGATATCAGATGCTATGCACAATCCAATAAATCTATCATGGGATCTCTTCAGAATAATCTTCAATTCTACATAAATGTATGTTTGGTTCGTCTTGTAAGCAATGGTTTCATTAGTAAAATCAATAAATTTAGAATCAATTAAAAGACAATTCTTTTTAATCCTCACTACATCCTTAAAAATATCTGATATATTTGCATGGAAAATATCATCACCATACCCAAAAATATCTTTTACAGCTTTATTGCATTCAATTATCTGTCCATTCCTTTGGAAGTATATAATTATTTCTCTAGTGCTAGCTAGCAATAAATTATATTTTAACACTGAAAGGCTTTCCATATATTCTCCTTTTTAGACATTTTTCCACATTTTTCTTTATTTTATAATATTTTTTTTATCTCTTATTGTCAATAGGATTATATTGCTCTAAAAATTTTGCTATAAACATTGACAATAGAATTTTAAACATTATATAATGTGATTATCATGCTATATGGAGGATTTTATGAAATTTCATGTTCGCCTAAAGCAACTTAGGCTCGAAAATAAGCTTACTCAGAGTGAATTGGCTGATGTCTTAGGACTTAAGCCGACCGCTATATCAAATTATGAATCCCAGAGAAATGAACCCTCATTTGAAAAATTGATAATGCTATCAAATTACTTTGAGGTTTCCTGTGATTATCTATTGGGTATTACTGATTCTTATCTTCCTGTGGTAGGAGAGGTACTTGATAGAGATATAGTGGAGGTCTTTGATATGTATCAACAGCTTGACAGGGATCATGTGGACGAACTGAAAAAATTCACTAGCTACTTGCTATATAAGCAGAACCTATCATTATAGTTCTGTATATTTTTATGATTCATAAAAGGATAAGTAGCCTATAGAGGTTCTTATCCTTTACTATTTCTATATAAAATTAATAATTATATGTTATAGATTAAAGCCACAGCATTTCTTATATTTTTTCCCACTGCCACAGGGACAAGGGTCATTTCTGCCAATTTTCTTATCTTTGACGATTGTGGTAGAATTCCTCTGCTCTTTATAGAGCTCTTTCCTACGCTCACCTGTCAATAGCGTATTCCATTCCTCTAAATTATATAACCAATCTGCCTTGGCTCCAACCATATTATAATAAAGCTTTTCCTTATCATATACCAGACTTACCTTGGTATCCTTAGCCATATCCTCGATGGGATTAGGTGTTATTAGGCTATCGTTTATACCATCCAGAAAGCCCACAAAATACTTGAGCTCCGTATCAAACTCCTTGGCAAGCTTCTCTACAGTACCCTCCCATATTTTATCGGGATTCGACAAAAGCTTCTGATAAATTTCCTTCTCAATATTAAAATAATTCGCCCAAAACAGCTGTCCTTGCTGGCTTTCCATATCATTGGCATAGGCGAAATCTCTCCAATCCTGTAGTAGACTCATATCTTCATCCTTCCCTGTATCTATGTATAAAATCTGTAGTTCGTGGACAGTATACCACAATACTATGTATAATTCCAATAACAAAATTATTTACCTAAATTAAATTAATTATGTATAAATTAAGTAAACCTGTATCATAATAGTAATATCCTAATATAGACACATCTGTATTGGATAAATGCGTATGCTCTTTCATAGTTGGACTCCCCCTCCAATTATGATCACTAAAGAAAAGTTAAATACTTATCCTCCCCTTTTTAGT
>JAAYJU010000085.1 GCA_012522735.1 Clostridiales bacterium | reverse complement strand
GAACAGTGATTAAAACCTTTACAATCAAGGGTCCTACTCATACAATAACTGCACATGCCGGAAATAACGGTAATATTACACCAAGTGGTAGTGTAGTGGTTAATTATAATGATAGTCAGAGCTTTAGCATTATCGCGGCAGCAGGCTATACAGTAGATACATTAATGGTAGACGGATTAAGTGTCGATGTGGTTTCTACCTTTACCTTCACTAATGTAGTTGCTAATCATAGTATCAGCGTTACATTTAAAGCAATAGCTACTGTCCCGACACCTACACCACAACCGACCCCTACCCCTACACCTCCATATACACCACCTAGTCAAGGTGGGGGTGGAGGACCTATAGTGTCAGCAACACCTAGACCTACAGCAGCACCAGTACCTACAGGTCCTGCTAGAGATATGAATGCCCAGGTATCAGTGACTACTGGTAAAAATCAGCAGAACAATTCGCTTAATGCATCAATTGGAATTACGCCTGCTTCTCTACAAGTCTTAGCTAATGCGTCACGAACATCCAGACTGTCAGTAACAATTCCGATAGAATCGGAGGAATTAATCGAAGCTATGCAGGATGACAGTATTAGAAGTGTAAATATTAATGTGACATTACCTAATGTCTTGACACAAAACAATGCTTTAGATATTAGTCGAATCCTGCTGAATCCTGATATAATCGGTGCTGCAAGAGATAATGAGACGGATATTAATGTATCGGTTAAGGATGAGGATAGTAAAGAAAGATAT
The DNA here is from genome assembly GCA_012522735.1 of Clostridiales bacterium. Lineage (GTDB taxonomy): Bacteria > Bacillota > Clostridia > Lachnospirales > Lachnospiraceae > Mobilitalea. The sequence continues at coordinate 21,830 of JAAYJU010000085.1, read as the reverse complement.
TCCTGGAGCTTTAGCGGTAGTGATTTGGCGGCATCGGATAAGGATTTAGATGAATTGGATCTTTCACTTAGCCTACAAAGAGGAGAGGATAATGAAGACCTTGCCAAGCTACTAGGTATGGATTCGCAGGCAGGAAGTGATTATCAAGACAGCCTGGTTATAAGCTTTGGTCATCATGGCGATTTACCAGCCCAGGCAAGTGTAAGAATGTACGTAGGAGATATGGGGTATTCCGAAGGGGATAAGCTTTATCTGTACTACTATAATTCTGAAACCGGAAAGCTGGATACACTACCATATAGCTCAAATTATGTGGTAGATAAAGACGGCTATATCACAGTGAATATCGTTCATTGCTCGGAATATGTATTCCTACCAAAGCAAGCAAAAGCAAAAGAGATTACATCCTTAAGAAATCAGATTGCGATTGAGACTAATAAATTCACTCTTAAGCTTGGATCAAAGAAAAAATCTAGTGCAATCATACAAGTGAATCTGCCTAAAACATTAGAACAAGTGGAAGATTTCAAGGATAAAACCTCCGGCAGTGCGATTGGTGCTGTTAAGATTACTTATAAATCCGGTAATTTAAAGGTAGCAAGTGTCAATAGCAAGGGTAAAATAACCGCAAAGAAATCCGGAAAAGCAGATATTACGGTTACGGTAACTCTTTATAGCGGTAAGACAAAAACATTCAAAATATCTGTTACGGTAAATAAATAAGGAGCATAGGATGAAAGAACATTTCAAAGACATAAGCTATGAAGTTATTGATTCTATGATAGTATTAAGCGGAACTGCCATAGGTAGAGAACCTGAGACTAAAATCATGACAGTAATGAATAGATTAGCCAATGCTTATCATCTAAATGTACTTAGAAGCTTCGGTTTTGATATACCGGTTGATCGGAATATGGATGTAATTGAGCTTCGAGGCTATGAATACTGGCTGTCAATTGATGAGTCTGAGCTAAAGAAGCTGCCAAGTGCAACTGTCTTTGATTTTGAAGCCTTTGATATCTATATTAAGACAATTCCTTCATATCGCTATGCAAAGCTCCGTATTGAGGACCCATTTTCAGATCCCTTCGAAAGAATAGGAGGCGGGTGGAAATTGCTGGTCAAATGGTTGGAGAATAATGATTTTAAGAATTCTGGAATTGTCAAATGTGACAATGCATACTGCCTTGAAGAGATAAAGAATGCTGGTGGAATGATAGTAATAGATATATATGTACCGGTAACCAAGGTAGATGCACAGTAGTAAATGTAAAAAAATACAAAAAACCTATTGACAATGGGGTATGTCCCTTGATATAATCCGCTTAATATATTAAACCGATGAGCAAGAGAAGTAGGAAATATTCTATGTATACAGAGAGCCGCTACTGGTGGGAATGCGGTTACAGAGTTTGTTCTGAATGGACTTGCGAGGGAAGCCCGAAATCATAGTAGAGTAGGCGCTTACGGGAACCTGTCCGTTATCAGAAGGGTGCATATGATGGTATGCATAAAGAGTGGTCGTATATCTACGGCAAGTTGGGTGGTACCGCAGAAGTGAAAGCTTTTGTCCCTGCAATAGCAGGGGCAAGGGCTTTTTTTGTACCCAAGTACTCGAAAATAAAAACATTAAGAAAGGAATTTTCATCCATCAATGAAATAAAGGATAATAATATGATTACTCCAACCTATCAAGAAATCAAACAATTAGCAAAGGATTATTCTTTAGTACCAATCTGTAAGGAGATTTATGCAGATATTATCACACCTATTACCCTACTAAGAAAAATATCTGATCTAAGTAAGAAATATTTCTTACTGGAAAGCATAGAGGGAGGCGAAAGGTGGGGTAGATACTCCTTTATTGGCTTTGATCCAATCACCCATATTACTTGCAAGAACAAGAGGATAATAGCTGACAACAAAGAGATTGCTGAGGTAGATAAGAACAAGCCCTATAGCTATCTAAGGTCTGTGCTATCGGAGTATAAAGCCCCGAGGCTCCCTGATATGCCACCCTTTATGGGAGGCTTTGTAGGATATTTCTCCTATGAAATGATAGGGTATACAGAACCGGAATTAGATCTTATAGAAAATGAGTGCAACGATTATGATCTTATGCTCTTTGATAAGGTTATTGTCTATGATCACCTGAAGCAGAAGATTATTATAGTTGTGAATATGTCTACCAAGGACATTGACATTGCCTACCAGAAGGCTATTGAAGAGATATATAGAATAAACAGCCTAATAAATGAAGCACTCCCCATATCTACTACAAAGGATAGGGATATGCCTGAGTTTACCTGTAATGTCACTAAAGAAGAATTTTGTGAAATGGTAGATAAGGTGAAGGGACATATCCTTAGAGGGGATATATTTCAAGCTGTTATATCAAGAAGATATGAAGCAAAATACAAGGACAGTCTCTTGAATGCTTATAGAGCGTTAAGGACTATGAACCCATCTCCATACATGGTGTATATGCAGATTGATGAGATGCAGCTTATAAGCGCTTCTCCGGAAACCTTGATAAAATTACAGGATAATAAGGTTCTTACCTTTCCAATTGCTGGCTCACGGCCAAGAGGAAGGGATAGGCAGGAGGATGAGAGTCTAAGAACGGAGCTACTAGCTGATGAGAAGGAGCTTTCAGAGCATAACATGCTTGTTGACCTTGCCAGAAATGATATTGGCAAGATATCAGTATATGGTAAAGTGAAGGTTAGTCAATATCAGAAGATACACAAGTATTCGAGGGTTATGCATATTACATCAGAGGTAGAGGGAGAGCTAGAGGAGGATAAGGATGCCTTTGATGCATTAGAGGCTGTCTCTCCTGCCGGAACCCTTTCAGGGGCACCAAGAATTAAGGCCTGCGAGATCATAGGAGATATTGAAGGGGTGCCGAGGGGTGTATATGGTGGTGCCATAGGCTATATAGATTTTACTGGCAATATGGATACATGTATTGCTATCCGTATGGCCTTAAAGCTAAAGAACAAGGTCTATGTTCAGGCCGGTGCGGGTATAGTTGCAGACAGTATAGCAGAGCGTGAATATGAGGAGACGGAGAATAAGGCCAGGGCGCTGATAGAAGCCATTCAGAAGGCGAGGGAGGTTGAGTTTTTATGATATTGATAATAGATAACTATGATAGCTTTACCTACAATCTAGTTCAGTATGTAGGAATAATTAATAAGGGTATAGCTGTTAAGCGAAATAATGAGATTAGTGTTCAGGATATAAGCACTATGATGCCAAGCCACATAATACTATCCTCGGGATCAGGAAGTCCAAAGGAAAGCAGTATATGCGGAGATATTATTAAAAAGTTTAGGGAGGATATACCTATCCTTGGGATTGGACTTGGACATCTAGCTATCTGTGAAGCCTTTGGCGGTATAACAAGTCCTGCAAGGCAGATTATGCATGGGAAGCAGAGCAATATACATCTTGCAAATGGAAGCAAGATTTTTAATGGATTAGCTCCCATGGAGTATGTAGCTAGATATCATTCCTTAATTACCTGTAAGGAGGAGCTACCGGATGAGCTTCTTGTAATTGCAGAGGACGATGATGGGGAAGTGATGGCTATTAAGCACAGAAATCATGATATATACGGACTGCAATTTAATCCGGAATCTATTCTTACTCCACGGGGAGATGTAATGATAAAGAATTTCTTAGAGATAGGCGGTGATGACCATGATTCAAGAAGCAATTAAAAAGTTGATTAGTGAAGAAAATTTATCACTCGATATGAGTAAATCGGTTATGGATGAAATAATGAATGGTAAAGCATCAAAGGCTCAGATGGCAGGCTTCTTGACATCTATGCGAATGAAGGGTGAGACAATAGATGAAATTACTGGCTGTGCTATGGTGATGAGGAATCAAGGAGAGAAGCTTCTTTACGATAGAGACCTTATGGATATAGTCGGAACAGGCGGTGACGAAGCATTTACATTTAATATATCAACCATATCAGCCATAGTAGTCTCTGCAGCAGGAGTGCCCGTAGCAAAGCATGGTAACCGTAGCGTTTCAAGTAAATGTGGTAGCGCCGATCTGCTAGAAGCACTTGGAGTCAAAATAGATTTACCCATAGAAAGAAGCAAGGAGATTCTTAAGGAACTAGGGATATGCTTCATGTATGCCCCTATATATCATTCCTCGATGAAGTATGCTGCTCCCGTAAGGAGGGAATTAGGAGTAAGGACTATATTCAATATTCTTGGTCCCTTGGCCAATCCAGCCGGAGCTAATCTACAGCTGCTGGGTGTTTATGATGAAGGTCTTGTCGAGCCTCTTGCAAGGGTACTTTCAAATCTTGGGGTAAAAAGAGCTATGGTTGTACATGGCCATGATGGACTTGATGAAGTATCTCTAAGTACCAGTACCACCGTGTGTGAGGTAAATAAGGGAAGTATTAATAGCTTCTTTATAGACCCAAGGCGTCTGGGCTTTGAGCTTTGCAGGCCTGAGGATCTGATAGGCGGGGGTCCCGAGGAGAATGCAGACATTGCCTTAAATATTCTAAAGGGAGAAAAAGGACCAAAACGTAACGTTATATTATTAAACTCCGCGCTATGTCTTTATATGAAATATGACAATATTACGCTCAGAGAATGTGTAAGGGTGGCAGCAGAGACAATTGATAGTAAAAGGGCATTAAATCAGCTTAATAGATTTATTGAATTATCAAACCTATAAGTGGACTTTTAAGATAAAGATATTGCATACAATTAGGATGTTATTAGCAGAGGATAGGGTGAAGGTATGATTTTAGATGAAATTACAAGGGCAAGAAGGCTAAGAATAGATGAGCAAAAGGCAAGACTTCCACTAGCTGAAATTATAGCTCGACTTAAAACTAAGGATAATATGGGAGGCCATAGCAATAGGGAGGCATTTGCATTTGAAAGAGCTATCGAGGGAGAGGAGCTATCCTTTATCTGTGAAGTGAAAAGGGCATCTCCCTCTAGGGGCATAATATCGGAGACCTTTCCTTATCTGGATATTGCTAGGTCGTATCAGGAAGCGGGGGCTGCTGCCATATCGGTGTTGACAGAAGCAGATTTCTTTCATGGCAGTGACCATCATCTTACTGAGATAAGTCGCCATGTAACCATACCTGTACTAAGAAAGGATTTTATAATTGATGAGTACCAGATATATGAGACAAGGATGATTGGTGCAGATGCCCTACTTCTTATCTGTGCACTTCTCGATACGGATACTTTAAAAACATACCTTGGGATATGTGAAGGACTGGGATTATCAGCCTTGGTAGAGGCTCACAGCGAGGAAGAGATTGAAAGTGCAATTAGAGCTGGGGCTAGGATTATCGGAGTAAACAATCGCGACCTTAAAACCTTTGAGGTGGATATCAACCATTGTATAAGCCTAAGGGATAGGGTTCCTAAGGGAATTTTATATATAGCGGAAAGTGGTATCACAGATATGAATCATATACGCTTGCTAAGGAGCATGGAGATAGATGCGGCATTAGTTGGAGAAGCCTTGATGAAATGCAGGGATATTAAAGGGCAAATTGCCAGATGGAGGGAGTCATGACAGGAATTAAGATATGTGGGCTTATAGATGCCCAAGAAATAGAGGCTGTCAATCTGCTCATGCCTGACTATGTGGGCTTCGTATTCGCAGATAGTAGCCGCAGGATTAACGAAGGCATAGCAAAGAGACTAAAGGAAGCTCTTGATAAGAATATAAAGGCAGTAGGGGTATTCGTGAATGAGAGGATTGACAGGATAGTGTCCATATGTGACAAAGGTATAATTGATTTAGTTCAGATACACGGTGATGAGGACGAGGATTATATTAAGGAGCTTAAATTAAGAAGTAAAAAGCCTGTCATACGTGCATTTAGAATAAGGTTAATGGAGGATATCAGAAGGGCCAAGGAAAGCCAAGCAGATTATGTATTACTTGATTCCTTTACAAAAGGAGTGTATGGAGGGAGCGGTCGTAGCTTTCCCTGGAATATGGCAAAGGAGATAGGGCGTGAGTTCTTTTTAGCTGGAGGAATTAATGGGTCAAATGTTATAGAGGCAGTAAGTTCATGCCATCCCTATTGCATCGATGTCAGTAGCGGTGTGGAGACAAGGGGTAGTAAGGATATAGAAAAGATGCGAGATATTATTGAAAAGGTTAGGAGCGTGAAGTAAATGGATAAAGGAAGATTTGGAATCTATGGGGGGCAGTATATACCTGAGACACTGATGAACGCAATCAATGAGCTTGAGTCGGCATATAAGCATTATAAGGATGATGAGGACTTTATCAAGGACTTTAACAGTCTTTTAGTTGAATATGCAGGCAGGCCATCCAGACTGTATTATGCAGAGAATATGACAAGGGATTTAAAGGGGGCAAGGATATATCTAAAGAGGGAGGATCTAAATCATACGGGATCTCACAAAATCAACAATGTACTTGGCCAGGTATTGCTGGCTAAGAGGATGGGTAAAAGCAGAGTAATAGCAGAGACAGGAGCAGGTCAGCATGGTGTGGCAACAGCTACAGTAGCGGCTCTGCTTGGACTTGAATGTGAGATATTTATGGGCAAGGAGGATACTGAGCGGCAGGCTCTCAATGTATTTAGGATGAAGCTTTTGGGGGCTAAGGTTCATGAGGTAACATCAGGTACTCAGACCCTAAAGGATGCAGTTAATGAAACCTTTCGCGAATGGACTTCTAGAATCAATGATACTCATTATGTACTAGGCTCGGTTATGGGACCCTATCCTTATCCTGAGATGGTTAGAGATTTTCAAAGCGTCATAGGTAGAGAGGTAAGGGAACAGATGCTTGAAGCAGAGGGAAGACTTCCCGATGTAGTCCTTGCCTGTATCGGGGGAGGCAGTAATGCCATGGGTATATTCTATGAGTTTATAGACCATCCCCAGGTAAGGTTAATTGGATGTGAAGCGGCGGGCTATGGTGTAGAGACAGACAGAACAGCCGCCACTATGGCTACCGGAAGGGTAGGTATATTTCATGGTATGAAATCATATTTCTGCCAGAACGAATACGGTCAGATTGCGCCGGTCTATTCAATATCTGCCGGTCTTGATTATCCCGGGGTGGGGCCTGAGCATTCCTATCTTAAGGATATTAAGAGGGCGGAGTATGTTCCGGTAACCGATAAGGAGGCTGTGGAGGCCTTTGAATATTTATCTAGGATGGAAGGGATTATTCCTGCCATAGAAAGTGCCCATGCCCTTGCCCATGCAATGAAGCTTGCGCCGACTATGGATAAGGAGCAAATCATTGTCATCAATTTATCCGGTAGGGGAGATAAGGATGTGGCAGCGATAGCACGTTATAGGGGGGAGGATATATATGAATAGAATAGAAAATATATTTTCAAATGGTAAAGCATTTATTCCCTTTATTACAGCAGGGGACCCCTCTATTGAGGTGACCGAGAGGCTGGTTCATGAGCTGGCAAATGTGGGGGTAGATATGATTGAGCTTGGGATTCCATTTTCTGATCCTATGGCAGAAGGAGTAGTGATACAGGCGGCGGATAATCGGGCCCTTTCATCGGGGACTACGACGGATAAAATATTTGACATGGTAAGAAGGATTAGGAGGACCTGTGATGTTCCGCTTGCATTTATGACCTATGTTAACCCCGTGTTCTCCTATGGCAGTGAGAGGTTTTTATCTAAGTGCAAGGAGGTAGGGGTGGATGCAATTATTGTACCAGACTTACCTTATGAGGAAAGGGATGAGATTAAGCCCTATTGTAGGGAGCATGGCATTACTTATATATCGATGATTGCACCTAGCTCCAAGGAGCGTATCGGCAGTATCGCGTCAGATGCAGAAGGCTTTATCTATTGTGTATCATCCTTAGGGGTAACAGGTGTTAGGGATGATATTGGAAATGCTTCGGCTGATATGATTAAGAATGTTAAGCTTGTAAAGGATATCCCCTGTGCAATCGGTTTTGGTATATCGACTCCAGAACAGGCAAGAGCTATGGCTAAAATATCTGACGGGGTAATTGTAGGAAGCGCTATAGTACGAATAATCGGACAATACGGTAAGGAATGTATAGAACCTGTTATGGAGTATGTAGGAACCATGCTTGCGGCTATTAAGGAGGAATATAGATGATTAAGGATATAATGAAGAAATTAACCACTAAAGAGGATTTGACCTCTGAAGAGGCATACAAGTTAATTGTAGCCATAAAGAATGACGATATAAATGAAACACAGATTGCCGGGTTTTTGGTGGCATTATTGATGAAGGGACCATCTCTAACAGAAATTACAGCGATTGCACAGGCCATGAGGGATAATTGCATAAGGATTAACCCAAATGTTAAGGAGGAGCTTATGGATACCTGTGGGACAGGAGGAGGTTTAAGCACCTTTAATATATCCACAGCGGTAGCTCTTGTGGCAGCAGCGGCAGGAATCCCTGTGGCAAAGCACGGAAGCAGGTCTATATCCAGTCTATCCGGTAGTGCCGATGTATTGGAGGCTCTTGGTGTTCAGATTAATCAGACACCAAAGGGGATAGAAAAGCAGATTGAGGAAGTGGGGATAGCATTCCTATTTGCTCCTTTATTTCACCCGGTTATGGGGAAGGTTCTGCTGCCCGAAAAGGATCTAGGTATCAAGACGATTTTCTATACTATTATAGGTCCATTAATTAACCCCTCAAAAGCATCAAGGCATGTGCTCGGGGTATATCGTCCTGAATTATTAGATACGGTAGCACGGGTTGCCGCTGATGTGGGCTATACCAGAGCCTTGATTGTACATGGGCTGGATGGTATGGATGAGATTTCACTTCTGGGAAAGACAAGAATTAATGAGCTTAACAAGGGTAATATCACAAGCTATGAAATCGCGCCTGAGGATTTTGGGATTGAGAGGTGTAGGCTTGAAGATATCGCTACAGGAACTCCACAGGCAAATGCCCTTATGATTAGGGATGTATTCTCCGGTAAGGATAAGGGTGCCCGTCTTAATACGGTTGTACTTAATGCGGCGGGTGCACTTATGATAGGTAACAGAGCAACTTCCTTTAAGGAGGGCATTAAGCTGGCTTCAGAGCTTATAGCCGGTGGCGAGGCAGAAAGAAAGCTAAATCAATTAATAGAGGCATCACAGGCATATGCAAATTATTAGAGGATATTAGTTATAGACAATATTAATGCACCTTTAGTTATTATACCGAAAATAGAATTGTATCTATTGAAAGGCGGGTAGAATGTATAGAAACGATAGTAATTATAAAACAAATGCCTGCTCTAAGGCACTCTGGAGAAGGTATCATGAAGGAATTATTCCTGTAATACCCGACATAAAATTATTCTCAGCAAGGGAAGGAAACCTTATGAGGGGAAGGAATCCGGTGGATTATGCCTTGCTTATGGAAAGCTGCGGTGCTCCTGTAATATCAGTAGTGACGGAAGAGGAGCATTTCGGGGGTTCACTTAAGCTGCTTGAGAAAATATCTGAGAAGATATCGGTGCCTGTGCTTCGTAAGGATTTTATCAAGACTAAGCAACAGGTTAAAGACAGTAAGCAGGCAGGTGCCGATGCGGTACTTCTAATTGTATCCATGCTTGATAGGAGGTTGCTCGCAGAGCTTGTAGAATTTACTTTGGCAAATGGAATTGAGCCTCTAGTCGAGGTTCATAATGAAGAAGAATTCAATATGCTAGAGGGGCTAGACCTATCCTTTATAGGTATAAATAATCGCAACATCTTAAAGTATGAGGTAGATAACGGTGATGTAGCTACTACGGAGTTACTTGGTAGGTATAAAAGGAAGGATGCATTTTTGCTAAGTGAAAGCTCTATCACAGATAAAGCAGATGTGATGCGTGCTATATCGGCAGGGGCCAATGGTGTCCTGGTAGGAACTGCTATATTACAGGCAGAGGATTCTGTCTGTAAGTATAAGCAGCTAGCTTATTCATATGGTAGTAAGACAGAGAGTATAGAGGAATTATCATCTTTCAATTTGTTAAATAAGATATCCTGCCGTTTTAAGCGTAGCGTAAATGATTATAAATAAGTTTGAGGTATTAATTTATGGGAAATCATGCTATTGTAAAATTATTATAGCTTGTGATAAAGGGTGTAAAAAATGGAGATATCATTAGATAAAGTGAAAAAGTACCTTGATACCTCTCTGATACTGGAGAGGGTGACCTTTAATATTACTGATGGCGAAAGGGTTGGTATAGTAGGCGAAAATGGTAGCGGCAAAACCACGATACTAAAATTAATCGCGGGGATTCTTACCATGAATCATTGTGCAGGTTATCCTTATGCCCCGGTACCTCCGGGATTTGATGAGGGATGGGTTAATACCCCTAAAAATGCAACCATTGCCTACTTGGACCAGATACCGGAGTTTCCGATAGGTACCAGGGTAATAGATGTGCTTAAATCTGCATTTACAGAGATTTATCAGCTAGAAGCGGAGATCCGTGAGCTAGAAAATAATATGCGTCATATAGAAGGCGTGGACCTAGAGCGTACCTTAAGAAAATACAGCGAGAAGGTTTCGCTATTTGAATTAAAGGAAGGCTATAACGTTGAGGAGAAGCTTAACAGAGTATGTAAGGGCTTGCATTTTAGTGAGGAGTTCTTAACTCAGGACTTCAATATGCTAAGTGGCGGTGAAAAGACAACCGTAACTTTGGGAAAGCTCCTAATTGATATGCCGGATGTATTACTCCTTGATGAGCCCACTAATCATCTGGATATGGAATCGGTCGAATGGCTGGAGGACTATCTTAAGACCTATAAGGGGATTGTAATAGTGGTATCCCATGATAGATATTTTCTTGATAATGTGGTTAACAAGGTTATTGAGATAGAGGATAAGGAAAGTGACACATTTATCGGGAACTATTCGAGCTACTTAACCCAGAAGGATGAGAAGCTTAGGATACAGCTTGAAAATTACATGGAACAGAATAAGAAGATTAAGTCTATGGAGCAGGCGGTAAAGCAATTAAGGGATTGGGCGGCACGGGCTGACAATGTCAAGTTCTATAAAAGGGCGGCGAGCATGCAGCTTAAGCTTGATAAGATGGAGAGACTTGATAAACCGACTGATAGGCAAAACATGAAATTGAATTTCAAGCAGGCAGACCGCTCCGGAAGGATTACTATAAGCGCAAAGGATTTGTCAAAGAGCTTTGGACAAAAGACTTTATTTCATAATGCCAAGATGGAGGTTTACTTTGGTGAAAGAGTAGCTTTGATCGGTCCTAACGGTAGCGGAAAAACCACATTTCTTAAGATGCTACTGGGAGAGGAAATGCCTGATGCCGGTAAGGTAGAGCTTGGTGCCAGTGTAATGCAAGCTTACCTTCCGCAAAATGTTACCTTTGAAAATGATGAGATGACAGCCCTTGAATATTTCCGAGATGATATATCTATATTGGAGGGAAAGGCTAGGGAGTATCTTGCTAAGTTCCTCTTCTATGGCAATAATGTATTCAAAAAGATTAAGCTATTATCCGGCGGAGAGAGACTTCGCCTTATGCTTGCCAAGCTATTATATAAGGATATCAATCTGCTGATACTTGACGAGCCCACCAACCACCTTGATACCAGATCTATTGAGAGTATTGAAGAGGCCTTAGATGCTTTTAAGGGAACGATATTATTTATCTCCCATGACAGATACTTTATCAACAAGATTAGTAATCGAGTTATTGCTATAGAGGATGAAGGTCTGCATAGCTATCTTGGGAATTATGATTATTATAAGAGTATAAAGGATAAGGAGAGGCGGCAGGGGGAAGAGGAGCTTAAGGCAGTAAAGCAGGAAAAGAAAGCTGTTAAGGAAGGCCAGTCTGCTAAGGCTGTGAAGGCTGAAAAAGATAAGCAGGACGGTGGCAAAAAGACTGTTAAGAAATCCGTGGATGCTGCTAAGACTGAGAAGAGGATTGAGGAGTTAGAAGCAGAGATTCAAAAGATTGATGAGATGATGGTAGCTATGGGGAGTGATTATGAGGAGCTTAATAGCTTATATGAGAGGAAAGTGGAACTGAGTAAGGAGCTTGAGCAAGCCATGGAAGAGTGGTTAGCAATTTAGCAAATCAGAAGAAGGTCGCTATTTTAGATTTGCTACACTGATAGACAATCTAATTGGTGAAGAATGCTAGCGAATTCTTCGTGACACTCTAATATAATTTTTAATAGGAAAAGACCGGAAACATATAAATCTTATTTTCCGGTCCTTTCTTTTTAAATCTAATCTAGTTTTGGTCTTTCTACGTAGACAGCTATTATCCAGTATGAGGGAACTTAGGCATCCTATATATCATATAATAAGATTTAGGAATAGGATAAGGAATGATTATATGGTTGAAAGGATATGTTATTTACCGGAAGAGGTAGTAGACTTAACTAGCTCCGGTTGGAATGCACGATTAGGTAGATATTTTATAGGACAGACAGAGGAGCTTCATTTTGGCAGTCAGTTTAATGCTTGGAGCGGCATCATAAATCCGAGATATTCAGGAGTGAATCTATATTTTGATATATTTACTATTACAAACTATGGTGAAGATTATTTTGATGCAGAAATTTGGCTTAACGCAGAGCCTCCATCCTATAATACAAAAACATCTACAATAACATTATCAAATCAAGCAGCTACTCCACCTGTAAAGCCTAATGCATACATGCTTCAGTCTGAATATATGAAAGGGGGGTTAAATAAGGGAATTGATATCTTTGGCCGCATCGTTACCCCTAATTCCACATTAGTTAGTGATTCCCATCAAGGTTCCATAATTATCGGTCCGGGGGGCTCATTCTCCATACTACTACGATCAAATGGTTGGAAAATAGTTACTTCAACTATTGTGTTAACATGGTGGGAAGAAAGTATCAAGGGGAGGTAAAGGAATGAGTATGCTTTTTATACAGAATAAAACAAGGCCGCAAAAAGTGATTGTACTGAAAGACTCGGTTTATCATTCTCTCCTTGGAGAATATTTTCTTGGACAGACTGATATGATTAGCTATGGAGGTGGTCTCCAAGCATGGGGAGGATTGTTTAATCCGCCGGATTCCAAGGTAAATATGTTTCTTAATGCATATACCATTTCTAATTTTTCGAATCAGCCGATTACAGTTGAGGGATGGTTAGGTGCAGTATTTCGCGGTAGGGCAGTAATATCTAACCATGTAGCAGCCGGAAATCAATCAATAACTCCGCCTATAAGACCTAAGGTATTAATAAAAAGCGGTAACTATGCTACTGGGAATCCAATCAGTGGAACCTATACCTTCGTCAGAAGAGTAGAACCTAGTATAACTCTTACAAAGCATGATTTTCAAGGAATGTATATCATTCCTCCCGGCAACTCCTTTGCTTTGATCTTTTTATCACCGGGAGAAGTAGATATAAAGGCAAAGGTTGCGTTTGGCTGGTGGGAAGAAAAAAGATGCAAGTAGAATAATATATTTAATAAGGTATATTATATTCCAGTTCATACACATAATAACTGTATAAATTATAAGGAGTATCAAATATTATGTGTGCTATTAAAAAAATTCCTTGTGATGTGACTATTGATAATAGTCTATCCATGTTATTAGAAGGTTATTGTTTTATACAAAACAGATGCGATAGGTATAAAACAGATATCTTTCAAACACGCTTATTAGGTAAAAAGGCTATCTGTATTAGTGGAGAAGAAGCGGCTAAGATTTTTTATGCTAATAAATACTTTAAAAGAAAAGACGTTGCACCTAAGAGAGTTCAGAAGACGCTAACCGGTCAAAATGGAGTGCAAGGCTTAGACGGGAATGCACATTATAATCGTAAGCAAATGTTTATGTCAATCATGACAGAGGAAAATCTAAAAAAACTGACTGATTACACAATCTGGCAATGGAAAGTAAATAGTGCGAAATGGCGCAGTAATGACATTATCCTGTTTGATGAAGCACAAATAATTATGTGTCAAGTGGCATGTAGATGGGCAGGAGTTCCGCTGCAAAAGAATGAAATAAGGCAAAGAGCGACTGACTTAGGTAAGATGATTGATGGATTCGGTGCAGTTGGACTTAGGCACTGGCAAGGACGATGCGCACGCAAAAGGTCTGAGGAATGGGTTAGAGGCATAATAACCAAAATCCGCTCTGGAAAATTATCACCGGCAAAAGGAACTGCAGCTGATATCATAGCATGGCATCTTGACCAGAATCAAAAGCTTTTGAGTAGACAAATTGCCGCAGTTGAACTAATTAATATAATAAGGCCAATGGTTGCAATTGCTACCTATATAACATTCGGTGTCCTTGCCATGCATGAGCGACCGGAATGTCGCACTAGGTTTCAAACAGGGGATAATGCTTATAAGCAAATGTTTGTACAGGAGGTTAGACGCTTCTACCCATTTACCCCTTATGTAGCAGCACAGGCAAAAAAGAGTCTGATATGGGATCAGTTTTATATTAAGAAAGGAACTCTTGTATTATTAGATATCTATGGAATAAATCATGATGCAAGATTATGGTCAGATCCTTATGAATTCATCCCGGAAAGATTTGAGAATTGGTCAGGCAATCCTTTCACTTTCATGCCCCAGGGAGGCGGAGATAGTAGTACAGGGCATCGATGTGCCGGCGAATTAGTTACTATAGAAGCTATGAAGGCAAGTCTTGACTTTATTGCAAATCACCTAACCTATAAAGTACCAAAGCAAAATTTGAGATATCGCTTATCCAGGATACCGACAATTCCTAAAAGTAGGTTTGTTATGAGTAAGGTAAGAAGGATATAAAAGTTAACCGTCTGCACATGGCAGACGGTTTCACATTTATTGGATTTTTACTACTTTTACATAAATTTTAGGCGTCGTTTGGTAGCCATGGATGTTATATTAAGTACTGGGGCAACTTACCAGTCGTGAGTAAATATGTGTTTTATTATGTCAATATATGTGCTACAATATGATTTAAATTGTAATGGGGAACAAGGGGGGAACTAAATGGCTGCAAAACCGAAATACAATTTATTCCAAAATAGCGGATTTATGATTAAGATGGCGTGGCGACACCAGAAAAATGTGCTCTGGCCGGTTGTGGTACTTGCCGCATTGGGGGTAGGCACTAACCTGATCGGACTATACACCGCACCCACGATACTCGGTGCGATTCAGGAGAATGTATCTGTTAGCAGGCTGCTAACATTGATTTTATTGTTCACCGTCGGACTCATGTTGGTGTATGCGGCTAGAGAGTATGTGGGATTAAACAGAAGATTCGGCCGGTTTGAGTTACGGCAGAATATTCTTGCCATGATTCAAGAAAAGATTATGATTATGTCTTATCCAAACAGGGATAATCAAGACGTACAGCGTATGCTTGAAAAATCGTATCAGACGGTAAATGGAACAGACAAAGCAACTCAAGAGATATGGAATACATTTACCGACTTATTAAAGAATACGGCAGGATTTGTAATCTACCTATTGCTTCTTGCATCGCTTAACCCATTGGTAATAGGGCTTGTGTTAGTGACGACATTAACTGGGTTTTTCATTAACAACCATCTTAATGGCTGGGGATTTCGCCACAGGGATGAGGATGCCGATTACTCCAGGAAGATGAATTACTTGAATGATAAAGCCAGCGACCATACGATTGCCAAGGATATTCGTATCTTTGGTATGAAGGATTGGCTTGATGATGTATATAAAAGCACATATAGACTTTATCAAGACTTTGTCGCACGTGGCGAGAGGATCTACATATGGGCGGATTTAATCGATGTGATACTAACAGTAGCACGGAATGGTGTGGCCTATTTCTTTATCATTAGCATGGTGCTAAATCAAGGGCTTTCAGCTTCGCAGTTCCTACTTTATTTCACGGCGGTCGGCGGATTTACGTCATGGGTAAATGGTATTCTGACAGGAGTTTCAAAGCTTTACAAGCAAAGCTTGGACTTGACTGCCTTAAGAGAGTTTCTGGAGTATCCTGAGGTGTTTCGCTTTGAAGATGGTGAATCCTTGGAACCAGATAAGAAGAAATCATACAGGATGGAATTAAAGAATGTTTCCTTCCGATATCCGGGTGCAGACAAGAATACGCTAGATCAGATAAACCTGACGATAGAGGAAGGGGAAAAGCTGGCGGTCGTGGGGCTGAACGGAGCAGGGAAAACCACCCTGGTGAAGCTGCTCTGTGGTTTCTATGATCCAACCGAGGGGGCAATCCTCTTGAATGGGGAGGATATTCGTAAATACAACCGAAGAGATTATTATCTGCATTTCTCGGCGGTATTCCAAGACTTTTCCCTTCTTCCCGGAACAGTTGCGGAGAATATCGCACAGAATTTTGAACATATTGATAAAGATAAGCTGATATCATGTACTGCGAAAGCGGGAATGACCGATAGGATCGAACGACTATCGAAGGGGTACGACACACATCTGGGAAATTCCGTATATGAAGATGCAGTCGAACTATCCGGCGGAGAAACACAACGTCTTATGCTTGCTCGTGCATTATATAAGGATGCACCCATCATTGTGCTTGATGAGCCGACAGCCTCGCTTGATCCGATTGCCGAGAGCGATATGTATAACAAATATAACGAATTTACCGGTGGAAGAACGGCGATCTACATTTCACACCGTCTGGCATCCACACGTTTCTGCGACCGAATTATTCTAATAGATGGGAATCGGATTGCAGAGGAAGGAACACACGACTCACTAATGGCTAAGGGCGGTAAGTATGCGGAGCTATTTGAGATTCAAAGCAAATATTATAAGGAAGGGGTGGAGGAGAATGAGTAAGGACAAAAAGAAAATATCCCTTCGTGAAGCAATGCAATTAAGTATGCGTGGATATCGAATCTGGTGGAAGGTGAATCCAAAAGCATTTGTGGCAATTACATTATCTTCTATAATAAATGGTGTTTCTCCTTATGTCGGAATCTATCTAGGTGCTAGGATTATCAGCGAGCTTGCTGGAGCACGGGATAAGAACACCTTAACCATTCTGGTGATTGTAGCCTTATTATCTGCAGCAGTTCTCTCAATGGCAAGCGCGGGACTACGAAGATGGAGAAACTATCATAATGCATTACAATTTTTTGATCTTAGAAAAATATATGCAGACAAATTCGTCTCTATGGATTTCCGCTCAGTAGACAACCAGCGTACACAAGACCTGCTGTATCAGATACGACAGAATGATGTCATGGGCTGGTACGGCTTACGGCTTCTAATGTGGATATATGCAAGAATAATGTATGCGCTTGTTAGTATCATCATAGCTGCAGTTCTAATTATACCATTATTTGTTCTTCGTGTACCAGAGAGTGGGGGACGGCTTACTATTTTGAACAATCCACTATTTATCGTAGCTATTGTAGCTGCCATGCTACTCATCACTTTGATTGCTCCGGTTCTTTCGACAAAGGGAAGCGGTTATTGGGTGAAATTCGCAGAGGAATCAAAGTTTGGCAATCGTATCCACAGCTTCTATGGATATTACATGAGCGGGGGTCAGCGTGCACTAGATGTACGAATCTATAGACAGGACAAATTAAGCATGAAGATGCTGGAGCATTATGTTGGCTTTGGCCCAAAGTCTTCTATTGCAAAGGCCGGACGTGGCCCGATGGGTGGGCTTTTCGCCTTATCGGGGGCGCTTTCACAGGTGTTTACCGGGATTGCCTATGTCTTTGTGTGTCTAAAGGCACTGGGCGGAGCGTTCGGAATTGGGTATGTCGCACAGTATATCGGTGTGATTACGTCACTTTCCTCTAGTGTTGCAAATCTAATGGAAGCCTTTGGTGACTTTCGTAATAATGCATCATTCCTACGTACAACCTTCGAATTGCTGGATATGCCCAATGATATGTATCAAGGTGATTTACCGGTGGAGAAGCATTCTGATATAGAATATGAAATCGAGTTCAAGAATGTTTCCTTCCGATACCCTGGGCAGAATGAATACGCCCTGAGGAATGTATCCTTGAAGTTTGACGTAGGTAAACGACTAGCCGTGGTTGGCATGAACGGTAGTGGGAAGACTACCTTCATTAAACTCTTGTGTCGCTTGTATGATCCGACTGAAGGAGAAATATTACTGAATGGAGTTAACATCCGTAAATATACATATCATGAATACATGTCGATCTTTCCTATCGTCTTCCAAGACTTTCAATTGGTTTCTTTTAGTCTTGGGCAGAATGTGGCAGCCAAGGTTTCTTATAATGGGAAGAAAGCAATCTCTTGTCTGGATGGCGTGGGCTTTACACAGCGCTTACGTGAGATGACAGAGGGGCTTGAAACCAGTCTGTATAAGGATTTTGATGAGGGTGGTGTCGATATATCCGGCGGCGAAGCACAGAAGATTGCGCTTTCAAGGGCGCTTTACAAGGATGCGGCCTTCATCATTCTCGATGAACCGACTGCTGCACTAGACCCGATTGCAGAATCCGAGGTCTATAACCGGATGAATGAGATAGTGGATGGGAAGACGGCGGTATTCATCTCGCATCGATTGTCATCCTGCCGCTTCTGTCAGAATATTGCTGTATTCCATGAAGGACAACTGATACAGCGTGGAAGCCACGACGAGCTGCTTACCGATTCAGAGGGGAAGTATTACGAGCTGTGGAACGCACAGGCACAGTATTATACAGCGTGATCGAATAATATGGAGTGCACATTAAGCGCGCCCAAGGCTCGGCGTACATATATAATTATATAACAAAAAGACAGGTACTACACCAATCTACAGTGAGGTACCTGTTTTTAAATAAATATTTATTTGCGTTCCCTGCGAAGGCGGGATACTCAAATAATGAAATTCTTAATTTTCTTCAATTACTATAGTATCCAGCATAGCTTCGATTCTTACACCATAACCCTCGGACGCTTCCAGAAAGTAGTTAGTATGAATTACATAATAATCATTCTCTAAGCTAATGACATAGATATGTCTGACCAAGGAATTCCACTGATTGCCATGTATATATTCATAATGGATGGCATCGTAGTTTCCAAGCTTCACATTTTCCATTGGGGAAC
This sequence comes from Clostridiales bacterium, assembly GCA_012522735.1. GTDB lineage: Bacteria > Bacillota > Clostridia > Lachnospirales > Lachnospiraceae > Mobilitalea. The sequence continues at coordinate 2,746 of JAAYJU010000085.1, read as the reverse complement.
TAAAGGTTACAGTTTCATTTGAAGCTTTATCAAATAGCTTTAAATCACCTGAGAAATCCCTATTACCATCATCAAATTTAGATTTGTATATATTAACAAATACATAGGGGTATAGCTCGGGGTTTATGTTTTCAGCCATATAGGTATCAATTCCATTTTCGCTTGTAACAGTAAATCGATCTATATCGTATGCCATCTGATAACCATACTCGCTTTGATAAGTAAGGTAATTAACTTCCTCCTCCATGCCTTCCAACATAACAATTCCTTTAAAAGGCTCTGGAGTCTCTTGGCTTTCATTATCACTTTGGTCTCTATCATTGGACGGTATATCACTTGAAGTATCCTCTGGATTTACCTCAGCATCTGCTTTATGACCCGGTTCTTCATCGTTAGCCTGTGTATCTTGCTCATGCTCTGGTTCGGATAAAGGAATATTATCCTCTAAAGAATCCTCGATCACGACTGGCTCCTTTTCAAGGGCTGCTTTGCTACAACCATATAGACTAAAGATTAAGATACAGGAAAAGCTAAGTATTAATAATTTTTTCATGTCATCTTCCTTTCTTAACATAAGACGAACGGCTTGCCGTTTGTCGTTGTTTACTGATAATATAACTCCTAGTGAAGTTATCTGTACTAATATTAATAGACAGAAATATCAGTATAATCAAGAAGTTGTAACAGTCTTGTAAAATATAACTTGAATCTTGGTACCCAGACCTTCTTCCGATTGAATCACCATATCTGCATGATGAAGATTAGCTATACTTTTACAGATGGATAGGCCAAGACCTGCGCCACCAGTTTTTCTTGATCTGGATTTGTCCACTCGGTAGAAGGGTTTAGTAATATCATTTATCTTGTCATTTGAAATACCATAGCCGTTATCGGATACTTCAAGTATGGCATTCCCACTATCTTGATATGATTTTATAAGGATAGTTCCACCACTTGGTAGCGCTTGAATACTATTCTTAATCAGGTTGCTTAATAGAATCAATATTAAGGTGTAATCTAAGGACATCTGATGAAGTTCGATCTCCTGCTCTAAGGCTATTTCTTGCTTTTCCATCTGAAGGAAAAAACGCTCTTTTAGTTCGAGAAAAAGATCAGAGATTATCACAGTAGAAAGCTCTGGTTCATGTACCCTTGCTAAGGTCAATTGCATTAGCTTTGTATAAATATCCTTCATCCGTTTTGATTCTATATAAATATTATGAGCAGCCCTCTGTTTTTGATCTGAGCTTGCATTAGCCTTAAGGAGGAATTCGGAATAGCCTTGAATGGAGGTTAAGGGAGTGTTCATTTCGTGAGAAAGATTATCAATAAACTCCTGTAGATCCTTCGCTTTTTCCTCCAACTGTGCAGTATGTGTCTCTACGGCCTCTGCCATTTGATTAAAAGCATTACCAAGAGTAGAAAATTCATCCTTGCCAGGAGTGTTTCGGACAGAATAGTTACCCTTAGAGATGTCTTTTGCATTTTGATTTAATAGCTCAATGGGTCTGGTAATCCATCTAGAATAGAGATAAGAAAGAAATCCTAATAATAGGGTTAATATAGCGGCTATTAGTAGGGAGAGATAGATACTCTGTAATCTTAGCTCATAGATAGCGCTAATATCTCTGGCATAAATGATAGTGAAGTCACCGGATTTTGTCAGTCGACCACTGACGAAAAAATAATGTCTGTTTTGGCTCTCAAGAACCTGAAGCTGGCGGGTTCCCTCTTTAACCGTAAGTAAACTCTCATAGTAAGCAGGATCAACCTCTGGAAAATCTACAGCATAAGGCTCCTTACCATCATAAACCATTAAGATAATATCCCTAGTTTTATAATATTCAAGGTAACGGAGAAAGAGCTGTCTTAGTTCTTCCTTTGTGCTTTGAGCACTTATCCCATTGTCCAAGGTATTGATAAGAAATGTATATTCATTTTGGGAACGTTCCTCTTCACGCCTTATGTTATCAAGATGATTACGATTAATTAAGTAATATGAGCTTATAGTTAGGGTTGTCAAGGAGACCAAGAGTATGCTGATAAATATTTTGCTACGGAGCTTCACTGTGATACCTCCAATCGATAACCGTACTTATAGACGGTTTTGATGACATCCTCCCAATCCAGCTTTTTGCGTAGTCTCTGAATATGCATATCAACGGTACGAGTCTCACCTATGTAATCATAGCCCCAAGCAGCTTCTAACAGTTGCTCCCTGGATAAGGCTAAATTTCTATTTTGTATTAAAACCTCAAGTAGTGCATATTCCTGTGCAGTTAAATTAATCATCTGTCCAGCCTTACGTACGGTACGCTCTGTAAGACTAAATTCTACATCTTTATAGACAAAGGTTGTATTGGCTCTGCCATATCTTCGCATAACAACCTCAATCCGAGCTAATAGCTCCAGGGTTTCGAAGGGCTTGGTGATATAGTCCTCGGCACCTAGATTAAGCCCCTTAACCCGGTCGGTAAGAGAATCCTTAGCGGTCAGAAAGATTACCGGTATAGAGAGCATTTTAAAATTATTAATTAATTGGAGGCCATCCTGTCCAGGCAACATAATATCTAATAAGCATAGGTCAAAATGATGGTCCTTGGTTGCGGCAAGAGCTTCCATGCTGTCAAATGCCTGAATCGCAGTATGTCCTACCATTTCCAAATTCATTAAGATTAGGTCATTAATCGCCTTCTCGTCCTCAACAATAAGTATATGTCCCATATAGCTCCTTTTCTATGTATAT
>JAAYJU010000011.1 GCA_012522735.1 Clostridiales bacterium | reverse complement strand
CTTGCCGCTCTTATCAAAGGAAACTGCACCATAGTGTGAATAAGCCTGAACATTACCATCTCCTTCGTCAGATGCGTTCTTTGTGCTCTTGCCTGAACCGGAAGTAATACCAAGACCTAACTGATCGCCTGCTTTTGCACCTAAATCTTCAGCGTTATTAACTGCTTTTTCAATAGCAGTAATCATGCTACCGATGTTCATTGTAACGGAGCTTGTTAAATCTGCATCTGTAGGATATCCACCGTCGAGAGCAATGCCCTTAACTTCTGCTACGGTCTTACCGGTTACATATTTTTCAAGAGCTTCTGCCTGCTCATACCATTCCTTACCTATAGGAGAAGCACCTTTCATGTTATAATTGTCACCAAGTTCCTTCTTACTGTCAAAGGTTTTTGCTAAATCTGTTGTAATCTCGCCTGTAGTTGAAAAGTTGAATTTAGTCTGAACCACATCAATAACAATGTTCTTAATAACACCCTTGTCATCTACAAGAACTGCAACTGCTGTTGAGTCCACTTGAGCAGTGCCATCTTTTTCTTCTGTAGCTTCCTTGGAACTACCTGCGCTACTTACAACTGCAAGTCCAGTCTTAAGACCTTTTGCGCCGCATGCTGTGAACATAGTCATAACTAATGCCACACATAATAATAATGAAATAAATTTTTTCATAAATACAATCCTCCAATTTTTTGTTAAATATTTAACTCAGAATGTGATTATATGATACTACTTTTTTTATATTTAGTCAATTCGTAATTAAAATTCTAATAAGGAAGATTTTATCTTATTATAGGATAAAAACAACAAATGGTAACTGAGGTTAAAAAACGAGTGCCATGCTTCGGAAGACACTCTTATACTAATAATAGGGAGTGTTGCATCCTAATTAAAAAATCAGGATGCAACAACGCTCTATTATTAATGTAATCTTATTGAGCTGAATACATGCCCTTGCTGTGCATATATGAGAATATGGCCTCTCCATGCTTTTGCTCTTCTTTTTGAATATGGTTTAGCACATCACGAACCTGAGCACTCTTGCATTCAAAGATGGTAGTATCATAGGTACTGGATACATATTTCTCAGAATTTAGCATATCGATACACATATCCTTATCAGAAGCTTTAAATCCTGTGGTACCTGATTTGTCAATGGATTCTTGTTGTGACATTGACCAATTAGCCCCTTGCTGTCCTGAGGACTGCTGTTCTGCCAGCTGCTGTCCTGATTGTTGTTGCCCTGATTGTTGTTGTCCCGACTGTTGCTGTGAACCTCCAGCCATAGAAGGAATCTGGCCGTTTAAAAGCTGGTTTATTGTCTGTAGATGCTCCCTTTCCTTTTGTGCATTGTTCTTAAATATGGTCTTTAGTTGGGAATCTACCGCAAGATTGGCATAGTTATCATATTTTAAGATACATTGCTCCTCATGTGATTTCTGATCCTGAAGAAGCAGCTGTTCTTTAGTGGATAACGTTACATTTGCAATCATGTTAATCACCTCCTACAATAGTATTTCATATAAATTCGCATATTATCCTCTTGTAGGAAAGAAATATCTGATTATAAATTAACAATGTTACTCAATAGTAATATCATCCTTGCTAATATTTTCACCACAGCTGGGACAATAATAGGCCATCTCAATTTTATGTCCGCATTCTGAGTGAATGAGCTTCTTGTGGCATTTATTAAGATTTCGTTCACCCCAAAGAATTATAGAGTTAAAAACATCTGTTAAATCCATACCGCTCTCAGTCAGTAAATATCGGTATCTAGGGGGATGGGCTTGGTAAAGCTCAGAGCTAATAAGCTCATCCTCCACTAGTGACTTTAGTCTATCTGAAAGAAGATTTGTTGGTATACCTTCAAGGTTTTGAAGTATTTCGGTGTAGGTATCATGCTCCATCATAATCTGGCGTAGAATAAGCAGGGTCCATTTATCACCGATAATATTAAGAGTCTGAGCGATATTACAGGGAAGGTCATAAAGGTTTTTCATAGTTGGTCTCCTTTGTAATAAAATAATATATATCATTAAATAAAGTGGATTTTATAACTACTACTTCGCGGAATCCAGAGTCTGCTGAATAACACTATCCATCATATCTTTTGATAGCATAGCCGCTGCATATCCAAAAATGTTACCATCTTTATCAATTAAGAATGTTGTCGGAAATGCGTTTATATGATATTCCCTCAACAGAGTCCCTGTCTCATCAAAGACTACAGGGAATGTATACCCGTTATCGTCAAGGAACTTTATTATATTCTCCTTGCTTTCATCAGCATTATTAGGAAACTCCTCGCTGGAAGGGTTAGCAACTCCAAGAATAATTACATCGTCCTCATTTTTACCGTATTCGGTATAAATCTTCTCAATATCAGGCATTTCCTTTTTACAGGGAGGACACCAGGTAGCCCAGAAATTCAAGAACACTACCTTACCCTTATAATCGGATAGCGTATGCTTGTCTCCATATTGATCTGTTATTGTAAAGTCAATGGAGGGTACGACTTCTTTTTTTGTAGTCTCTGTATCGGTATCTGTCTGATTATCAGCATCTGAACTATCCGTAGAGGTACCTGCATCCGAATAATTTGAAGAGCTATCCTCCTTATCGGGAGCATCTGTAATATCCTCTAAGCCAGAAGAATGGTCTTCATCTTGCTGCTCCTGGTTTGTACCGATTGGCTGAGAAATCTTATTGAGGTATTTTGATATTCCGTTCATCCATCCAGTAAAGGTCATGATACCTATTATAATAAGTATTACTCCTCCTGCCTTTACAGTGTATTTTAAAAGCTTTTGTCTTTTCTTAAGGAAGTTAAGAGCCTGAGTCGTAAATAATCCAAGTAGCAGGAAGGGAATTATAAATCCAGCAGCATAGAGTAAAATCAGCAGATTACCTATCCAAGCACTTTTAGCAGTTGAAGCATAAATCAATACCGAAGATAGAGCTGGTCCTACGCAAGGGGTCCAAGCAAAGCTGAATGTAAAGCCCATGATAAAGGCGGCCAGCGGATTCATATTATGGTTACCAAAATTTAAGCGAATTTTACGCTCTCTTTGCAGGAATTTAAAGTCTAATAGACCGAGCTGATAAAGCCCAAAGACTATTATAAGTATACCACCAATTCGGGTAAATAGGAGTTGGTTTGTATTAAAGAAGTTGCGTAAAGCTATAAATGCCATACCTAAAAGAAAGTAAGCAAATGATATTCCCAAAACAAAAAATAATGTATGTAGAAATACAGTTGATCTTTTGTATGTTATCTGCCCTTCTGAATCAACCTGTTTAGCGTTTCCTGCTAAATAGCTCATATAAATAGGTATAAGCGGAATTACACAGGGAGATAAAAAGGATAATACTCCTTCAATAAATACTAATAAATAGTTTATGTTATCAAGGGATACAAGATTTTCGAACATAAATAGTCTCCTTTAAATAATTTTATTATATTATTGTCAAGTATAATCGTAAACTTTTAAAAATTTTATCACGTATACTTTACTAAGTCAAGTAACTTTATAAAGTAAAGCAATGATTTTTCTAGACTAAAAAATGATTTTATAGCCTGACAAGATTTGTATAGCTTAACACATTGACAGTTAAAATATGATTAAGATAAACTGTAAAATGTAAATGAAGATGTAAATATAAAGCGAAAAGGTTAAATTCTAATACCAATAGGAGGTTATAAATCAATGGTAAGCAAATATAATCATCGTATGACGACAAAGCCTATACGTTTTGTAGGGCAAGATGGATTACCACTAAGTAATAAGCAAATAACAATCTCACAGACTAATCATGAATTTCTCTTTGGTTGTGGTGCCTTTGATTCAATACCTTTAGTAAATGATGAGGCTGCCCCAAGTGAGAAGGATCTGCTTAAGGAGCGTTTTGAGAAATGGCTTGCTCTTTTTAATGCAGGAACATTGCCCTTTTATTGGGGAGGTTTTGAGCCCGAGAAAGGGAAAACGCAGACAAAGCAGGTAAAGGCGGCGGCTACTTGGCTAAAGGAGAAAGGTGTTAAGGTAAAAGGTCATCCCTTATGCTGGCATACCAATACAGCACCATGGCTAATGGATATGACAAATGATGAAATACTAAAGACTCAGCTTGATAGAATTCATAGGGATGTTACGGAGTTTAAGGGAATAATCGACATGTGGGATGTGATAAATGAAGTAGTTATAATGCCTATTTTCGATAAATATGATAATGGAATCACAAGAATATGCAAACAAATTGGAAGAATACCACTAATCCGTGAGGTGTTTGCAGCGGCGAAGGAAGCAAATCCCCATGCGGTCTTACTGCTTAATGATTTTAATACATCCATTTCCTACGAAATATTGATAGAGGGCTGCCTAGAAGCTGGCATTCCTATCGATGCAATAGGTATTCAATCTCATCAGCATCAAGGATATTGGGGTGTAGAAAAGACACATGAGGTCTTGGATAGATATTCACATTTTGGACTTCCAATTCATTTTACAGAAAACACATTGATATCCGGGCAATTAATGCCCCCGGAAATTATTGACCTTAATGATCATCAGGTAAAGGAGTGGCCGACTACTCCTGAGGGAGAGGAGAGACAGGCCAGAGAAGTGGTGCAGCTCTACGAAACATTATTTGCCCATCCCTTGGTGGAATCTATAACGACATGGAGTATAGTAGACGGTAAATGGCTTAAAGCTCCTGCAGGGCTTCTTCGTGAAGACAATTCATCTAAGCCGTCATATAATGAGTTGCTTAGGCTGATTAAGAATGAATGGTGGACAAATACGACTCTTGTAACAGATGAACACGGCCATGCAGAAGTAACCGGTGTGCGGGGTGAGTATGAGGCTGCCTGTGAAGGACAAAAAGCAGGCTTTGTGCTTAATAAAACCAATTCTGTAGATACGATTAGTTTGATGCATGAATAGCTCTTATTATATT
>JAAYJU010000084.1 GCA_012522735.1 Clostridiales bacterium | reverse complement strand
GAAGGAAAGATAAAGAAAGGGTACAGTCACCATGTACTAGAAGCGAAGCTGGTATTGGCACACAATATAGTCATCAGCCTTGGTACTGAGTTTATTGAAAACGAAGCAGAAAACGCAAGCAAACAAGCCTGCGGTGCGGCTTAGCAAGGTCGTGTAATTTAATAGGTGGAAATCCTATCTGGCAAGGTTTAAGCTGAACCACCAGTAACGAGTCATGGAGTAATTATAGTAATATAATTACTTAAGCGTTGACAGTTAGGCTGTAGGGCTGAAAGTGATTGAGCTTCGAAAATGTTTGTAAATCCAATTGCTGATGCTGTCGCAGTAGCAGAAAGCAACACATAATTACTCGATAATAGCGACGAATAATTATGAATTGGCGGAGTCTTTAGAGCCAGTCATGCAGTACAATGATTACACGGGAACTAAGGAGGTCCTATTTTCTCTCTTTAAGAGTATGAGAAATCAACTATAAAATGAAGACAATCAAATGGGAAATAGGGAGTCGGATGGATGCATAGTACCGAAGATAATGGGTAATGCCATAGGAGGAAAGGCGTCCACATAATTATCGCTCTTGGTAAGGAAACATTACCTATACACAGGGATAGGAGAAATGATGGAAACAAAATTACAAAGAATAGCAGAAATGTCCAAGAAAGATGCAGGCATAAAATTTACATCCATATATCATATGATGAACGAAGAACTGTTATTGGAATGCCATAAAGAACTTAGCAAAAAGAAAGCAGTCGGCATTGATGGGATTAGCAAAGAAGAATATAGTGAAAATCTGGAGAAGAATCTGAAGGCATTGGTTAAAAAGCTTGTTACAAAAAGCTATAAACCTAGTCCTGTAAAAAGAGTACAGATACCTAAAGATAATGGAAAGACAAGACCGCTGGGTATAGCGATATACGAGGACAAAATTGTACAATTGGCACTTAAGAAAATAATTGAGGCTATATATGAGCCAAGGTTTCTTGAATGTATGTATGGATTTCGTCCAAGTATAAGTTGCCATGACGCTGTTAAAAAACTAAATTATCTTATTGAAAATCAGAGGACAAACTGGATTTATGATGCCGATATTAAAGGTTATTTCGATAATCTAAGTCATGAATGGATTATGAAAACTCTAGGTGTGCATATTGGCGACACTAATATAATGAGACTAGTAAACAGATTTTTAAAAGCAGGTATTATAGAAGATGGAGTATATGAAGATACTGACGATGGAGCAATTCAAGGCGGAAATTTAAGTCCACTGATTGCAAATATATATATGCACTATATGCTTACGCTATGGTTTTATAAAGTAGTAAAGCCCCAATGTAAAGGACAATGCGATTTAGTGGTATATGCCGATGACTTTGTTGTTTGTTTCCAATACAAAGAAGATATTCTTAAGTTTAATGACATGGTTAATAAAAGGATGGAAATGTTTGGGTTAGAGCTTGAACCAACTAAAACCAGAATGCTGGAGTTCGGAAAATATGCAAATGAAAATCAGGGAAAAAGAAATAAAAGAAAGGCAGAGACATTTGATTTTCTCGGCTTTACACATTACTGTAGTAAAAGTCAAAAAGGATGGTTTAGAGTCAAAAGGAAGACTAGTAAGAAGAAATTTCGAGCCAAAGTGAAAAACTTTAAAGAATGGCTTATAAAGGCTAGGACGTTACCACTTAAAACATTGATGGAAAAGGTAAATCTAAAACTACTGGGTCATTATAGGTACTATGGTATTACTGATAACAGTAAGATGATTAGAAGATTTTACAATGAAGTAGAAAAATTGTTATATAAGTGGTTAAACAGAAGAAGCCAAAGAAATAGCTATAACTTTGAGAAATTCCGAATGATGCTGAAACTTTATCCTTTACTAAAACCTAAAATTTATGTAAGTGTCTATGGTGAATAATGTGAATGATAATTATGAGGAGCCGTGTGCGGTAACACCGCAAGCACGGTTCTGAGAGGGGCGTATTCCGTGAGGAATACGTCTACTCGACAAATAAACGCAGCCAAACGTCTTATGAAAAGGATAAAAGAAAAATTTCCCCGGCTTAAGCTTTGTATCTTGGGCGATAGTCTTTATGCCGCGGAAACCATCATAGAAATTTGCAGAGGATACCAATG
>JAAYJU010000083.1 GCA_012522735.1 Clostridiales bacterium | reverse complement strand
TTGATGGAAGCCTTCTTTTCTGCTGAACGATAATTACACCCGATTTCTAGTAATTACTTATAAATAACGTGCTACTTAAAAATAAAAAGAGGTATACAGGTATATGATATGCCTGTGCACCTCTTTAAGCATTCTGGCTTGGGATTGATCAGATTCTTATAATGTCTGTACGGCGCTCCCTATGGTAACTTCTAAGACAGCTCTTATCCAATTATATTTTTCTTTCATAGTTTCAAACTCTGTACCATCTGTAAGAAATCTGGCAGTGCCTTTAATAGAAAATCCTGTTCCTTTATACATTTTTCCTTGAACTTCTCTGCTTCCAATGGTTAACCAAACCTTGTTATTCTCTTTAATATTATTTTCCGTTCTATACATAAAGCCAGCTGGTATCAACAGCTTATCATCAGTAGTTACATGGATATAACTATTCCAAGTATTAACGATGTGAGGTTCCTCTTTACTAAGGGTAACAATAGCAACCACACCGTCTGAAGGATGAGATAATACTTCTTTTAATTTCTCATTAATGATATGTTTCCTCCTTAACTAATTAATTGGTATTATAGATATAGGACATGCCATATACCCGGTTTTTAAAGGAAAACTATTTTGTATATTCTTTTACTTCTATTTCTCCTGTAACTGTTGTTAATTCATCAGCACTGAAAGCATCCATTAATTCCTGATTTGCAAAGTATAGGTTTCCATCGATTGTTGCATCTTTAGTTTTGAACCCTGGAGCTTGAACATATACATCTCCCTTAATTATTCCATATTCAAGAAGTGTATTCTCGCTATTAATAATAATTCTTGGCACGGTAAGGGTATATCTTATAACTGTGTTGTTATCACCATATTCCGCTAATGCAAGAGAACGGGTAGCAACTTCATTACCATCACTATCTTTCTTTGTAAATGTTCCGTCAACAATCAAATCCTTATCAAAGGTTAAGTCCTTAGAAGTAATAATGATAAAGTTACCATCCTTTGATATCTTCTCCTCGAATGTTTTTTCATCGGGAGCTTGTGAAGCTGATGATACAATATCTATTTCCGTAGATTTTGAATCAGTATTTGAGCATCCAATCATGATGGAAGTTACAGCTAAGGTTAATGCTGTTATTAATATTAGTTTTTTCTTCATTTTTTTCTCCTTCTTTCTGTGAATCGTTTATATTCATATGAATTGACATATGAGCTCCCCAATTATATAATCAAATCGAAACTACTAAAAGTATCAGTTTCAATTACTTTTATGGGTACAGTTTGAAAAGGTGATAAAGATGATTATTATAGATAATGAATTGGGAACCCCCATATATATGCAAATTTATGAGCAAATTAAAAATCAAATAATAAGCAAAGAAATTCCTGGGGGAAGTAAGCTTCCTTCAATTCGTACGCTCTCCACAACATTAAATGTAAGTAGAAATACAATTGGAACTGCTTATCAACAGCTTACTTCTGAAGGATATATTGAAAGCAAACCTGGCAGTGGTTTTATTGCATTAGAACTAGAGTATATGGATTTCTTTAAGCCGGATAAAAAAAATATTAAGCAATTTAATGATCCCAAAAAAGATATTAAGGAAGAAGCTGACTTAAAATATAAGTATAATTTTCGAGATCGTAGCCTAAGTGCCCATGATTTTCCTCTTCATATATGGAGAAAGCTATCAAATCAGTTCCTATCTTCTGCGAGCAACGAAGATTTTGCAAAATATAATGCAAAAACTGGTGAAGTCAATCTAAAGATAGAGCTTATGAATTATTTATATAAATCAAGAGGAGTTTCTTGTAATCCAGAGCAGATTATAATATCCCCAGGTATGGAATACTCATTAAGTATACTATGCCAATTATTAAGAGAAGATCATGATCAAATTGCTTTTGAAGAACCTGGATATATGGTTGCAAGAGACATATTTACGAACAATGGTTTTAAGGTTCTTCCTATTAGTTTATTAAATGATGGTATAAATATTGAGGACCTTAACAGTAGTTCTGCGAAAATGGTATATGTAACACCCTCGCATCAATTCCCAATGGGTTATGTTATGCCTATTAAGAAGCGACTAAAGCTTTTAGAATGGGCTATAAAAAACAATGGAATTATTTTAGAGGATGATTATGATAGTGAATTTAGATATAACTCCAGACCAATTCCTTCATTACAAAGCATTGATTCTAATGGTTGTGTTATATATTTAGGTACATTTTCAAAAACTCTGTCACCCGGCTTACGTATAAGTTATATTGTATTACCTCAAGCCTTATTAGAAAGATATGAAAGACTATTCCATTGGTATCGCATATCGGTACCATTTATACAACAAAACATCCTTCGGAACTTTATGCATTTAGGTTACTGGGATAGACATTTACGAAAAATACACCAAAGCTCTATGAAAAAGTATTATTTATTAATTAACACCATAAATGAGCTTATGGAAGACAAGGTTATTATTCACGGTGAAAATGGAGGATTGCATATTTTACTGGAGTTTACTAATGGACTAAAGGAAAAGGAATTAATTGAAAGAGCAAAGAAGAGTAGTATCTTGGTTTCAGCAGCCTCAACATTTTGGATGAATAAAAATAATTATTCTGATAATATGATAATGCTAGGCTTTGGAGGAATGCCAGAACATGAAATAGTAGAAGGGATAAAGGCGCTTAAAAGTTCTTTGGTTCTTATTACAGGGGGGTGTTAAATTGAATTGTGAGTTTAGAAAGCTATCACTTACTGACGACAGGGATATATATGATATGCTACAGGAGATTCCAGAAGAAGAAAATGGGTTTACCAACAGATTAAATGGGAAGACATATGATGAGTTTAAAGCTTGGTTAATTCGTAGCGACAATATATCAAACGGTATTGGCCTTGAAGATTGGATGGTCCCACAGACTACTTACTGGCTATATGTCGATGGTTTACCGGTTGGAATGGGGAAGTTGAGGCACTATTTAAATGACAAGCTTTTGATAGAAGGGGGAAGTGTGGGTTATGCCATCAGACCAT
>JAAYJU010000082.1 GCA_012522735.1 Clostridiales bacterium | reverse complement strand
GCAGGAATAAAGAGTAAAAGACTAGTATTCTCCCTAATGTCAAGCAAGATTGCAAATAGGGAGGTTACTATCCCTCTCGTTAAAAAAGAACGTATTCAGGATGTGGTTATGGCCAACGTGGAGCAGTATTTCCCAATGAATGTAACCGATCATGCCATTACGTATAGTATATTAGAAAAGCTTAATATTGATAATGAGAAAAAGCTTAGATTACTGGTCCTTGCCGCGCCTGATGGTATGATTAATGAATACTATGAACTGGCCAAGCTTTTAGGATACGAAATTTTGGCTGTTGACTATATGGGCAACAGTGTATATCAGCTGGTCAAAAATAATATAAGCAAGGATATCAGCATGGTTATTCATATTAATGAGCAGATGACCATTCTTAATATATTTGAGAACGGTACATTAATATTACCAAGGTTAGTTAATTTTGGATATATGACTATAATTGATGCAATCATTAACGGAAATACATCTATGCCAAAGGAAGAGGCATATGGCCTCTTATGTAATAAAGCCTTATTAGCTAGGGAGACTTCAGTTTGGGACGAGGTGGCTGTGGCTTCTAGCTTGGAAGTATCATCCAATGAAATTGGTGGGAGGGTTAATGAAGCTCTGCGGTATCTTATTGAAAATATAGCCAGAATTATGGACTATATATCTAGAAATGAAAACAAGAAGATAAATGTCATATACATAATGGGACAGGCTACCAGATGGAATGGAGTAAAGGAATATATCAGCAATGGCCTTGGAGTTGAAGTGATATATCTTGATTCTGCGAGACTGGCTAATACAAAAAAGAATCCTAATATGTCTAAGGAGGATATGTCAGGATACATGCCTTGTATCGGTGCATCCATCCAGCCAGTCAGGTTTATTCCAAAGGAATATTTGGAGCAAATTATTCGAAGCAGTAACCTGACTGCCTTTATATTTACCTTTACCTCTGGGGTTCTTATAAGTATCGCCCTTATACTTATATCGTTCTTATCCTATAGAAATAATTTAAACAAACACAATATATTAAAGACTGAGATAGATAATCTATACTATATAAATGAAATATATACAGAGCATGAGATGATATCAGAAAAGCTTAAACAGATAGAGACGATATATGACCTTACCGAGAACAGCAATGAGCATTTTATAGGTTTATTAGAGGATATAGAGGCTAAGATTCCATCAAGGGCTCTTGTTGATTCAATAAATGTTACATCACAGGGAATAGTCCTCAGCCTGGTGGCAGATTCCGAGGTTACTGTCGCTAAGACCTTGATGCAGTTAAAATCTATCGAGGGCCTAAATCATGTCTTTACCACATCCCTAGACATAGCAGAGGATGAATATGGGCTGAAAACGGTTAGCTTTGTTGTGGATACCATATATGACCAGGAACTACTACTTGGTGACAACCTATTAAATGAAGTAGAGGAGGACTAGTATGGAGAAACTAAAACAGATACCTCAAAAACAGCTTAAGCTTATCCTGATACTGGTTACTCTTATCCTTGTTGTATGCTCCTATTTCTTTGGCTATCAGAAATTCTCTAGTAAAGCAGAAAAATTAGAGAAGGAGAATAAGATCCTTATCAATAATAGGATTGAGCTTCAACAAAAGAGTATGAATAAGGATACCTTAATAGATGAAACCAACGAGATGAAGGAAAAAATCGACTTAATGCTGGATGAATTTCCAGCAGGGCTTACACAGGAAAAGATCATTATGTTTATCTATAATCTTGCCAATAACACAGGTATGGAGATTAGTGCATTGCATCTTAATGAACTTGAATTGTTTTATCCTGTATCCGGGCCAGAGGTAGTCGATACAGATGGATTAATGGGACATAATACAAAGGTCACCATATCCTATTCATCCACCTATGAGGGCCTAAAGAAATGGGTTGACTATATTCATAATTATGAAGAACGTATGAACATCCCCTCATTTTCAGCTGCATTTAATCATACCACTGGTAAGCTTTCAGGTACAATGATTATCGATTTGTATGCTTTAAGCGGAACTAATAAGGAGTTCGTGGATCCTATAATAGAGGGACTTCCTATCGGAACTGATAATATATTCGGGGCATTTGACAGTCCTATAGATGATGAATAGCTCAGGTTACTTAAGAAAAGTCTTTTAAGGGATGATAAAAGGGGTTCAATATGGTTATTAAAAGAGATAATAGGGGTAGCTCTCTTGTTGAGCTTATTGTAAGCATCGCAATTCTTACAATGGTACTCCTTCCAATCCTGAATAGCTTTGTTGTTGCAGCAAGGGCTAATGCCGAATCAAAAAGAGTGCAAGCCCAAAATGTGATAATACAGGATATCATGGAGGAGATGAAGGCCAAGAAGCTTGAGGATATAATTACTGAATATAATTTTCCTGAGGATGAATGCTATGAGGCTTCCCCAGCTGCTTTTGGAAGCGGATTTGATTTGTTCTATACTAACACCTATAGCTCTAAAAGCAATTATTATCTATTAAAGAGAGGTATAGAAAATAAATATGATGCATTGATTAGCTTTGACGCAACACCCTATAATTACACCCCT